>NZ_JAEMSD010000434.1 GCF_016462955.1 Bradyrhizobium sp. | reverse complement strand
GAGCTGGCTCCGTGATCCGCGCGTTCGACGCCTTTTCGCTGCCGGTGCTGCGCTGGCTCGACCCCGAGGACGCCCATCGCCTCGCGATCCAGGGCCTGCGCTTCCTGCCGCCGACCAAGCCGCGCGCCGATGACCCCAAGCTCGCGGTGCGCGCCTTCGGGCTCAACTTTCCCAATCCCATCGGCATGGCGGCCGGCTTCGACAAGAGCGCCGAGGTGCCGGACGCGCTGCTGCGGCTCGGCTTCGGCTTCGTCGAGATCGGCTCGGTGACGCCGAAGCCGCAAGAAGGCAACCCGCGGCCGCGGCTGTTCCGGCTCGAACGCGACGAGGCGATCATCAACCGCATGGGCTTCAACAACGACGGCGCGGACGTCGCACTGCGCCGGCTCGCTGCGCGGGCGCAGCACGGCGGCATCGTCGGCGTCAATGTCGGCGCCAACAAGGATTCGCCCGATCGCGTCGCCGATTACGTCAAGCTGATCGAGACCTTCGCGCCGGTGGCGAGCTATTTCACCGTCAAC
The DNA here is from genome assembly GCF_016462955.1 of Bradyrhizobium sp. Lineage (GTDB taxonomy): Bacteria > Pseudomonadota > Alphaproteobacteria > Rhizobiales > Xanthobacteraceae > Bradyrhizobium. Next base: position 5,370 of record NZ_JAEMSD010000434.1, on the reverse strand, counting down.
GTCTCCTCGCCGAACACGCCCGGCCTGCGCAATCTTCAGGAGGGCGCGCTGCTCGACGAGCTCCTCGCGCGCGTGATCGACGCGCGCGAGCGCGTCAGGCAGAAGGCCGGCGACACGCCGGTATTGCTCAAGATCGCTCCGGATCTCAGCCTCGCCCAGCTTGACGACGTCGTGCAAGTCGCGCGCTCGCGCCGCGTCGACGGCATGATCGTGTCCAACACTACGATCGCGCGGCCGAGCACGCTGCGGGAGCAGACCCGGGCGAAGGAGCAAGGCGGCCTGTCCGGGCGGCCGCTGTTCCGTCTGTCGACGCGCATGGTCGCTGAGACCTATGTCCGTGTCGAGGGCGCGTTCCCGTTGATCGGCGTCGGCGGCGTGGACTCCGGTGGCGCCGCGCTGACCAAGATCCGCGCCGGCGCCAGCCTGATCCAGCTCTATTCGTCGCTGGTGTACAAGGGCCTCGGTCTCGTCGACGAGATCAAGCGCGACCTCACCTCGACGCTGCTCCGCACCGGGCGGGATTCGCTGTCCGAGATCGTCGGCGCCGATGCGGCGACGCTGACCGCGGAAGACTGGCCGGGGGTGTGAGGCCCTTCCAGTGCCCCGGACGCAGCGCAGCGCGCCGACTTCGGCGTGGTGCGCTACAGAGCCGGGGCCCATGTGGCGGCGCTCTGGGTCCCGGCTCTGCGCAGCAGCGTTTCACGCTGCAGCGCGTCCGGCACATGAACATTTCCTCGCAGCGCTCGCCTACGGTCTCGAGAACGTCGCCCGATACAGCGCCTGGTATCTCGCACCCTGCAAGCCACCGCGCGCGACGTAGAACGCGATCAGCGCGCACCACAGCCCGGTGTTGCCGAGGGATTGCAGCGCCAGCCAGACGCCGAAGAAGATCGCGAGCGAGGCCAGCATCAGATTGCGCATCTCGCGCGCCCAGGTGGCGCCCACATAGATGCCGTCGAAGCCGAACGCGAACACGCCGGGGATCGGCGCCAGCACGATGAACGGCAGGAACTCGCGCGCGGCGCGACGAACGTCCTCGCTGGCCGTCATGACATTGATCAGGTTGGGACCGAAGAGCGCGAACAGCACCGAGACGACCATCGCGAAGCCGAGTCCCCACAGCAGCACCAGTCGGGTGGAATCCAGGAAACCTTTTGCGTCGCGTGCCCCCAGCGTGCGGCCGCAGAGTTGCTGGGCCGCGTTGCCGATGCCGTCGAGGAAGAAGGCGCTGACCAGCAGGAAATTGTTGAGAACCGAGTTCGCCGCCAGCGTCACGTCGCCGGCGCGCGCGCCCTTGGCGGTGAAGAACAGGAACACGGCGATCAGCGCCGCGGTGCGGATCAGGATATCGGTGTTCACCGCCAGCAGCCGCATCAGCTTTTCGCGGTCGAACAGCGTTGCACGGGGGACGGCGAAGCCACCGGCGGCGAAGCGTCGGCACACGATCAGGCCGAGGACGAAGCCTGATGTCTCCGACAGCAGCGCGGCGATCGCTGCGCCGGCGATGCCGGTGTCATAGACCAGCACCAGCAAAATCGTCGCCGCCATGTTGACGAGGTTGATGACGACCTGCAGCGCAAGCGCCGGATTGGCACGGCCTTGTCCCACCAGCCAGCCGAGGATGACGTAGTTGGCGAACGCGAACGGCGAGGACCAGATCCGGATCATGAAGTAGGTCTTGGCGGCCCGCGTCACGCCGTCGCTGCCACCCATCAGGTCGAACAGCACGCCGGCGAGCGGAAGTTGCAGCACGATCAGCGCGAGCCCGATCAGGCCGGCGACGATGAAGCCGCGCACCAGGATCACGGTCTGCTCCCGCGTCTCGCCGGCACCGAGCGCCTGCGCGGTAAACGCCAGCGTGCTCATGCGCAGGAAGCCGAACAGCCAGAACAGGCAATCGAAGATGATCGAGGCCATCGCGACGCCGCCGAGCAGCGCGGCATCATCGAGCCGTCCGATCGCGGTGGTCGAGACCACGCCGATCAGCGGCGTAGTCAGGTTCGCGACCATGGCCGGTCCGGCAATGGCGAACACTTGTCGGGAGCTGATCCTGGGATGAACCGGCGCGTGCATGTCAGAACACGATCACCATGCCATCTTCGGCGGCGAGGTGCTCGACCTCACCCAGGCGCGACAGCATGTCGTCGCTCATATGGGTGAGGACGAGCCGTTTTGCGCCGATTGCTGGCAAGTGCTGTTCCAAGGTCTTCAGGCTGAGATGGTTCTTGACGACCTTCTCGTACATATAGGCCTCGGCAATGAAAAGGTCCGCGCCATGCGCCAGCGGAATGAGCGTCTCCGTCCATTCGGTATCGGCGCTGTAGGCGAGCGTGCGACCCCCGGCCTCGACGCGGTAGGCCAGGAAAGGTCCGCCGGATTCGCCGTGCACCACCGGATAGGGCGTCACCGTCACCGCGCCGAAGATCCGGCTCTGCCCGGGGGCGAGTTCGACGACATCAAGCTCGAAGCGCTGCCTGGTCTTCGAGGCGTGCTCGAATAGCGCCTCCATCACCTCGCGCAGCCGCCGCTCGATGCCTTGCGGGCCCGCGATCGTGAGCGGCCGCGTCCGCCGCGAGAATTGCGCGTCGAGCAGGAGGAACGGCAGCCCGGCGAAATGGTCGCCGTGGAAATGCGTGATGAGGACGAGATCGATCTCGTCGCAAGCGATCTCCAGACGCTTCAGCGCCGGCAGCGCCGACGCGCCGCAATCAATCAGGAAGCTGGCCTCGCGCCCGGAGACGTGGAAGCAGGTGTTGAGCCTGCCGCCGGAGCCGAAGGCATCACCGCAGCCGACGAAACGCAATTGCATCGGCCGCGAGCTCCCGAATCCTCACCGGCCGCGCGGCGCGCCGAACACGCGCGACAGCAGCCAGATCGGGATCACGATGACCGCGCCGAGCAGGAAGTAGCGCCACAGCCAGTTCACGGTGTCGAAGCCGAGATCCCAGAGACGCTGGAACAGCAGGCGGATGCTGTAGAGGATGTTCCAGGGATCGAACCCGATCGCCGCCAGCACGACGCCGACCAGGATCGAGAGCAGGACCAAGCGGAACGCGACGGCCAGCGGCGAGCCGCCGAGAAAGCGGTTCAGGCCGTCGCTGCGGCCGGCCGGCAAATCTCTGACGTCTTGGACCATCGCAAACTCCCGAAGCGGATTCGAGCCCATTATAGGCACGGCGAGGGACATGGGGAACCCGCAAGGGGCCGTCAATCGGGTTACCGGAGTTTAATTCGGACAAGCGTGCTGGCGGGAGAGGAGCGCACTGCTGTCGCGGAGAGACCGACCGCTTCACATTTCGATCTCCGCCGCTTGCGCCCTCAACATCTTCTCCAGCGTTTCCAGCCTGTCTGCTTCCCGTGGCGGCTTGTCCCAGCGCAGGCGGCTGATGCGGGGGAAGCGCATGGCGACGCCGGACTTGTGGCGCGGCGAGCGCTGCAGGCCCTCGAAGGCGACCTCCAGCACCAGCCCCTGGTCCGGCTCGTGAACGACATGGCGAACCGGGCCGAACTTTTCCGTGGTGTTGCGACGGACGAAACGGTCGATCTGCAACAGCTCCTCGTCGGTGAAGCCGAAATACGCCTTGCCGACCGGCACCAGCTCGTCGCCGCTATCGCCCGCGGTCCAGACACCGAAGGTGTAGTCGGAATAGTAGGACGAGCGCTTGCCGTGGCCGCGCTGTGCGTACATCAGCACGGCGTCGATGATGTGCGGGTCGCGCTTCCACTTCCACCACTGGCCCTTCGGCCGCCCCGGCAAATAAGGCGCATCGCGCCGCTTCAGCATGACGCCCTCGACGGCATCCGCATCCTCGCCGGCGCCGGCGCTCGCGGGATCCGCGCGCACGGCGGTCAGCGCCTCCCAGCTCGTGAAGGCAATGGTGGGCGACAGATCGATGCGGGGATCGTCGAGCTTTCTGATGAAGATTTCCAGCCGCTCGCGCCGCTCGGCAAAAGGCAGCTCGCGCAGATCGTTCTCGTCGTCGCCGAGCAGATCGTAGGCGCGCAAGTGAATGGGAAACTCCTTGATCAGCTTCGGGGAAACGACCTTGCGATTGAGCCGCTGCTGCAGGACGTTGAAACTCTGCACGCGGCCCTCGCGCAGGATCAGAAGCTCGCCGTCGATCGCGCCGGGCAGGCGCAGCGACGGCACGAGATCCGGAAAGCTCCCCGTGATGTCCTCGCCGGTGCGCGAATAGAGCCGCGCCGTGATGTGCCCGCGCTCGTCGCGGCCCGCCACCGCCTGCACGCGGATGCCGTCCCATTTCCATTCGGCGATGTAGTCGGCGGGATCGAGCGCGGCGAAATCGCTGTTCTCGATCGCATGCGCGAGCATCACGGGACGGAACGGCGCGGGGTCGCGATTGATCGGCTTGTCTGCGCGCCCCTCCAGCCAAGCGAACAGCTCGAGATAGGGCGGTGCAAGGCCAGGCCAGATCAGCTCGACCTCATGCGGGTCCTTGTCGCCGAGCGCGGCGGCCGCGGTCTTGGCGAGGCGCGCGGAAATGCCGATGCGCAGTACGCCGGTGACGAGCTTCAAGAGCGCCCAGCGACCGGTCTCGTCGAGCTCGTCGAGCCAGCGCTCGAGCTGCCTCGGCAGCTCGCTCTTGCCGAGCGTGCGCAGCGTCGTGACGACCTCGGTGAGCGTCGGGGGCGGTGGGTTGTTGTGGGCGGCGAGCGCCGTCTTCGGCCACATCAGCGCCACCGTCTCGGAGAGGTCGCCGACATAGTCGTAGCTCAAACCGAACAGCACCTCGTCCGTGCGCGATGCGATGAGATCGCGGATCAGCGCGGGCTTGGCGTGCTTGAAGCTGAGCGCCCCGGTCAGCGCGGCCAACGCGTAGCCGCGGTCGGGATCGCCGGTCTCGCGGAAATAGCCGGTGATCAGGCGCAGCTTGTTGTTGCGGCCGGGCTCGTAGGCGAGCCGGTCCAGGAGTTCGGCGAAGCGGTTCATGCCTCGCCCTCGCCTTGAAGCTGGGCCTCGCCCTCTTCCTCATCGCCATAGCCGACGAGATCGAGCGGCTGCGCTTTCAGGCCCTTGCTCCGGCACCAATGCACCAGCGCATCCTCCTGGCCGTGCGTGACCCAGATCTCGCCGGCGCCGGTCGCCGTGATGGTCGCGATGAGGCCGTCCCAGTCGGCATGGTCGGAGATCACCAGGGGCAGCTCGACCCCGCGCTGCCGCGCGCGAGCGCGTACACGCATCCAGCCCGAGGCGAACGCGGTGACCGGATCAGGAAAGCGCCGCGTCCACAGATCCGATGTCGCAGAGGGCGGCGCCAGCGTGATGGTGCCGGCGAGCGCCGCTTTCTTGACGCCCTTCACCGGCCTGAGCTCACCAAGCTCGATGCCGCGGCTCTGGTAGTATTCGGA
>NZ_JAEMSD010000050.1:5036-22357 GCF_016462955.1 Bradyrhizobium sp. | reverse complement strand
CCGGCGCCGCCTTCGGCCGCAGCCTGCCGGCACCCGCAGGTCCCGACATCGTGCGCGGCAAGGCACGCTACACCTTCGACACGGCGATCGACGGCCTGCTGCATATCAAGCTGCTCCGCTCGCCCCACGCCCACGCCAGGATCGTCGCGATCGACAGATCGGACGCGCTTCGCGTTCCCGGCGTGCACGCGGTGCTGACGCATGAGGATGCACCGTCGATCCTGATGTCGACGGCGCGGCACGAGAAAGATTGGATGGACCCGGAGGACACCCGAATCCTCGATGACGTCGTCCGCTTCATTGGTCAGAAGGTTGCCGCGGTCGTTGCCGAGACCGAGGCCGCCGCCGAGGAGGCCTGCCGCAGGCTGAAGGTCAGTTACGAGATCCTTCCGGCGCTGATCGATCCCGAGCAGGCGATGGCGCCGGGTGCGCCGATCATTCATCCCGGCCGGACCACCGCCGACCGTGTCGCCAATGCGCAGCGCAATCTCGCCGCGGAGAGGCATGGGCAGTTCGGCGATGTCGCGGCGGCCCTCGCCACGTCTGCCGTCACCTTCGAGGGCACGTTCAGCAGTCACCGGGTGCAGCATGCGGCGCTGGAGACCCATGGCGGCCTTGCCTGGCTCGACGATGCCGGCGTGCTCAACGTCCGCTCCTCGACGCAGGTGCCGTTCCTGACCCGGCGCACGCTGTCGGGCATCTTCGATCTTCCCATGGACAAGGTCCGCGTGTTCTGCGAACGCGTCGGCGGCGGCTTCGGCGGCAAGCAGGAGCTGTTCGTCGAGGACGTTCTGGCGCTGGCCGCGCTCAGGACAGGGCGCCCCGTCAAGCTGGAGCTGACCCGCGAGGAGCAATTCATCGCGACCTCGACGCGGCATCCGATGCGGATTCACATCAAGGCCGGCGCCGATAGCGACGGCAAGCTCACCGCGCTCCAGCTCGACGTGCTGTCCAACACCGGCGCCTACGGCAATCATGCCGGCCCCGTGATGTTCCACGCTCTGTCGGAGTCCCTCGGTGTCTACAATTGCCCGAACAAGCGGGTGGACGGCTACGCCGTCTACACCAACACGGTGCCGGCGGGCGCGTTTCGCGGCTATGGCCTGCCGCAGGCCTTGATCGCCGTGGAGGCCGCGATCGATGAGCTGGCCAGGCAACTCGGCATCAGTCCCTACGAGATGCGCCGGCGCAACGTCGTCAGGCCCGGCGATCCCATGCTGTCGCCGCCGCCGTCCGACTATCACGACGTGCTCTACGGCTCCTATGGGCTCGACCAATGCCTCGACCTCGTCGAGCGCGCGATGCAAGCGGATGGCCTGCAGCCGAAGCTTTCGCCGGAATGGCTGGTCGGCGAAGGCATCGCGCTGACCATGATCGACACGGTGCCGCCGGCCGGCCACTTCGCCGACGCCGTGATCGCGCTCAACGACGACGGCGGCTTCGATCTCACGGTCGGCACGGCCGAGTTCGGCAACGGCACCAGCACCGTGCACCGCCAGATCGCGGCAACGACGCTTGCGACCACCGTCGACAGGATTCGCCTGCGCCAGTCCGACACCGCCCATGGCGGCCACGACACCGGCGCCTATGGCAGCGCCGGCACCTTCGTGGCGGGCAAGGCCACGCATGCGGCGGCCATGCAGCTTGCGACCGAGCTGAAGGCGGCGGCCGCCGCCGCGTGGCTGTGCGACGTGGGCAGCTGCGTGCTCGATGATAACGCGATCGTCAGCGGCGTCCGGCGGATGCCCTTCGTGGAGCTGGCGAAGCTCGCGCACGAACGCGGACAGCCGCTCATGGGCACCGGCAATTCGGATGGCACGCCGCGTTCGGTCGCCTTCAACGTGCAGGGCTTTCGCGTCGCGGTGAACAAGGGCACGGGCGAGCTCAGGATCCTCAGAAGCGTGCACGCTGCCGACGCGGGCGTCGTCGCCAATCCCATGCAGTGCCGCGGTCAGGTCGAAGGCGGGGTGGCGCAGGCGCTCGGCGCCGCGCTTTACGAGGAGATGGTGATCGACGCGAACGGCCGCGTCAGCAATCCGAAGTTCCGCGACTACCACCTGCCCTCCTTCGCCGACGTGCCGCGGACCGAAGTGTTCTTCGCCGAGACGTCCGACACGATCGGGCCGCTGGGGGCCAAATCGATGAGCGAGAGCCCGTACAATCCCGTCGCCGCCGCACTCGGCAACGCGATCGCCGATGCCACCGGCATCCGGTTCACCGCGCCGCCCTTCAAGCCGGACCGGCTGTTTCCCGCGCTGCTCGAGAAGTTCGGTGGCTAGATGGGGTTTCACCTCTCCCGTAGGGAGAGGTCGGATCGCATCGAAGATGCGATCCGGGTGAGGGGTTACAGGCTCACGGTCGGCTGCGGCCCCTCACCCGGATTGCTGTGCAATCCGACCTCTCCCCGACGGGGAGAGGTGAACTTGCCGTCACTGTACTAGTCCGCCGCGCAGCTTGACGGCCCTGCAACTTCGTCCACAAATGCGGCCATGAACAGCTCCGAGCTCCAGCGCATCTCCAACTGGCTGATCGACGGCACTTGGGCGGCTCAGGAGCCGGCCGTAGGGATTGCCGATTTCTGCGAACGGCTGGTCGCGGCCGGCCTGCCGCTGTGGCGGTTCGGCCTCTTCATCCGCACGCTGCATCCCGAAGTTTTCGGCCGCAACTTCATCTGGCAGCACGGCGAGGAAGTCGAAGTCGGCAGCGTCGATTTCGAAATCCTGGACACGCCCGAATTTGCCCGCAGCCCGCTGCGCGTCGTGTTCGAGCAGGGGATAGAGGTGAGAGGACGCCCAAGCGACCCCGACAGCAAGCGATTTCCTTTCCTCGAAGACATGCGCGCCGAAGGCGCGACCGATTATATCGCGGTGCCGATGCCCTTTCTCGACGGCTCCGTCCACGCGACGAGCTGGATCACGCGGCACCCCGATGGCTTCAGCGACGACGACATCGCGGCCATCAGAGCCGTCATAGCGCCGCTCGCACGCATCAGCGAGATCATCACTATGCGTCGTACCGCCGAGATGTTGCTTGACACCTATGTCGGCAATCGCGCTGGCGCGCGCATCCTCGGCGGCCAGATCCGCCGCGGCCACAACGACACCATGCAGGCGGCGATCTGGCTGTCGGACCTGCGCGGCTTCACCGCGCTGTCGGACCGGCTGCCGGCCGAGACCGTCGTCGAGATTCTCAACCAATATTTCGACTGCCAGGTGGCCGCGATCCGCGGCCATGGCGGCGAGGTGCTGAAGTTCATGGGCGACGGGCTGCTCGCGGTATTCCCCATCGACGAATATGTCGGCGATACCGCCCATGTCTGCGCGCACGTGCTGGAAGCGGCGCGCGAGTCCCGTGCCAGCGTCGAGGCGCTCGCCTTTCCGGTCGGCGACATCGTCGAGCGCTTCCGCTTCGGCGTCGCGCTGCATGTCGGCAACATTCTTTACGGCAATATCGGCGGCGGCAACCGCCTCGACTTCACCTGCATCGGCCCGGCGGTCAATCTCGCCGCAAGGCTGGAGAAGATCACGGGGCGCCTGGGGCGAACTGTCGTCGCATCGGAAGGCTTTGCCAATGTCTGCCGCCATGATTGGCACCAGCTCGGCGAATTTCCGATCGCGGGATTTTCCAAGGCGCAGCGCGTGTACGGGCTCGCTGACGAAGCGCAGGCGATGGCCGGCTGAAGCGCTACTCCTCCGGCTCTGTCGTGAACAGCAGCGGATAGCCCTTGGCACGGCCGGCGTCGGTGGCGCGGGTCGCTTTGGTCTCGGCGACATCCTTGGTGAATACGGCTACGACGCAGGCGCCAAGCTTGTGGGCGGTGATCATCACCTTGTAGGCCTGATCTTCAGTCATGCGGAATTCGGCCTTCAGCACCATGGTGACGAATTCGCGCGGCGTGTAGTCGTCGTTGATCAGGATGACCTTGTGCAGCCGCGGCCGCTCGACCTTGGTCTTTGCCCTGGTTTTCGGCTTGGTGACGGGGTCGTTCATCGTTTCCAGAAACCCGGCTCTGATGAGTTCCACCGTTTCATCATATTGCACGCACCCGGGCTTCTCCAAGACGCGTGGTGCGGTGGCTCATGCCGCCGCCGATGGGCAGGAATGCACCGCGCTCTAGGGAAGCGCGCGAACGACATGCAAGGCTGCGATCAGCGCGCCGATGGACAGCACCACCGATGCGATCATGTAGAGGGCCGAGGCGACGGTCTGGCCGCGTTCGATCAGATACCAGGCATCCAGCGAGAACGTCGAGAACGTCGTGTATCCGCCGCAGATGCCGACAGTCAAAAAGATCCGGGCAGCCTGCGGCAGGTTCCATCGCGTCGCGAACAGCGCGGTGAAGGCGCCGATCAGGAATGACCCGGTCACGTTGATGATCAGGGTGCCCCAGGGAAAGTTGGTACCGAAGATCCGGCCTGAACCGATTGCAACGAGATAGCGCACGACCGCGCCGAGCGCGCCGCCGGCGGCGACCGCCAGAATGTATTGGATGTTCAACGTCCCGTCTCCTGGTCTGCTATCTGCATCATTTGTCTGCCGCCAGGCCCTTGCCGACCGCAAGCAATCCCACGAGCGAAACCAGCGCGAAGCCGAGCCCTGCGAGGAACGTTCCTGCCGGGCCGTAGGCGTCCCATAAAGCGCCAGCAATCACGCTGGCGGCCAGCAAGGCAAGCCCGGTGAACAGGTTGAAATAGCCGAATGCCGTGCCGCGCAGGCTCGGTGGGGCAGCATCGGCGACCATGGCCGACAGCAGGCCTTGCGTCAGTCCCATATGCAGTCCCCACAGCACGACGCCGAGCGCGAGGCCCGCAAGGCTCGGCAGCAGCGCCAGCGCGAGGTCGGCGCCGGCGAGGAAGACGAGGCCGAGGGCGAGCAGGCCGGTCCGGTTGATCCGGTCCGACAGCACGCCGGCCGGATAGGCCGAGAGAGCATAGGCGATGTTCATCAGCACCAGCACGGCCGGCACCCACATCACACCCAGTCCGATGTTCTGCGCGCGCAGAATCAGGAAAGCCTCGCTGAAGCGCGCCAGCGTGAAAACGATTCCGACCGCCACGACACGCCAATAGACCGCTCCGAGTTGCCGCATGGCGGCGAGATTGAGCGGGTTTCTTGCAGGTGTTCGGCTTGGATCGGGCTCCGGCTCGTTCACCGCGAAGGCGATCAAACCAAAGGACAGGAACGCCGGCAGCACGGCCACCCAGAACACCAAGGCAAAATCGTCGGCTGTCCACCACATCAGGCCGATTGCGACGAGCGGTCCGAGGAATGCGCCGATGGTGTCGAGCGATTGCCGCAGGCCGAAGCTCGCGCCGCGCAGCCCAACGGGGGCGATATCGGCGATCAGTGCGTCGCGCGGGGCACCGCGAATGCCCTTGCCGACGCGGTCGATGAAACGCGCGGCCACCAGCCATCCGACGCTTGGCGCGAGCGGGAACAGCGGCTTGGTGAAGGCGGCAAGTCCATAGCCGAGCGCGGCGAGCAGCTTGCGGCGGCCGAGCCAGTCCGACAGCGCCCCGGAGAAGATCTTGGTGATCGAGGCGGTCGCCTCGGCGACGCCCTCGATGAAGCCGACCGTGAGCGTGGAGGCGCCGAGCACGGTGACGAGATAGACCGGCAGCAGCGCGTGGATCATCTCGGAAGAGATGTCCATCAGCATCGAGACGAAGCCGAGCACCCAGATCCCCCTGGGCAGCCCGCGACGTGCAGCACTCGGTGTGGTCGTCGTCACGTCTTCGCCTTCTCATCGCCTTCGTCTGCCGGCGCTCGCCATCAGACAACAAAAAACCCGCCATCGGCGGGTTTGTCCATGCTCCCGCCCAAGGCCGAGGCCCAACCATGGCCTTCCTCAAGCAGGAGTCATCAGCCCACTACGGTCGTGGACCGCCGGGCGGTTAGCGGGGGACTCCATCCCCATCTGTGCGGCCAACCTAGCATGGAAATCCCATCGGGCAAGTGGGCGGGGGGTGTCTCCGCGTTCGCCGCCGTCATTCCGGATTCGGCTCATCGAGCCGCCGCGGAACGACTGCGCGTGTGATCGCACCTTGTTCCCGCTTGTCATCGCAATGGCCAAATGACGGCAACGGGCAGCAGCGATGCACTGGATTGTGAAGCGCAAGCGATCTTCATGCTTTGCGGCAAGGCGATTGCATGTCACCATCGCGTCATACGACGGGAGACTGCGATGCGTTTGCTGTTCTCGATCGGGGCTGTGCTGGTGGCCGGCATGTTTGCCGGAGGGGACGTCGCGGGCATCGCGGCACCAGGACTCAAGTTCGAATCACCGAAAAAGCAACCGCAGCGGCTCGCGGCCGACAAGGACGCGCAGATGGTCGATGTCGAGCTGATCCTCGCCGTCGACGTGTCCTACTCCATGGACATGGATGAGCTCGCGATCCAGCGCGAAGGCTATGCGCAGGCGATCCAGTCGAAGGAGTTCCTCCAGGCGCTGAAGCTCGGCCCGAACGGCCGCATCGCGGTGACCTATTTCGAATGGGCCGCCTCCAGCGACCAGAAGATCATCATTCCCTGGCGGCTGGTCGACGGACCGGAGACGGCGGATGCGGTCGCCGCCGAGATCATGAAGACGCCGATCCGGCGTGCGTCGCGTACCTCGATATCAGGCGCGATCAACTTCGCCATGCCGCTGTTCGACGAGGATCCTTATCGCGGCCTGCGCCGCGTCATCGACATTTCCGGCGACGGCCCCAACAACAATGGCGGCCCGGTCACGGTGGCGCGCGATGCCGCCCTGGAGAAGGGCATCGTCATCAACGGCCTGCCGATCATGGCCAAGGAGCCGTCCTACTCGACCATGGATATCGACAATCTCGATCACTACTACGAGGATTGCGTCATCGGAGGTCCCGGCTCCTTCGTCATCACGATCAAGGAGCGCGACAAGTTCAAGGAAGCGATCCGCACCAAGCTGCTGATGGAAATCGCCGGCCGCACCCCGGAGCGGCCCGTGGTGCCGGTTGCCGACAAGGAGCCACGGGTCAACTGCCTGATCGGGGAGAAGATCTGGTCCGACCGCTGGGGGCGTTGACGTCCCCCGGCTGAGACCTTCTGCCCGCACGACGGACGCGTGAGCTTAACCGCCCGTTAACCGGCGCGTGTCCCTAATCGCATGGTTTCTGTTCGTTTCCAGCCGGCATCCTGACATTGCCAAGGGAGCGAAAGCGGGTTTGTCAGGCCCGTCCGAGCAATCCAATGGCCATCGTCACATCGAGCACCAGCCAGATTTCGCCCGCCAACGAGCGGATGTATCGCCAGAGCGCTCTGCTCGGCGACTGGAAGGGCAATTGGGTGGGCAACAACCAGCCCGTCGGCTTCAAGGTCGTCAACATCCGCGGTGCGCGGGCGCAGGTCGAGTACACCCACAACGGACGCACCGAGCGCGGCTTTGCCGAGGTTCAGGGCACGCTCATCACCTTCGGCGGCGTCACGGTCGGCACCAAGGACGGCAAGAACATGGTGATGCTGTTCTCCTTCGGCGGCGCCGGCAAGCAGACCGCGAACCTCGAAAAGCAACAGCCGCCGGCGTCCGACAGCCGCCTCATGGGAAGCTGGGGCGGCTATTCCAGCGAGAACGGCAAGAGCGCGAGCTTCAAGGTGCTCGCCGTCAACGGCAAGGAGGCGCAGGTCAGCGTCACCACCGACGGCGTCACCCGCCAGGGTACCGGCTACGTCTACAAGAACGTCATCATGTTCGGGCAGACGCAGATCGCGACCGACGACGGACAGAACGGCAAGGTCATCTATCAGGTCGGCAGCAAATCCTTCATGGTGCCGGTGACGAAATATCCGCCGGCGGATTCGTCGTCTTCGGTCGACAAGACCGCATAGCCCTTCACGGCAGTGTCCCGCCGGGCCGCGTCAGCGCCTTCAATTGTCGGTCAAGGTGCCGCAGGATCGCGCAGGCCTGTGCGAAATCGCCATCGCCGACGAGCTGCCAGGTTCGGTCGGACTGCTCCATCAAATGCGGGATGGTCAGCGGCAAGCCGGCTGCCTCCTGCAGCGCCCCCTTCTCGTTGATCAGATAGCGCTCGTTGAGCGCGAACAGAACCTGCGCGATGCAGGCGAATGATCTGTAGAGGCAGCCCGCAACGTGGGTCTGCTCGTTGCGGGCGGCTGCAAGCTCGGCGTTCTCGATGCTGAACAGGACTTCCCATTGAAAGCGCCGGACGAGCGCATCGCGCAGAGGCTCCGGATAGGGAAGCGCGATGGATTTGAGCCGTGCGATCAGGCCGTTCGGATCGTGCAGCGGCTGGCAATACGCGATCTCGCCCATCCAGATCGCCGAGCAAAAGCCGTGCGGATGGCCGGGCTGGTAGTCCATCGTAACAAGGCCGGCTTGGCAGGACTTCATCACAGCTTCGACCGCATCGGCGTTGCGATAGAGCAGATCGACCTTGCGGCCTTGCACCGACAGCCACGCGCCGCCGACGATCCATGGCCCCCATTCGCCGACCGGAGTCGCGGTGGTGGCGGCGGGATCGTCGGCGACCTTCTTCGCGGCGGCCAGCACCCGCTCGGTGTCCAGCGGAATCGCAGTCTTGAAATAGAGACCGATATCGTAGTCCGAGGCCGCGTGCGCGCTGCCCCTGGCGCGGGAGCCGCCAAGCACGACGGCTTGAACGCCGGGTACGTCTGCAAGGACGGAATTCAGGCGGGTGAGCAGCGGATCATGCGGCATCAGGCGCGGTTCCCCGAGGACCTGCGGCCGCGACGCCGGCGCAGTCCCTCCGCTGGCATTGATGATGTCCGGAGGGTATAATTTGCATAATACTTGACGGTAGGCGGAATGTTCGACCTCGTACGTTCATGCGCGCTTGCAGCGCTCGCGGTGCTCTGCCTTGGCGGGGAGCCGGCTCATGCGCAAACTTCGCCGATTAGATACTGGATCCCCGGCGGGCCCTTCGGCCTTGGCGGCGGTGCCGGCCAGAGTTCGGACACCTATGGCAGCTTCGCCGGCTTAAATGCCGGCGAGGCCGATTGGCGTACGGGTTCGGCGAACGGGTTCTTCATCGGCAGCGGACGCGCCGATCTGGGGTTGAGCGGCTTCAACCAGGCGGGCTCGTTCGGCAATTTCAGCACGCTCTCCTATGACAGCACGCAGTTCGGCTATCACATGAAGGGCGCGGGCGGGGTGCCAGTCACCTTCTTTGCCGGCTTCGACACGCTGAAATACGGCAACGGCATCGGCAGCTCGCTGGCGCCGCTCACCGGCGCCTCGCCCGGCTATGGCGGATTTGCCGGTGTCGAGTTCAAGCCGACCTCCAATCTCAGCCTGTCGTTCGGCGTCGGCTATGCCCAACAGGATTCGAGCCGCATGGACAGCGATATCAGATCGAACATGCTGCCCGGCGAATCGCCGGCGCTGAGCGGCTTACGGCGTTAGGATTGCATCACGAGGTCCGGCGGGCGCCGCAACGACCTCGGCAGGTTCGGGCCGGTTCCGAAGCGCATCACGATATCGGGACGTCGATCGCCCAGTCCGAGCCAGGTTGCAAATTGCGGCCTGAGCGCTGCGACCTCGACCGGCTGGTTGATGAACGCGTATTTGAGGCCCAGTGCCGTGGCCTGCAGGCCGAAGCGCTGACAGGCGCGGCCGACCGCGATCCAATGCGCCTTGTCGCTGCGATCGGCAGCAAGCACCACGACACCGGCCGAGCTGTCGAGCTGCTCGCGATACTTCTTGTTCTCCCCACTCTCGGTGAAGAACAGCTTCAGAAGCGGCCGCGCCACCCACGATGGCAGCGAGGGATTGCCCGAGGCCGGCGCGAACAGCCCGTCCATGGTCGCGAGCGCCTCCGCCTCGTTGAAACGGATCCAGCTGACGAGCTCGCGCATGAAGGCCTTGTCGTGCATCTGCGCCGAATTGCCCTCGAGCACGTAGTCGGTGACTTTTGCCATCGCCGCGCGCTCGGTGATCACGATCGCCGAGACGCCGGGTTCGCGGCAGGCGTTCTCGAGCTGGCGCAAGATCCCGGGCGCGGCAGGTGTGCCGGCATAGGCCGCACGGGTGCATTGCCTGACCGCAATGGCGTCGGCCAGTGCCGATGCCGCAGGCAGGGCCTCCTCCAGCGCAATCACGATGCGATCGCCGTCGACGACCGGATCGGCGCGCCAGCCCAGCGTGGAGGCGGCGAGGACGAGGTTCTCGGCGGCACAGCCGAGACTGACGTAGATATGATGATCGTCAGGATCGACGGCCGGACAGCGCCGCGTGACGTCAGGCGCAATCGTGATGACATCGCCGCGGGCGGAGAAGATCCAAGGCTGCGTGTTGTGGCTGTTGGCGGCCAACGTCGCAAAGCGGACGAGCTCGCGATCCCTGGGAGCGGCTCGCAGCGGAGCCCATGACGATTTGACCGCCTGGTCATAAGTCATCGCCGCGGCTGCGGCAGGAGAGCCGCCGATCGCCGCCGCAGAAAGCCCGAGCGCGGTCGCCATGAATTGTCGCCGGTTGGCCACGCCTGTCCGCTCCGCTTCGATCGCGCACGACCCTTTTAGCGCAAGGGGACGGCCGCGCGATTGACCGGTGTCAAGGTTGTCGCTCGATTGAGCTTGGAGCCTACCGCACCAGCCGCGCCACCAGCTCGACATGCGGCGTGTGGCGAAACTGATCGACCGGCACCACCGTCTCCAGCCGGTAGCCGCCGTCGATCAGTAGCCGCGCGTCGCGCGCAAAGGTCGCGGCGTTGCAGGATACCGCGATCACTACGGGCACCTTGCTCGCGGCGAGCTTCAGCGCCTGAGCCTGGGCGCCCTGGCGCGGCGGGTCGAACACCACGGCGTCGAAGTCTCGCAGCTCCTGCGGCACCAGCGGGCGGCGGAACAGGTCGCGCGGCTCGGCCCTGATCGGCTTCAGGCCGGACGTGCGCGCCGCCTTCGCAAGCGCTGCGACCGCGCCGGCATCGTTGTCGTAAGCGGTGACGCGCGCCTTTTCGGCGAGCCTCAGAGCGAATGGGCCGACGCCGCAGAAGAGGTCGAGCACCTCCTTGGCCTTGCCGATGCGTTCAGTGACGAGGGCCGCAAGCGTCTCCTCGCCCGCCACCGTCGCCTGCAGGAACGAGCCCGGCGGCAAGATCACCTCGGCGCGGCCCATCCTCACCGCCGGCGGCAGGCGTTGCAGCACCAGCTCGCCGTGCCGCGTCAGTCGCGCTAGGCGGTACTGCTCGGCGACGCGGGACAGCGCTGTGACCAGCGGCGTCGGCAGCGGGCCGGAGCCGCGGACGTCGACGTCGAGGCCGTTCGCGGTCGCCGTGACCTGGATGTCGAGCGGCTTGGTCACCGGCATCTTCGACGTCAGCGGCTCGGCGAGCGCCCAGGCGGCGTCCAATGCCCCGTCGAGTGCGGGATCAAGGATGGGGCATCGATCGATGGGTATGACGTCGTGCGAGCCCGTCGCCGAGAAACCGACCTTGAGGATGTCATGCGTGCCGAAGCGCCCGTGCAGCGTGATGCGGCGGCGGCCCGCGCCATGGGCATCGACCAGCGGCGCCACCTCGCAATCGATGCCGGCCTGGGCCAGCGTCTCGACCACGACGCCGCGCTTCCAGGCGTGATACGGCTCGCTCGCCCAGTGCTGAATCGCGCAGCCGCCGCAGACGCCGAAATGCGGACAGAATGGCGCGATACGTTCGGGGCTTGCGACATCGACCGCGAGCAGCTTGCGGCGGTCCGGATGGTGGCCGACGACGCGATCGACCTCGACGGTCTCGCCGCCGAGCGTATAGGGCACGTAGAGCGCATCGCCCGTGGTGAGGCAGACCCCGTCGCCGCGATGGCCGACATGATCGATGATCAGACGCTCAACCACGGCGCGCGCCCAGGAAGAATTCGATATTGCCGTCGCCGCCCGCAATCGGTGAGGGGAACACCTCGATGCCGGTGCAGCCGAGCGAAACGGCGAAGGCCGCGATGTCGTCGCAGATCTGCCGGTGCACGGCGGCGTCGCGGATGATGCCCTTCTTGTTGTGCTTCCTGTCAGCCTCGAATTGCGGCTTGATCAGCGCCAGCAGGCTCGTCGGTGCGGCCGCGAGCGACAGCGCGACCGGCAGCACCGTCTTCAGCGAGATGAAGCTGACATCGATGACGACGACATCGGGCCGCGCCGGCAGGCGTTTGCCCTCGTAGCTGCGGATGTCGGTCTCCTCCATCGACACGATCTTCGGATGATCGCGCAGCGAGGGATGTAACTGGCTAGTGCCGACGTCGATCGCGAACACCAGGCTCGCGCCGTTCGCCAGCAACACCTCGGTGAAGCCGCCGGTGGAGGCGCCGACATCGAGGCAGACACGGTCCTCGATCTCGATGGGATAGCGCTCCAGCGCGCCGGCGAGCTTGACGCCGCCGCGGGAGACGTAGGGGTGCACGGGCTCGGCCTGGATCACCGCATTCTCGGCGATCGTCTCCGACGGCTTTGAGACCTGCTTGTCGTCGGCCGTGACGAGGCCGGCCTCGATCGCTGCGCGCGCCCGTGCCCGGCTCTCGAACAGGCCGCGCTCGACCAGCAATACATCCGCGCGCTTGCGGGCAGGGGGCATCGGCTTTCTCAAGATGGACCGGCGCTCATGTAGCAACCAATCGCCCGGCCGCCATCCGGACGCAAGTCTCGAACGCCGTGAGATCGCGCCAGGCGTCGATCGGCATCTTGGCCGGCGTCACCAGCGGGCAGCCGTGCAGCTCCAGTGCATGGATCATCATGAGGTTGTCGACGAGGCCGAAATCCTCGACCGTCAGCCCCTGGACGTCGACCAGCCGTTCGCTCTCGGAGGTGACCTCCATGAAGCGCGCGACGCGGTCGGCATAGGCCGCGCCATCGTTGGAATAGGCCAGGCAGAGCTTGCGGCGCCCGGCCATATAGCCGAGCTCGTAGACGGTGCCAGGATCGGCCCCGGCGCCGCGGAACGGGGTGAGGTTGGCGATGATGGCATCGGCCGCGTCCATCATCGCCTCGTTGCCGCAAAAGATCTGCCGCGAAGCATCCGGCGCGGACAGGTCGATTGCGTTGTCGAGGGGATAGAGGCCGGTGAGCCCGTGGGCCGCGCAGATCGCAGCCTTCTGCCGGCCGATCTCGACCGCATCCGGCAGGAACACGTCGGGGCCTGCCAGATAGATCTTCATGGCACGATCGATCGAGAAGACATCGGAGTTGCCGCCAAATCGGCGGTGCAAACCTCTCCCAAAGGGAGAAGTCGCGCCGCAGGCGCGGGTGAGGGGTTACGCTCTCACGAGGGACCTGAACCCCTCACCCGGATTGCACTGGACGATGCTTGGCATCGCCAGGAGCAATCCGACCTCTCCCTACGGGAGAGGTGCGGTTCAGCGTCTGCCGCGACAATCAAGCCAGCTTGACCGTCTCGGCCTTCACGTCCTTGCCGAGCGCTTCGAACACCTTGGCGACGATGCCCTTGGCGTCGAGGCCGGCGCGGGCGTACATCGCCGCCGGCGTGTCGTGGTCCTGGAACACGTCGGGCAGGACCATCGAGCGGAACTTGACCATGCCGGTGTCCAGCGCGCCCTGGTCGGTCAGGAACTGCGCGACATGCGAGCCGAAGCCGCCGACCGAGCCTTCTTCGATCGTGATCAGGATCTCGTGGTCGCGGGCGAGCTTGAGCACCAGCTCGGTGTCGAGCGGCTTCATGAAGCGCGCGTCCGCAATCGTGGTCGACAGGCCAAGAGCGGCGAGCTCGTCGGCGGCCTTCTCGCATTCGGCGAGGCGCGTGCCGAAGGACAGCAGGGCGATCTTGCTGCCCTGGCGGATCATGCGGCCCTTGCCGATCTCGAGCGGTATGCCGACTTCGGGCATCTCGATGCCGCGGCCTTCGCCGCGCGGATAGCGCAGCGAGCTCGGGCGGTCGTCGATCGCGACCTGGGTCGCCACCATGTGCACGAGCTCGGCTTCATCCGCCGCCGCCATGATCACCATGTTGGGCAGGCAGCCGAGATAGGCGTTGTCGAACGAGCCGGCATGGGTCGCGCCGTCGGCGCCGACGAGGCCGGCACGGTCGATGGCGAAGCGGACCGGCAGGCTCTGGATCGCGACGTCATGCACGATCTGGTCGTAGCCGCGCTGCAGGAAGGTCGAGTAGATTGCGCAGAACGGCTTGTAGCCTTCGGTCGCAAGACCCGCGGCGAAGGTCACTGCGTGCTGCTCGGCGATGCCGACGTCGAAGGTGCGGTCGGGGAAGGCCTTGTTGAAGATGTCGACGCCGGTGCCCGACGGCATGGCCGCGGTGATGGCGACGATCTTGTCATCCTTCTGCGCTTCCTTGACGAGGCTCTGGCCGAACACGTTCTGATAGGCCGGCGCGTTCGGCTTGGCCTTGGCCTGCGTGCCGGTGGCGACGTCGAACTTGACGACGGCGTGATACTTGTCGGCGGAGGCTTCCGCCGGGCCGTAGCCCTTGCCCTTCTGCGTCACGACGTGGACCAGGATCGGGCCGGTCTCCATGTCGCGGACGTTCTTCAGCACGGGCAGGAGATGGTCGAGGTTGTGGCCGTCGATCGGCCCGACATAGTAGAAGCCGAGTTCCTCGAACAGCGTGCCGCCGTCCATCATGAAGCCGCGCGAATATTCCTCGACGCGATTGGCGCGGTTGGCGATGACCTTGGGCAGGCGCTGGTTGATCTGCTTGGCGGCCTCTCGCAGCGTGCGATAGGTCTTGCCGGAGTAGAGGCGCGACAGATAGGCGCTCATGGCGCCGACCGGCGGCGCGATCGACATGTCGTTGTCGTTGAGGATGACGATCAGGCGCGAGTTCATCGCACCCGCGTTGTTCATGGCTTCATAGGCCATGCCTGCCGACATCGCGCCGTCACCGATCACGGCGATAACGTTGTTGTTGCCGCCGGCGAGGTCGCGCGCCACGGCCATGCCGAGGCCGGCGGAAATCGAGGTCGAGGAATGCGCCGCGCCGAACGGATCGTAGTCGCTCTCGCTGCGCTTGGTGAAGCCGGACAGGCCGCCGCCGGTGCGCAGCGTGCGGATGCGGTCGCGCCGGCCGGTGAGGATTTTGTGCGGATAGGCCTGGTGGCCGACGTCCCAGATCAGCCGGTCGCGCGGGGTGTCGAAGACGTAATGGATAGCGGTGGTAAGCTCGACCACGCCGAGACCGGCGCCGAAGTGACCGCCGGTCACCGAGACCGCATCGATGGTCTCCTGCCGCAGCTCGTCAGCGACCTGACGAACCTGCTCGACCTTGAGCTTGCGAAGGTCTTCCGGCGTCCGGATGGTGTCGAGAAGCGGCGTCTTACTGTATGCGTTCACGGCGATTTCCAATTTGTCAGCGCCGGAAGGTCATTCCGGTGCGCGATGGGTTTGCACAATATCGGCGCAGCGCGAGTCCTCAACCGTCGGAGCCACCTGCACGGGGCAAGCCCCGTCTTCAAGCTTAGGTCAGCTTAGCTGCGCTCCGGTTCAGTCTCTGTGATCCCTGTCACTTAGATCGGCTTCGTCCGTCCCAAGCCAATTTCATTAGCAATTTGAAGCTCTTGTCGTCGGCAATCGGCGCCCACACAAGGCTTGCAAAAAGCCACACTCAGCGCAGCTTTACACCAAAGCTTGGGCCAAAGCCAACCCGCAGGACCGATTAGGGGTATGCAGGTGCAACTGCCGGGCCAGAGTGGTTAACCCTCGCGCCCCCAGTGGGGATCCATATTGCTCGGTTCCACGGCAGTATCTGCCCGTGGAGCGTGGGCATAGGCGGGGAATAGCCTGGAGAGGAGCTTCTCCCATCCTTGTTCCCGAGTGGACGGGCCGCCCCAGCGGATCGACGGCATCCGATCATGAAAAAGGCAAGGCGAGCCCGGGGCGCCGGCCTTACTGGACGTCGAGCGGCGCCGTGCCGGTGGCCTGGCCGCTGGCATCGGTGGTGATCTTGTCGACGCGCGCTTCCGCCTGACGCAGCAATTCCTCGCATCGCCGCTTGAGGGCCTCGCCCCGCTCATAGATCGTCACGGACTCCTCGAGCGGCACCTTGCCGTCCTCGAGACGCTTCACGATCGTTTCGAGTTCCTCGATCGCGCGCTCGAAGGTGAGCCTGGAGACGTCGACTTGAGTATTTTCGGCCATATCCGGTTCCGATTGCCCGATCCGCTTCAGGTGAAAGAAAGCAGGGTTTTGCGGGCGTAATGTGGCGGGTGCGTCATGCGCCCATCAGGGCGCCGACATGCGCCGTAACAGATTCTTTCAGTCCTTGCAGGTCATAGCCGCCCTCGAGCACCGACACAACGCGGCCGCCTGCGGACTTGTCGGCGAGATCCATCAGCTTGCGCGTCACCCAGGCATAGTCGTCCGCGCGCAGGTTCAGCGAGGCCAGCGGATCGCGATAATGCGCATCGAAGCCGGCGGAGATGATCAGAAGCTCGGGGCTGAATTTCTCGAGCTGCGGCAGGATCAGGTTCTCGAACGCGGAGCGGAATTCCGGGCCGCCGTCCTCGGAGGCGAGCGGCGCATTGACGATCGTGTCGTGATCTCCGCGCTCGCTTTTGGCGCCGGTGCCCGGAAATAGCGGCATCTGGTGCGTCGAGCAGTACATCACGGTCGGGTCCGACCAGAAAATGTCCTGTGTGCCGTTGCCGTGATGCACGTCGAAATCGACGATGGCCGCCCGCTTGATGCCGTACTTGCGCTGCGCGTGGCGCGCCGCGATGGCGACGTTGTCGAAGAAGCAGAAGCCCATCGGCTTGCCGATCTCGGCGTGATGGCCGGGCGGGCGGATGGCGACAAAGGCGTTGCGATGTTCGCCGGCCATCACCGCCTCGGTCGCCGCCACCGCGCCGCCGACGCCGCGCATCACCGCGTCCCACGTGCCCGCCGACATCGAGGTGTCGCCGTCGATATAGACCTGCCCGCTGGTCGGGGCGATGTGGCGCAGCTCGGTGACGTAGTGCTCGTTGTGGCAGAGCGTGACGAGATCGAGATCGCCCTCCGGCGCCTCTTCGCGCACCAGAAACTGGAAGCGCTCATGCGACAGGGCTTCCTCCACCGCGCGCAGGCGATCCGGCCTCTCGGGATGTCCCGGCGGCGTGACATGGTCGAGGCAGGCCTTGTGGGAAAGGAGAAGCGTGCTCATCAGGTCGGCCTCACGGAAGAACGGGCTTTCGACGTCGTTGGCGCATCCGGCGCCAAAACGCAATGTAAAACCCAATCTATGCGCTTGGCCGGGAATGGCAAAGGGTGGTCCCGTTCCGGCCCGTTTGATCCGGATCAATTCACGCGCAGGATGCGGGTCAGCGGCAGCGGACCGACCGGACCATGCGCCCGGAAGAACGCGAACAGCGCGTCGGCGTCGTAGCCGCCATATTGC
>NZ_JAEMSD010000050.1:1131-5026 GCF_016462955.1 Bradyrhizobium sp. | reverse complement strand
TTGGCGACGCTAAACCCGTCGCCGCCGACGGCGAGGTAGTCGTTGAGCGTGACACGGTAGCCGCTTCCAGCTTCGATCGGCCTGCCGCCCAAGGTCATCTTCTCGAGGCTGACGCGCTCGCCGAATGGCTTTGATGCATCCCAGGTATAGCTGAAGCCGTTCGACACCTGCAGAATTCGCGGCCGCTGCGGGTCCAGCCATTGCTGCTCGAGCATGTCCTTGAGCTGTCTGCCCGTCAGCGTCATGGTGACCAGGCGGTTGCGGAACGGCTGGCTGGCGAACACATCGCCGAACGTGATCGCGCCATTCTCCTTCGGAATGATGTCGCTGCGGATGCCGCCGGGATTGGTGAGGGCGATGACAGCTCTGCCATCCTTGGCATCGCGGGTCGCGAACAATTGAGCGTCGGCGACGACATCACCGAGCGCGCTTTCGCCGGCCTCGTTCGGCACGCGCGACAATGTCTGCGTCACCGAGCCGGCCGGGCGGCTCGCGATCGGCGCAGAGAGCCTGTCATAGGCGTCGATCAAAGCGGTCTGCTCGGCATCCCTGGCCAGCGAAGCGTTGGCGACGATGACATTCTCGGCCTTGGCGCCGACGATGTCGCGCGTGGCGGGATCGAGCTTGAGGTCGATCGCCGTCACCAGCGTACCGTATTTGTCGCCGCTGGTGACAAGCCGCCCGTCGATGTCGCAGACATAGGCGCGGTGGGTGTGGCCGCTGACGACGACGTCGACGGCACGATCGAATTTCCTGACGATGTCGACGATCGGCCCCGTGATGGCAGGACATTCGTTGTAGTCGCCGGCGGGCTCGCCGCCCTGGTGGATCAGAACCACGATGGCCTCGCCGCCGCGCGCCTTCAGCTGCGGCACGAGCGCGTTGACCGTCCCGGCTTCGTCGCGGAATTCGAGCCCGGCAATGCCGGCAGGTGAGACGATGCCCGCCGTTTCCTTCAGGGTCAGTCCGATGAAGGCGACGGGGATGCCGTCGAACTCCCTGATCTCGTAGGGCGGCAGCACGCTTCTGCCGGTCGCGGTTTCCACGGTTGAGGCCGCGAGGTAACGGAATTTGGCGCCCGTGAAGGGATGCGGTCCCTGGCAGCCGTCGACGGGATGGCAGCCGCCGTTCTGCATGCGCAGAAGCTCGGTCTTGCCCTCGTCGAATTCGTGATTGCCGACCGAACTGATCGCGAGCCCCATCATAGAGAGCGACTCGATCGAAGGCTCGTCATGGAACATCGCCGACAGGAACGGGCTGGCGCCGATCAGGTCGCCTGCGGCAACGAAGATCGTGTTCCTGTGCCCCTCGCGCAGCTGCTTCACCAGCGTCGCCATGTATTCGGCGCCGCCCGCGGCAACCATCACCTTCCTGGAGCTGTCTTCGGGGTCATTGATGCGGATGCCGCCCGGCGGCGGCCGCAGATTGCCGTGGAAATCGTTGATCGCGAGAATGCGCAGTTCGACCGGTGCGGCGGTCTGCGCCGCAGCGGGGACGGTGCTGGTGAGAACGAGAACGAAGCAAGTCAGCCGGAGAAGGTGTCTCATGGGATGAGACTATTCGCTCGGCGCAAAGATTTCACGAAGGTTGTTGTCGTCATTTTGGGGCGACCGCGGCATCTTTCCCCACAGGATCGCATCATCGTACGAGCCGTGCTGCTTGATGAATGCCGGGCCCACCACGTGGCGCAACAATCAGCTACAATCTTTCATTTGAAAAACCGTTGGTTGTGAGGCACGATCCGGCCACGTTCCCTTCAGGCAGATGTCACGATTGATGATGGCCTCCCCCCGGATCGACGAATCCTCTCCATATTATCGCGGCTGGCGCGTCGTGCTGGCTTGCTTCCTGATGGCCTTCTTCATGTTCGGCTTCGGCCTCTATGGCCAGGGCGTCTATCTTGCCGAGTTGCAGCGCGCTCACGGCTGGCCGGGCACGCTGGTCTCCGCGGCCAGCACCTTCTCCTTTCTCCTGACCTCCGTGCTCGTCATCTTCACCGATGATCTGCTCGAACGCATCGGACTGCGCGCGCTGATCCTCTGCGGCCTGGCGGCGCTCGGCGCTTCGACCGTGCTCCTGGCGCTGCTGCAGACGCCCTGGCAACTCTATCTCGCCTATGCGCTGATGTCGGTCGGCTGGACCGGCATGGGCACGGTGGTGATCGCGACCGTGCTGAATTCCTGGTTCGAGCAGCGGCGCGGCCTCGCGCTCAGCCTTGCCTTCAACGGCGCGACTTGCGGCGGCATCATTCTCGTTCCGCTGTTGCTGTCGCTGACCGGCAGCATCGGCTTCCGTTCTGCGATGCTGACGGCGACGGTCGCGATGATGGTGCTGGTGCTGCCGGCGGTCGTCACCTTCATTGGCTGGCCCGCAGGGACGGCGCCTGCAACGGGCGGACGTTCCTCCGCCTCCCCTGCGCCGGTTCGCTCGCGCAAGGCGCTGCTCGCCAACGCGGCGTTCTGGACCATGGTGCTGCCGGTTGCGCTCGCGCTGCTGGCTCAGATGGGTTTCATTGTCCACCAGGTGACGTTTCTCGAGCCGCTGATCGGCCGCTCCACCGCAGGGCTCGCCGTCACCGTCATGGCGGCGATGGCGATCGTCGGTCGCCTCGTGCTCGGGCTGTTCGTCGACCGGCTCGATGCCCGGCTCGCCTGTGCGGTTTCGATGACGAGCCAAGCGGCTGCGCTGTTCGTGGCTATCCAAAGCACGAGCCCGGCCGTGCTGCTGGCCTGCTGCGCCGTCTACGGCTTCTCGATGGGCAACATGATCACTTTCCCGCCCTTGATCATCCAGCGCGAGATCGGTGCTTCGGCGTTCGCGACCGCGGTGGGCTTGGGCACCTCGATCAGCGGCATCGTCAGCGCCTTCGGCCCCGGTCTCGTCGGTCTCGTCCGCAGCTTGACCGGAAACTACACCTCCGCATTGGCGCTGTGCGCCGCGCTCAATCTCGTGGCGGCGGGAATCGTGTTGTGGCGGCCGGGGAAGCGAGCGAGCCTCGCACCTTCGTAGCCGCTCACACGACAGGTGTCATCGCCCGACTTGATCGGGCGATCCAGTATTCCAGAGGCCGGCATTGAAGAGCACGCTTTCACGACATCCGCTGTGGCGTACTGGGTGCCCCGGACCAGCCGGGGCATGACAGCGGTGGGGTTGGCGAGGTCGTCGCGCCCTGAAGCGCGATGACGATTCATCCATATCTCATCGCGCTTTAGGGGGAGGAGACGCCTTACCCCAGCAGCACCGCGTCCGCCGCCGCGACCGATTCCGCGCTCTCCGTCACGGTGCGCTCGAGCGCTTCGGCCTGCACCGTGATGTTCTCGGCAAAGAAGCGCGCAAGCGCGACGTAGCGCGCAGCCTCCGCGTTGCCTTCGGCCTTGGCGGCGAGCGCCTCGGAGGCGAGCAGGCAGCCGCCGAGCGTCGCGCCGAACTGCTGCAGATAGGGTGTCGCACCCGCAAGCGCGTCGCTTGGCGCGGAGGCGACGCGCTCCAACAGCCATTTGCTGGTGCGCGTGAGCGCCCCCAGCGCCTCGCGCAGCTTGGTGCCCGTGGTGCCGAAGCCGGGATCGTTCGACGCCTCCACCTGCTTGACGGTTGCCGAGAGCTCGTCGAGCAGCGTCCATACCGCGGCGCCGCCATTGGCAGCCAACTTGCGCGTCACGAGGTCGATCGCCTGGATGCCGTTGGTGCCCTCGTAGATGGCGGTGATGCGCGCGTCGCGATAATGCTGCGCCGCGCCGGTCTCCTCGATGAAGCCCATGCCGCCATGCACTTGCACGCCGAGATAGGCGACCTCGTTGCCGATGTCGGTGGAATAGGCCTTGGCCATCGGCGTCAGCAGCGCTGCGCGCGCGGCGGCATCTGCGCGCACCTTGGGATCCCTGGCGCGCGTCGAGAC
>NZ_JAEMSD010000050.1:0-1121 GCF_016462955.1 Bradyrhizobium sp. | reverse complement strand
TCGAGACATCGATCGCGACGGCGGTTGCATAGCAGATGGTGCGTGCCGCGGCGGTCTGCGCCCGCATCCGCATCAGCATGCGCTTGACGTCGGGATGGACGAAGATCGCGTCCGAGCCGTCGCCCTTCTTTCCGACTGCGCGGCCCTGCTTGCGCTCCTGCGCATAGGACAAGGCCTGCTGATAGGCGCGGTCGGCGACGCCGACGCCCTCGAGGCCGACGCCGAGGCGGGCCTGGTTCATCATCGTGAACATGCACAGCATGCCGCGATTTTCTTCGCCGATCAGATAGCCGATGGCGCCGCCATGATCGCCCATGGTCATGGTGCAGGTCGGCGAGGCATGCATGCCGAGCTTGTGCTCGACGCCGGAAGCAAAAATGTCGTTGCGCTGTCCCAGCGAGCCGTCCGCGTTGACCATGAACTTCGGCACCAGGAACAGCGAAATTCCCTTCGTGCCGGCGGGCGCATCGGGCAGGCGCGCCAGCACGAAATGCACGATGTTGTCGGTCATGTCGTGCTCGCCATAGGTGATGAAGATCTTCGTCCCCTTGATGCGATAGGTGCCGTCGACCTGCTTCTCGGCGCGGGTGCGCAGCGCGCCGACGTCGGAGCCGGCCTGCGGCTCGGTCAGTTGCATCGTTCCGGTCCACTCGCCGGAGACGAGCTTTCCGAGATAGATTCTTTTCAGCTCGTCGCTGCCATGCGCCTCCAGCGCCTCGATCGCCGAGGCGGTCAGCAGCGGGCAGAGGCCGAAGGCGACGTTGGCGGCGCTCCAGATTTCGGTGCAGGCGGCGTTGATGGCGAGCGGCAGTCCCTGGCCGCCGAAATCCTCGGGGCCGGACACCGCGTTCCAGCCGCCCTCGGTCCAGCGCTTGTAGGCGTCGGGCCAGCCCGGCGCGGTCGTGACCTTGCCGTCCTCGAGCTTGATGCCGTGCTCGTCACCGACCTTGTTCAGCGGCGCCAGCACGTCGGATGCGAACTTGCCGGCTTCCTCCAGCACGGCGGCGGCGAGGTCGGCGTCGAAATCCCCGTAATGGCCGGCCTCCAGCGCGGCCTTGAGGCCCGCGCCATGGTTGAGCGACAGCAGCATGTCGGAAATCGGCGCGCGGTAGGTCATGGCT
>NZ_JAEMSD010000877.1 GCF_016462955.1 Bradyrhizobium sp. | reverse complement strand
CCGTATTGCGCGCCGCGGGTCGGGCACCAGGTGCGCACGCGCGTGTTGGCGCCGGGCTGCATCAGATAGATGGCGGCGCCGCAGCCGGTTTGGTGGGTGCGCGCATTCTCCGGCATCCATTTCTCATGGGTGCCCCAGCCGAGCTCGGACGGCTGCACGCCTTCCGACAGGAAGCCTTCCACCGACCAGGTGTTGACGAAGACGTCGGGCTCCTTCGGCTTCTTCGAGCGCTGGGTGTCGCGCTCGGCGATGTGGATGCCCTTGATGCCGGCCTGCCGCATCAGATCCGCCCATTCGCCGCGGGTCTTCGGCTTCGGGGCGTTGAGCTTCAGATCGGCGGCGACGTTGAGCAGCGCCTGCTTGACGAAGAAGGAGACCATGCCGGGATTGGCCCCGCAGCAGGAGACGGCCGTGGTCGAGCCCGCCGGGCGTGCGCGCTTGGCGGCCAGCGTCACTTCGCGAAGAGCGTAATTGGAGCGCGCTTCCGGGCCCTTGGAGGCATCGAAATAGAAGCCGAGCCAGGGCTCGTTGACGGTGTCGATGTAGAGCGCGCCGAGCTCGTTGCAGAGCTCCATGATGTCGGTCGAGCCGGTATCGACCGACAGATTGACGCAAAAGCCCTGGCCGCCGCCTTCGGTGAGCAGCGGAGACAGCAATTCGCGATAATTGTCCTTGGTCACGGCCTTCTGGATGAAGCGCACATTGTGCTTCTCGCAATGTGCCTTCCGGCCCTCGTCCTTGGGGTCGATCACGGTGACGCGCGACTTGTCGTAGTCGAGATGCCGCTCGATCAGCGGCAGCGTGCCTTTGCCGATGGAGCCGAAGCCGACCATGACGATGGGACCGGTGATCTTCGCGTAGATCTGCGAGGGAGGGCTCATGGGATGGTTTCTCCGGAACGTGCTGGCAGGCAAAGGGTGGGTGGATCCGGCGCCGCGCTCGTCAGGCGCTGCGGCGCTTGTCAGATCCTGCGGCGCTTGGCGGTGACTTCGATCTCGACCTTCATCTCGGGCTTGGCGAGAGCGCTGACGACCAGCAAGGTCGCGGCCGGCCTGATGTCGCCGAGAA
Organism: Bradyrhizobium sp.; assembly: GCF_016462955.1. Classification (GTDB taxonomy): domain Bacteria; phylum Pseudomonadota; class Alphaproteobacteria; order Rhizobiales; family Xanthobacteraceae; genus Bradyrhizobium. The sequence continues at coordinate 520 of NZ_JAEMSD010000877.1, read as the reverse complement.
CTTCGCCGCAGACGGCGAAGTGGGCGTCGATGTCGCTGGCGTCGGTGACGTAGTAGGTCGCACGCACGATGTCTGCCATCTCGAATCCGCCCTCCTTCAGGGCGGCTTCGATGGTCTTGAAGCAGTTGCGTGACTGGCTCGTGACATCAGCCGGCATCGTCATCGTGGTGTAGTCGTAGCCCGTGGTTCCCGCCACGAAGGCGAACTCGCCGTCGATCACGGCGCGGCTGTAGCCGGCGGTCTTCTCGAACGGAGAGCCGGTGGAAATCAGGCGACGGGACATGGTCATGGGCCTCGACTGAAGGGAATTTTCGTGGGGTTTAAAGGGCGTTTCAGGCGCCTGCGCAACCCCAAAGCAACGGGCTTGGCGCAGGCGGCCGAACGTTGCCGTTTGGTGCGGCCGGGTCGTCGCTATGAAAACGATCCCTCAGGCCGCGTGCGCCACGGGTGCGCGAACCGACCTCCGTTTGGCCAGCGCCGCGCCGGTCGGGACGATCATCCCCGCGGCGCCGTCCAGCAC
>NZ_JAEMSD010000049.1:9918-22367 GCF_016462955.1 Bradyrhizobium sp. | reverse complement strand
ATTCAACGTTGTAGAGTTCGCCGTAGACCTTCTCCACCTTGCGGATGTAGATGTTCTGCACGATGTCGCGGGTTTCGGGATCGATCGAGATCGGGCCGCGCGGGCTTTCCCACTTCTGTCCCTTCATGGCTTCGATCAGCTTGTCGCCGTTGGTGTCACCGCCCGTCTTCTTCAGCGCCTCGTAGATCAGGTGGATGCCGTCATAGCCGCCCACGGCCATGAAGCCCGGACGGTTTCCGAAGGCCTTCTTGTAGGCCGCGACGAAATCTTTGTTCATCTGCGAGGGATGCGCTGCGGAATAGAGATGCGCCGTGACGGTGCCGAGCACGGCATCGCCCATGTTGTTGAGAAGGTCGTCGTCCGTGACGTCACCCGGTCCGATCACCTTGATACCGGCCTTGTCGAGACCGCGCTCGGCATATTGCTTCATGAAGTTGCCGCCCTGGCCCGCCGGCACGAAGACGAAGATCGCGTCCGGCTTGGCGTCCTTCATGCGCTGGAGGAACGGGGCAAAGTCGGGGTTCTGCAGCGGCACCTTGACCTCTTCGACCACCTCACCGCCGCCGGCCGTGAAATGCTGCTTGAAGAAGTTGAGGGCGTCATTGCCCGGAGCGTAGTCCGAAGTAAGCGTCGCGACCTTCTTGATGCCGTTCTTGACGGCCCAGTCGCCGATGATGGTGGAGGACTGCGCCAGCGTGAAGCTGGTGCGCACGATATAGGGCGATCGCTCGGTGATGATGGAGGTGCCGGCCGCCATCACGACCTCCGGAATCTTGGCCTGCGTGGCCAGTGGCGCCGCGGCGAGAGCAGCCGGCGTCACGCCGAAGCCGGCGATGAAGCTGACCTTGTCGTTGACGATCAGCTCCTGCGCGGCGGTCTTGGTCTTGTCCGGGATCGCAGCGTCGTCCTTGACGATGATCTCGATCTTCTTGCCGGCGACGGTGTCGCCCTTCTGCTGCATATAGAGCTTGATCGCGTTCTCGATCTGCTTGCCGGTAGAGGCCTGGCCGCCGGTCATCGGCAGGATGAGACCGATCTTGACGCTGTCCTGGGCCTTGGCAGGCACGAGGCCCGCGAGGCCCGCGATGGCAGCGATCACTGCGCTTCGTGAAAAAATCCTGCGTTCGAACATCCGATGTCCCTCCCCTTCATTCCTTGCTCTTGTGAGCCGGACCGAGTGCCCGGTCCTTGCCGCGCTTCACTCAACGACAAGCCATGCCGTGCGGCCACATGGCGTCCTCTGCAACCCCGTTGTCAATCGGACGTTGGGCGACCATTCGGCGAAAGCCGCGTGGCCCGCCTCGACCGCGGCGTAGAAAGATTTGTACGATTGTACAAATGGCATGGTCCTGTCAACGAATATGCCTTCATGCGCTGGGCCGATCAGCCCACGGCATGTCGATGCGCCACCTTAGGCGAGCCGCCCGACGCAGTGGATGGAGGATTCTTCCCGCCATTTGCCCCGGACATCTCAACTGCTTCCGGCACGGCCAAACGATGACGCCAACCGAACGAGAAATACGCGATGTATACCGTACCAGCTCATCGCGACCCTTCAAGAGCGAAATTTGCTTACTGTAATACCACTAATGTATACACCTTCGCTGACCCTCGAATAGGCCAATTTTACCTGTTGAGAGCTATGGTTCGCGCCGGCGCTTTTCCGCCGTCCCTCCATACGCGCCCGATCGGCTCGACCCGGAAGATGTCCATGCGTTCCCGTTCGCTTTCGATCGCTGCTGTGGTCGCTCTGCTCGCTCCCAACCTTGCAGGCTGCGGCACGGTCAACGAGAAGCTCTCCGCCGGGGTGGGCGACTATGTTCCGCAATGGGCCGGCGGCCTGCCCGCCGATGCCCCGCCACGTCCGGGCACACCGCAATACGACGCCTACATGAGGGAACGCGAGCGCAAGCGGCTGCTGCCGGCCGCGGAGCGCGAGAAGGAAGAGCAGGCGCAGAAGGGGGCGGCGCCGGGCGGTACGGGGCGGCAATGAAGCGAATGGCGAATAGGGAGTGGCGAAGAAGGCGCTCTCCCGCTTCCACTCCCTATTCGCCGCCCACCATTCGCTAGTCGACGAACACCACCGTCTTGCGCCCGTTGAGGATGACGCGGTCGTCGAGATGGTAGCGGATCGCCCGTGCCAGCACGCGGCGCTCGATGTCGCGGCCCTTGCGGACGAGATCATCGGGCGTGTCGCGATGACTGATGCGCTCGACGTCCTGGTCGATGATCGGACCCTCGTCGAGGTCGCGCGTGACGTAATGCGCGGTCGCTCCGATCAGCTTGACCCCGCGCTCATGCGCCTGGTGATAGGGTTTTGCGCCCTTGAAGCCAGGCAGGAACGAATGATGGATGTTGATGCACCGGCCCGAAAGCTTGGCCGACAGATCGTCCGACAGGATCTGCATGTAGCGGGCGAGCACGACGAGATCGGTCTTCGTCTTGGCGACGAGGTCCACGATCTCGGCCTCCTGCTCGCGCTTGGTATTCTTGGTGACAGGCAGGTGGTGAAACGGAATGCCGCCGAAATCGAGCCCGGCATAGACTTCGCGCGGATGGTTGGAAACGATCGCGGTCGGTATCATCGGCAATTCGCCGGTGCGCCAACGATAGAGGATATCGACCAGACAGTGATCGGATTTCGACACCAACAGCATCACCTTGCGATGCGCGGCCCGGTCGCGCATCTGCCACTCCATGCCGAAACGCTCGGCGATCGCGGCGAAGCCGGTCTGGAGCGCCGACAGTTCCACGGCAAGATCGGCCGCTGTGAACACGACCCGCATGAAGAACTTCTGCGTCTCGACGTCGTCGAACTGCTGGGCGTCGAGGATGTTCTGTCCGTTGTGGGCGAGGAACGTCGAGACCGCCGAAACTATGCCGGGGCGATCCGGACAGGACAGGGTCAGGACGTATTGATGATCGGGCAAGGCTTGGCTCTTGATCAGGGTTTGTGCAGCGGAACGATCCAGCGATTTGCGCCCTGCTCTAGCACCGACCCCGCCCTTGCGCCAATCCCAACCGCGGAGTCAGGATGAACGGACAATTGCGAATTCTCACCGGAGCATCCCATGGCCGACCGCTTGAACGGCACCCGCATCCTGATTCTGGAAACCCGCGAGGAGGCGCAGTTTTCCAAGCTTCTGGCCGAGCAAGGCGCCGAGGTCGTGCAGTGCCCGATGTTCACCATCCACGATGCGCCGGACCCGGCTCCCGTAGAGGCCTGGATTCGCCGCGCCATCGACAAGCCCCTCGACGACCTCGTGCTGATGACCGGTGAAGGCCTGCGGCGCATCGTGAAGCTCGCCCGCACCCGCGGGCTCGACGCCGCCCTTATTGCGGCGCTCGCCAAGGCGCGCAAGTTCACCCGCGGCCCGAAGCCCGGCAAGGCGCTGCGCGAGATCGGACTCGAGGCGCAGCAGACCACGGAGAAGCCGACCACGGAGGGCGTGCTCGAGATGCTGGCCAAGCTCGACCTGAAAGGACGACGCCTCGGCCTCCAGCTCTATCCCGACAAGGACCACGGCGCCTTGAACGGCGCGCTGGCTGCACAGGGTGCCGAGATCGATAGCGTGCTGCCCTATGTCTATGATTCCAAGGCAGCGGATGCGAACATCGTCGCCGCCATCGACGAAATGGCCGAGGGGCGGATCGATTCCATCGCACTGACCAATCTCGGCCAGGTCCGCCGCCTGGTCGAGGCCGCGAAAGCGCACGGCGTCGAAGCGAAGCTGCGTGCGGGCCTCGACCGGACATTGATCGCCTCGGTGGGGCCGGCGGTCTCAGGTGAACTCGCCGCGCACGGTCTGCGCACGGACGTCTCGCCGGCGGATGAAGCGTACTTCATGCGGCCGCTGATCTCGGCGATGGCGAGCGCACTGGCGGAGCGGAAACCGGCTGCGACCAGATAAGAGCTGAGCGCGGGAGCGGCATGCGGCGGCTCTGATTGACACGCACGTCGGCGGCCCTACGTTGCCGGAAATGAAAAGAAACCACACGGGCCAGGGAATCGCCGTGACACGCGCCATCGCGTCTTGAGCACAGCCGCGCGACCCTCCGCCCTCGCGCCGTTCCGCATCCGCAATTACCGCTTTCAATGGCCATCGGATCTGCTCACCTCCTGGGCGTTCGAGGTCGAGACGCTGGTGCTCGGCTGGTACATCATCGTGGAGACCGGCTCGGTGCTGCTGCTCACCGTGCTTGCTTCACTCCAGTTCGTCGGAACATTGGTCGCGCCCGTGTTCGGCATGATCGGCGACCGCATCGGTCATCGCGATCTCCTGGTCATGATGCGTCTGGCCTATACGATTCTGTCATCGACCATCATGGTCCTGGCCCTGACCGGCCACCTCACGCCACTGAACGTCATGATCATCGTCGCGATCATGGGCCTGATTCGTCCTTCGGATCTCGGCGTTCGGGGCGCGCTGCTGGCCGAGATCATGCCGCCCGGGCAATTGGTGGGAGCTATCAGCGTCGCGCGCACGACGCAGGACAGCGCGCGCATCGCCGGAGCGCTGACGGGCGCAGGACTGTTCGCGGTTCTCGGCATTGGTCTCGTCTATGTGGCGATCACCTGCCTCTACCTGACGGCCGCACTCCTCATGCTATGTCTGAGCCGGCCGAAGCGGACCGTCACGATGAGCGATCTTCCCGCGAACAGCGGTGCTATTTCCCGATTGTTTGGCGAGCTCAAGGAAGGCGTCGTCTATGCCTGGAACGGTCCGGGAATGCTCGCGGCGCTGTGCGTCGCCTTCCTCGCCAATCTCACCGCATTTCCCTTCACGGGCGGATTGCTGCCGTACATCGCGCGGGAGATCTTTCATACCGATCAGACCGGCCTCGGTTATCTCTCTGCGAGCTTCGCCGTCGGCTCGCTGATCGGCTCCATCACGCTCAGCCTCGTCAGCGGCGTGCGCATCGCCCGGCTGCTGATCGGCGCGACGCTGGCCTGGTACGCCATGCTGCTGGTGTTCGTCGAAGCCGGGACCTTGCCGGTGGCGATGGCCTGCCTCGTTCTCGCCGGCATCGCCCAGAGCATGTCGATGATCTCGGCCGCCGTGATCCTGATGCGCACCGCGAGTGCACATCTGCGCGGCCGGATCATGGGCGTTCGCATGATGGTGATCTACGGCCTGCCGATCGGGCTGCTCGCGGCTGGCAGCCTGATCGACATCATCGGCTATTCCGCGACAGGTGCTCTCTATGCCGTATCGGGGTTCGTTGCGATGCTGGCGATCGCGGTACACTGGCGCGCCGACCTCTGGCCGGTCCGCGCCCCCGCCAAGGTGAGCTAGAGCCCCGTTCCGATGAATCGGAACGGGGCTCTAGTTTCGACGCGTTTCCTTGACGCGAACCGGTGTCCACTTCGCTCGAAAACGCTCTTAATCCCCGTAGCCACGCAGCCGCTCGATATCGAGGATGGTGACGCCGCCATATTCCAGCCGCAGCAGCCCCTCCTTCTCCAGCCGGTTCAGCGCGCGGTTGGCGTTCTGGCGGGACATGCCGGAGAGGGCGCCGATCTCCTCCTGGGTGATTTCCAGATGCGCGGTCGATTCCGGATAGAGGACCGGGTTGAACAGCGAGGCGATGCTGCGGGCAAGGCGCGCGGTGGCATCCAGCGTGCGGTTGACCTCGAGCATGCCGATGAACTGCCCGAGCCGCTCGTTGAGCTGGCGCACCAGGAAGCGGTTGAAGCCGACGCTGTTCTCGAACAGCCACATGAAGGCGCTGCGTTCCATCAACGCGACGCGGCTATCGCGCAGCGCGACGACGTCGTAGCGGCGCGGCTCGTTCTTCAGCACGCTGCCCTCGCCGAACCAGGCCCCTGCCGTCAACCCGGCAAGGCTGGTCTCCTTGCCGTCGCGCGAGACCCCGCCCATCCGGGCAAGGCCACTCACCATGCCGGCCCAATAGGCAAAGATATCGCCGCGCATGAACACGCTCTCACCGGTGCCGTAGGACCGTTCCGTAATTCCGGCACGCGCAACCTCGATCTCCGCTCGTGTGAGCTCGCGCGACCAGGCGGCGACGCGCTTCAGATGATCCTCTGAAATCATGATCTCGCGGCCAGCCGCACCGTTTCGTCACTCCGCCGTCTTTTGCATTGCAGCATGATGATCCCGACCGCCATTCGACCAAAGATGAAAGCCGCCGCCGCCCCGCCGAACTTTGTCGCAGAATTGTCAGCCGGGAGACATTTCAAAATAGCGCTTTCCCCTATTGAGGACCACCTCGGGCGATACGGCTCTGATCCCTGACGGGAACGAGAGCGAGGCGGCTACGGTCGAGACCATCTGCTGCATGGTCTCACCGCGACCGCCGTACTAGGATCGCCGGGAGAACGGACGAAGAGCGCCGCTAAAGCGCCATCACCGGGAGGGAATCGTTTGGTGGCTACCAGTCTTGAAGTTCGCGGCGTGTCCTTGCGATTCGGCGGTGTCCGCGCGCTGACCGATGTCAGCTTCGCCATTAAGGAGGGCGAGCTGTTCTCGATCATCGGCCCCAACGGCGCCGGCAAGACCTCGATCGTGAACTGTATTTCCGGCCGCTACAAGCCGACCGAAGGCCAGCTCTTCTACCAGGGCCGGGACATCACCGGCCTGACGCCGAATGCCCGCGCCTCGCTCGGCATTGGCCGCACCTTTCAGAACCTGGCGCTGTTCCACCACATGAGCGTGCTCGACAACATCATGGTGGGCCGCCATCACCTCCTGAAGAACAATTTCCTCACGGGCTCGCTGTACTGGCTCACCGGCGCGCGCAAGGAGGAGCTCGAGCATCGCCGCAAGGTCGAGGAGATCATCGACTTCCTCGACCTCCAATCGGTGCGAAAAGCCACCGCCGGCACGCTCTCCTACGGTCTGCGCAAACGCGTGGAGCTCGCCCGTGCCATGGCGCTGGAGCCGCGCCTGATCCTCCTCGACGAGCCGATGGCCGGCATGAACTTCGAGGAGAAGGAGGACATGGCCCGCTACATCGTCGACCTCAACGAGGAGTTCGGGATGACGGTGGTGATGATCGAGCACGACATGGGCGTGGTGATGGACATCTCCCATCGCGTCATGGTGCTGGATTTCGGCAAGAAGATCGCCGAGGGCGATCCCGCAGCGGTGCTTGCCGATCCCCACGTCAGGCGCGCCTATCTCGGCGAGGAGGACGAGGTGCTGGTCGACCCGGACGACGCCCCGGCGGCGCAGGAGAGCGCGGCATGATGGATTATGCAGGCCGCGTCGCGCAGGCCGACACCTATCCCAAGATGCTCCGGCTCAACGCCAGGGAGCACGGCAGCGAGATCGCGCTGCGCGAGAAGGATCTCGGGCTCTGGCGCATCTTCACCTGGAACGACTACCAGACAAGGGTGCGCGATTTCGCGCTTGGCCTCGTCGAACTCGGCCTTGGCGGCGGCGATGTCGTCGGGATCATCGGCGACAATCGGCCGGACTGGGTCGCTGCGGAAGTCGCGACCCACGCGATCGGTGGACTGAGCCTCGGACTCTATCGCGACGTGCTGGACGAGGAGGCCTCCTATCTCCTCAACTATGGCGAGGCGCAGCTCGTCTTCGCCGAGGACGAGGAGCAGGTCGACAAGCTGCTCACCTTGGCCGAACGCGTGCACAGGCTGAAGCACATCATCTATTCCGATCCGCGCGGGATGCGGAAATACGACGATCCACGCCTGATGTCGGCGGAGAAGTTTGCCGAGCTTGGCCGGGCGCGTGCAGCGCGCGAGCCGGAGCTTTACGACAGGCTGGTCGACGCCACCAAGGGCGAGGACGTCGCGATCCTCTGCACCACCTCAGGCACCACCTCGCATCCGAAACTCGCGATGCTCGCGGCAGGCCGTGTGCTCGGCCACTGCGCGACCTATCTCGCCTTCGACCCGAAGGGGCCGGACGACGAATACGTCTCGGTGCTGCCGCTGCCCTGGATCATGGAGCAGGTCTACGTGCTCGGCAAAGGCCTGTTGTGCCGGATGAAGATCAATTTCGTCGAAGAGCCGGACACCATGATGAACGATCTGCGCGAGATCGCGCCGACCTTCGTACTGTTCGCGCCCCGCGTCTGGGAATCCATTGCCGCCGACGTCCGTGCCAGGGTGATGGACGCGACACCCTTCAAGCAGCGCCTGTTCGACATCGGCATGAAGAGCGGCCTTGCCGCGCTCAAGCAAGGCAAGCGCTCCGGCTTCGCCGACGCCATTCTGTTCCGCGCGCTGCGCGACCGGCTCGGCTTCACCCGCCTGCGCTCGGCCGCCACCGGCGGGGCGGCGCTCGGGCCCGAGACGTTCAAATTCTTCCAGGCCATGGGCGTGCCGCTGCGCACGCTCTACGGCCAGACCGAACTGCTCGGAGCCTACACGCTGCATCCCGAGGGCAAGGTCGATCCTGACACCACGGGCGTGCCCATGGCCGACAATGTCGAAATCCGCATCGACAATCCCGACATCCACGGCGTCGGCGAGATCGTGGTGCGGCATCCCAATATGTTCTTGGGATACTATAAGAACCCGGAGGCGAGCGTCGCCGACGTCAAGGACGGCTGGATGCTGTCGGGCGACGCCGGCTATTTTAACGCCAACCGGCAGCTCGTCGTCATCGACCGCATCAAGGACCTCGCCGAGACGGCGCGCGGCGAGCGCTTCTCGCCGCAATTCATCGAGAACAAGCTGAAATTCTCGCCCTATATCGCCGAAGCCGTGGTGCTTGGTGCCGGCCGCGACGCGCTCGCGGCCATGATCTGCATCCGCTACTCCATCATCTCGAAATGGGCGGAGAAGAACCGCCTCTCCTTCACCACCTACAGCGACCTCGCCTCACGGCCCGAAGTCTATGCGCTGCTTCACAAGGAGGTCGAGACCGTCAACGCCACGCTGCCGCCGGCCCAGCGCATCTCGCGCTTCCTGCTGCTCTACAAGGAACTCGATGCCGACGACGGCGAGCTCACCCGGACCAGAAAGGTCCGCCGCAGCGTCATCAACGAGAAATACGAAGGAATCATCGACGCGATCTACCGCGGCGATTCCGATATCCCCGTCGACACCGTGATCCGCTTCCAGGACGGCACCACCCAGCGGGTGCGAACGACGCTGCGGGTGGTGGATCTCGGCGGCCACGGGCACATGGCGGAGGCGGCGGAGTGAGCTTGCTTCCAGTCCAGCACGCGATGCCTGCCGATGCGCCCTCTCCCCTTGTGGGAGAGGGCATCTCCGCCGTCAGCCACCCTCTCACTCGGGTGAGGGGTCCTCTCTCCGCACCGTCACTGCGGAGACAACCCCTCACCCGTCTTCGTTTCGCGAAGCCACCCTCTCCCACAAGGGGAGAGGGAAAGCACGCGCCGGGTCCGTCGCCGAGCATCACCACATGAACACCGCCTTCCTCATCCAGCTCCTGGTCAACGGCCTCGTCGTCGGCACGCTCTATGGCGTCGTCGCGATGTCGTTCGTGCTGATCTACAAGGCGACGCAGGTCGTCAACTTCGCGCAAGGAGAATTGCTGCTGGTCGGTGCCTGGGTCTGCTGGGCCTTGCTGGCGAAATACCAGGTGCCGTTCTGGATCGGCATGCCGATCACGCTGGTATTCATGTTCCTGTTCGGCATCGCGGTGCAGGTGCTGATCCTGCGGCCGATGATCGGCGAGCCCATCATCTCGGTGATCATGGTGACGATCGGCCTCTCCACCGTGCTGCAGGCGACGCTGAAATGGATATTCGGCGTCAATCCGCAACCGTTCCCGCGCGTGTTCGAAAGTCAATCCGTCAGCCTGCTCGGCCTCCAGATCCAGACCGTCTACGTCATGAGCCTCGTGGTATCCGTCGCCATGATGATCGGCATGGCCTGGTTCTTCCGCGCTTCGAAATACGGCCTCGCCATGCGCGCCACCGCCTTCAACCAGCAGGTCGCGCAGTCGCTCGGCATTTCCGTCAAGAGCGTGTTCGCGATGGCCTGGGCGATCTCGGCCACCGTCTCTGCGGTCGCGGGCGTTGTCGTTGCCGTCGTCAACGGCGTGTCCTCGGGCCTTGCGGCCTACGGCATCAAGGTGTTCCCGGCGGCGATCCTCGGCGGGCTCGACTCCGTTGGCGGCGCCGTGCTTGGCGGCATCATCATCGGACTGCTTGAGAACGTCGCCCAATACGTCGACAGCGAGTATCTGCACTGGGGCAATCTCTACGAGATCGCGCCGTTCTACGTCCTCATCATCGTGCTGATGATCAAGCCCTATGGCCTGTTCGGCACCCACGACATCGAGCGGATCTGACTATGGCCGGCCCTGCCCTCATTCCTGCTGGTGATTTCCGCACAACCTACGCCGCGGACACCACGATCTTCCCGACCGCCACCAGCCGCAATTTTGCGATTCTCGGCGTAGCGCTGCTCTGTCTTGCACCGCAGCTCTTCAGCGGCTACTGGCTCAGCATCCTGATTCAGATCGGCATCTTCTCGATCGCGGCGCTCGGCCTCAACATCCTGGTCGGCTTCACCGGGCAGATCTCGATCGGCCATGCCGCCTTCTTCCTGCTCGGCGCGTTCACCTCGGCCTACATCTCGAACAACACGCCGATCCCGGTGTTCTTCGCGATCCCGCTCGCGGGCCTCGTCACCGCGCTGGTCGGGTTGATCTTCGGCATTCCGGCGGCTCGGCTGAAGGGTCTCTACCTCGTCATCGCCACGTTGGCCGCCCAATACATCCTGCTCGACTTCTTCTCGCGCGCCGAGTGGTTTTCCGGCGGCTCGGTGCCGGCGAGCGCGGCGCCTTTCTCGATCTTCGGTTACACGCTGCGCGGCGACAGGCAGTACTTCTACGTCGTGCTGGCCTACGTGCTCGTGAGCTACATCCTGGTCACCAACCTGATGCGCACGCGCGACGGCCGTGCGCTGGTGGCGATCCGCGATCATTATCTCTCCGCCGAGATCATGGGCATCAACCTGACGAAATACCGAACGCTGTCGTTCGGCCTCGCCGCCTTCTTCGCCGGCATCGCCGGCGCGCTCTACGCGCACTATCAGCTCGTGGTCTCCCAGGAAGGCTTCGGCATCGAGCGCTCGATCCTGTTCCTTGCCATGATCATCATCGGCGGCACCGGCTCGATCATGGGCACGCTGATGGGCACCGCCTTCGTGGTGCTGCTGCCCGAGGCGATGGAGTTCATCAGCCATCAACTGAAGGGCGGCGCGATCGACAAGGCGCTCTCGCTCAACACCAACATCACTTTCCTGCGCGAGATCGCGATCGGCGTGATCATCATCGCGTTCCTGATGTTCGAGCCCGACGGCCTCGCGCATCGCTGGCGGCAGATCAAGGCATACTGGAAACTCTACCCGTTCTCGCATTGAGCGCGGGCACTTCACTTAAACAATAAACAGGAGGAACCGACCCATGACGATGAAGTCCCTTTTGAGCACCGCATCGCTCGCGATCGCGATCGCCGCATACTCGGCCGGTGCGCAGGCGCAGATCGCGATCGGGCATCTCGCCGACTATTCCGGCGGCACCTCCGACGTCGGCACGCCCTTCGGGCAGGCCGTCGCCGACACCTTCGCCTGGGTCAACAAGAACGGCGGCATCGGAGGCAAGCAGGTCAATCTCGACACCAACGATTACGGCTACCAGGTGCCGCGCGCGATTGCGCTCTACAAGAAGTGGTCGGCGCCGGACAACAAGGTCGCCGCGATCATGGGCTGGGGCACCGCCGACACAGAGGCGCTGACCGGCTTCCTTGCCCAGGACAAGATTCCCGACATGTCCGGCTCCTATGCCGCCGCTCTGACCGATCCCGAGGGCGTCAGCGGCAAGGCCAAGCCCGCGCCTTACAATTTCTTCTACGGTCCGAGCTATTCCGACGCGTTGCGCGCGATGCTGATCTGGGCGGCGGAGGACTGGAAGGCCAAGGGCAACTCCGGCAAGCCGAAATTCGTGCACATGGGCGCCAACCATCCGTATCCGAACGCGCCGAAGGCCGCGGGCGAAGCCATGGCGCAGGAGCTTGGCTTTGAAGTGCTGCCGCCGCTCGTGTTTGCGCTCGCGCCGGGCGACTACAGCGCCCAGTGCCTGAGCCTGAAATCGTCGGGCGCCAACTACGCCTATCTAGGCAACACCGCGGCCTCCAACATCTCGGTGATGAAGGCGTGCAAGACCGCCGGCGTCGAGATCCAGTTCATGGGCAACGTCTGGGGCATGGACGAGAACGCCGCCAAGACGGCCGGAGACGCCGCCAACGGCGTGATCTTCCCACTGCGCACCGCGGTGAGCTGGGGTGGCGATGCTCCCGGCATGAAGACTGTGATGGAAATCTCCAAGATGTCCGATCCCAGCGGAAAGGTATATCGCCCGGTGCACTACATCGCAGCCGTCTGTTCGGCGCTCTACATGAAGGAAGCGCTCGACTGGGCCGCCAAGAACGGCGGTGCCACCGGCGAGAACGTCCGCAAGGGATTCTATCAGAAGAAGGAC
>NZ_JAEMSD010000049.1:0-9908 GCF_016462955.1 Bradyrhizobium sp. | reverse complement strand
AAGAAGGACTGGGTCCCGGCCGGAATGGAAGGCGTCTGCAACGCCTCGACCTGGACCGACAAGGACCACCGCGGAACGCTGAAGGTCGATCTCTATCGCACCAAAATCTCGGGCACGACGGACGGCGACCTCAACGATCTCATGGCCAAGGGCGCGATCAAGCTCGAGAAGGTCAAGACTGTCGAGCTGCCGCGCAAGGCCGAGTTGCTGGGGTGGTGAGCCGCACTCCGTTCGTCGTTCCGGGGCGATGCGAAGCATCGAGCCCGGAACCTCGAGATTCCGGGTTCGGTCCTGCGGACCGCCCCGGAATGACGGAGGTAGAGCAGCGCCGACATCGAGAGAACCATTGACCATGAGTGAAACGGCTCACATCGAGCGCTCCTCCCCAAGCGTCGTGCCCGCGCCGCCCCTCCTCGCCGTGCGCAACATCGAGGTCGTCTATGACGACGTCATCCTGGTGCTGCGCGGCCTCAGCCTCGATGTGCCCAAGGGCGCGATCGTGGCGCTGCTCGGAGCCAACGGCGCCGGCAAGTCGACGACGCTGAAGGCGATCTCGGGGCTGCTCAAGACTGAAGATGGCGAGGTTACGCGCGGCGAGATTCTGTTCGAGGGTGAGCGCATCAACGGCATCGATCCCGACAAGATCGTCCGTCGCGGCATCTTCCAGGTGATGGAGGGCCGGCGCATCATCGCCGACATGACCTCGCTGGAGAACCTCAAGCTCGGCGCCTTCACGCGCAGGGACCGCGAGGTCGATTCCGACCTCGACATGGTTTTCAATTATTTCCCGCGCCTGAAGGAGCGCACTGGCCTTGCCGGCTACCTCTCCGGCGGTGAGCAGCAGATGCTCGCGATCGGCCGTGCGCTGATGGCGCGGCCGAAGATGATCCTGATGGACGAGCCTTCGATGGGCTTGTCGCCACTGCTGGTGAAGGAGGTGTTCTCTATCATCCAAAAGATCAACCGCGATCTCGGCGTCACCATCCTGCTGGTCGAGCAGAACGCACGCGCTGCGCTCTCCGTGGCCAGCCACGGCTACATCATGGAACAAGGCAAGGTCGTGCTCGACGGCAGCGCGGACGAATTGCGCGACAACGAGGACGTCAAGGAATTTTACCTCGGCGGCGCCGGCGATCAGCGCAAGAGCTTCAAGAACCTCAAGAGCTTCAAGCGGCGCAAACGCTGGCTTTGATCCATCAGAAGCCTAGCCCAGCACCTGTTCCGCTTCCGTGACTGCGCAGAGAACATGATAGAACGACGACGCAGGAATGGTGTCGATCAGCGATTTGCCGTCGCGATCGAACTGGTCATACCAGCCGCCCTTCACGGGATGGCTGAGATAATGCCGTTCGAGCCGCACCAGCGCCGCGCGCGCCTCGTCCGCCGCCCCCACCTCGCCCGACTCGGCTTGCGCGATCCACGCCTTCGCGATCTCGGTCTGCGGCCACAGCCGGCGCGTGCTGCGGCGGATGTTGCCGCTTGCGTCGCCCTCGTCGACGAGGCAACCCGTCGTCTCGTCGCGATAGCGCAGCGAAGTCTCCAGCAGTTCCGCGCGTCGCTGGCCGGTCGGGCAGCCCGTGATGCGCTCGAAACCTTTCAGCAGCCAGACCCATTCCGCCTGGTGGCCCGGCTCGACGCTGACCGGCTCGATCTTCGACCAGTCCTCCTCGAAATACTCCGACAATACGTGCTTCTGCTTGTCGTAGAGGTTGGCCAGGAACAGTGCGAAAAATTCTCCGGCACGATTCTGGAACGACAGATCGTGGGTCGCCTCGAAGCACGCGATCATCGCCTCGAACAGGTGCATGTGCGGGTTCTGCCGGCGCGGCAGCGAGACCGGAAGGCCTTCGTGAACGCCGCCGTGGGGCGAGCGCAGATGGCCGTCAAGGAAGGCGAGCAGCGCATCGATCTCGGCGCGGACCTGCGCATCCTGGTCGAGCGCGTAAACACTGGCGAGCGCAAACAGGATGAAGGCGTGATCGTAGGCATCGCGCCGGGCATCCAGCACCGCACCCTCCGGCGTCAGCCGGTGAACATAGCCGGGGCGGCCGTCGGGCGCCTTCGCTTTGGTCAGCAGGTGCTCCAGCCCCTTCAGCGCAATCATGCGCCCCTCGGGATACCAGCCCATCTGCGCCGCCTTGGCGTAGCACCAGATCTGTCGGGCCTGCACGAACACGCGCCGCGGCGCGGCCGCATCCGCTGCGCCGTCGCGGTGCAGCCTGTCGATGAAGCCGCCCGCGGCGTGATCCCAGCCCACCGTGGACCACAGCGGCAGGGCCTCGTCGATCATGCGGCGCTTCAGGCGCGCGACGACGTTCGACGCCTCGTCCGCCGCAATGATTCCTTCGTCCGCCATCGGATCCCTTTCAAGCCTCACCAATGGCGGTCTGATAGCCATGCCGGCGGCGGCGCGCAACGGATGCCAACACGGAAAGAACAGCCATGACCGCCCATTACGACGCTCGCGAGACGCGTGAGCAAGCCGCGCGCGAGGCCGACCTGTTTGCCCACCTCCCGGAGGTGCTGCGAGCCGCGCTGGCCGCCCCGGCCTATGCCGAGCGGCTCAAGGGCCTCGATCCCGCCGCCGTGACCTCCAGGGCGGCTCTGGCGCAGCTACCGGTGTTGCGCAAGTCGGAACTGCCCGCCCTACACAAGGCCTCTGCGCCCTTCGGAGGCCTCGTGGCGGGGGCGCCAGGCTCGTTCGCCCGCCTCTTCACCTCCCCAGGCCCGATCTTCGAGCCGGAAGGGCGACAGGCCGATCCCTGGCGCGGCGCAAGGGCCCTGTTCGCGGCCGGGTTCCGCCCCGATGACATCGTTCTCAACACCTTCAGCTACCATCTCACCCCCGGCGGCTTCATCTTCGATGCGTCGGCGCGCGCGCTCGGCTGCGCCGTGATCCCCGCAGGGCCGGGCAACACCGAGCAGCAATTCGAGCTGATCGAGGCATATCGGCCGGTCGGCTACAGTGGCACGCCGGATTTCCTGAAGATCCTGCTCGACGCCGCGGCAAGCTCGGGCCGTGACGTGTCCTCGATCAAGCGCGCGCTGGTCTCGGGCGCCGCCTTCCCGCCATCGCTGCAGGCCGAGATCAAGGGGCGCGGCATTGACGCCTACCAGGCCTTCGGCACCGCCGACCTCGGCCTCATCGCCTTCGAGACCGAGGCGCGCGAAGGCATGGTCGTGAACGAGGACCTGATCCTGGAGATCGTCAAGCCCGGCACCGGCGATCCGGTCGCGCCCGGCGACGTCGGCGAGATCGTCGTCACCTCGCTCGACCCGCACCATCCCTGGATCCGGCTCGCGCTCGGCGACCTCACCGCGGCCCTGCCCGGCACGAGCCCATGCGGGCGCACCAATATGCGCATCAAGGGCTGGATGGGTCGCGCCGACCAGACCACCAAGATCAAGGGCATGTTCGTCCGGCCCGAGCAGGTCGCCGAGATCGGCAAGCGCCATGCCGCGCTCGGAAGGCTACGCCTCGTCGTCACGCGACAAGGCGAGGCCGACGCCATGACGTTGAGAGCGGAAGCCGTGAGCGCAAGCGACTCGCTCCGCGACGAGATCGCGGCCAGCTTGCGCGCCGTGACCAAGCTCGGCGGAGCCATCGAGTTGGTCAGTCCCGGCACGTTGCCGAATGACGGCAAGGTGATCGCGGACGAGCGCTAGCTTAAGTTGGTCTCCACAGCAGGTGATTACTGAGGCTCAACAGATCCTCCGCGAAGCCGGAGCGCGCAACGAGCGCGCGGCATGACGGAGATGACGAGCGTAGAGCCCAATTTTGGGCTATGGCTGCGATGCCGCTGGGCGCAGGAACCTTGCATCGTCCTTGCCGCTCCCGTATTACCAGACCCTGCTGCGATATGGCCGGAATCGGCCCTTTCTGGACCCAAAACGTGCTTGACCGAACCCTCGTCACCATCGCCGAGACCGAGACCATTGAGGAAGCGTTTCGGCGACTGAATGCGAACATGCTCGGCATCCTGTTCGCGCAGGATGCCAGCGGGCGAATCGTCGGCGCCGTGACGGACGGGGACATCCGCAGGCGCATGCTGACCGGCACCACGATCCAGGATCGGGTTGTCTCTTGCATCAATCGCAACTTCGTCTGGGCGCCGACCGGCGGACCGCGCGAGCAGATCCTCAAGCTGCTCGACCAGCGCGTCCACGTGGTGCCGATCCTCGATGCCGAGAGGCGGCTGGTCGACGTGTTCAGCCGCGAGTTGTTCAACCTGTCGGAAGAGAGCGAGGTGTTCGCGCGCGCCCGCTCCCCGGTGCGGATCAGCTTCTCCGGCGGCGGCACAGACCTCACGCATTACTTCGTGGCGAATGACGGAGGCGCCGTCATCAGCGCCACGATCAAGATGTACGCTCACGCGACGCTACGGCGCCGGAGCGACCCGAGCATCCGGATCTACTCGCACGACTTCCGCCGCACAGTCGAGGCGGGCAATCTCGCGGAGCTCGGATCCGGCGGAGATCTCGCGCTGATCAAATCGGTCGTCCGCCTGATCAAGCCGACCTATGGCTTCGAGCTCGAAGTGTCCGCCGACTTCCCGGTCGGCTCCGGCCTCGGCGGCTCCGCGGTGGTCTCGTCCGCCATCATCGGCTGCTTCAACGAATTCCGCAGCGACCAGTGGGACCGCCACGAGATCGCGGAGATGGCTTTCCAGGCCGAGCGGCTGATGCTCAACATCCCCGGCGGCTGGCAGGATCAGTACGCCACCGTGTTCGGCGGCTTCAATCACATGGAGTTCTTCTCCGACCAGAACACCATCGTGCCGCTTCGCCTCGATCCCAACATCATCGCCGAGCTCGAGGAGAGCCTGGTGCTCTGCTACACCGGCTCGGGGCGCGACTCCGGCGCCATCCACCGTGACCAGAAGGCTCAGCACGAGACCAGCGACGCCGTCGCCGCAGCTGCCAAGCAGAAGGAAGTGACGCGCGACATCAGGCGGCATCTGCTGCGCGGCCAGCTGCTGGACTGCGGCCGGCTGATCGACGAGGCCTGGCACGCCAAGCGGAAGCTGAGCTCCAAGATCTCGTCCGACGCGATCGACGCGATCTATGATTTTGCCAAGCAGCATGGCGCGGTCGGCGGCAAGTTGCTCGGCGCCGGCGGCGGCGGTTACTTCATGTTCTTCGTCCGCCCGTTCGAGCGCTACCAGCTGATCGCGGCGCTGGAACAGCAGGGGCACAGCTGCTCGCGCATCATGTTCGAAGAGAACGGGCTGCGGACGTGGAAATCGCGTGTTCCCGCCCAGCTCGCCTGACGCATACGAGACGAGAATGTTGATGACATCGCCCAAACAGCCTGCTCCGGTCCGCATCGGCAACCGTCTTCTGGGCAACGATGAACCTTGCTACGTCATCGCCGAGATCGGCAACAACCACAATGGCGATTTCGACCGCGCCATTGCGCTGGTCGATGCCGCGGTCGCTGCCGGCGCCGATTGTGCCAAATTCCAGATGCGCAAGCTCGACGAGGTCTATCGCGCCTCCAGCCTCTCCGGCAAGGACGACGACCTCGCCGTCGAGTATACGCTCGATCTGTTGCGGCGTTTCGAGCTGCCGACCGCACAGCAGAAGAAGATCGCCGAATATTGCGCAGCCAAGGGCATCGAGTACCTCTGCACGCCCTGGGACGCCAAGAGCGTCGCCGTGCTCGAAAGCTTCGGCGTCGAGGCCGACAAGGTCGCCTCGGCCGACCTCACCAACCTGCCGCTGGTCGCTTGCCTCACCGCCACCGGAAAGACGCTGATCGTCTCGACCGGGATGAGCACGACGGACGAGATCAAGGCCGCTGCGAAGTTCCTCGACGACCGCAATGCCAGCTACGTGCTCCTGCATTGCCAGAGCACCTATCCGGCAGCGCTGCACAACATCCATCTGCGTTTCATGGAGACGCTGCGCGAGATTCATCCGGTCGTCGGCTATTCCGGACATGAGCGCGGCATCGCCGTTTCGACGGCCGCTGTCGCGCTCGGCGCGGTGATCATCGAACGCCACATCACGCTCGACCGCGAGATGGAAGGTCCGGACCATGCCGCGAGCCTGGAGCCGGAGGAATTCAAGGCACTCGTCTCCGGCATCCGCGAGGTCGAGGCGGCGCGCGGCGAGAAGCTCGCCGAGCGCGCGCTGAGCCAGGGTGAGCTGATCAACCGCGAAAACCTCGCCAAGAGCCTGGTGGCCGCGCGCGACCTAGCGGCCGGCACCGTGATCTCCGAAAGCGACATTGCGGTGAAGAGTCCGGGACAGGGCCTATCGCCACTGAAGATGCCCGCACTGCTCGGCCGCAAGCTGACGCGGACGATGGCTGCCGACGATTATTTCTTCCAGAGCGACCTCGACGAAGGCGCCGCGAAGGCCCGGCGCTACCGGTTCGACCGCCCGTGGGGCGTGCCTGTGCGCTATCACGATACTGAGCGTTTCCTGGAGATCTGCGAGCCCGACATCATCGAGTTCCACCTCAGCTACAGCGACATGGAGCGCGATCCGGCGGCGTATCTGTCCGGCACCTATGATCTCGGCTTCGTCGTGCATGCGCCCGAGCTGTTTGCCGGCTCCAAGCTGATGGACCTCGCAACGCCCGATGAGGCGCTGCGGCGCTACTCGCTGGAGCAGACGCAGGCGGTGATCGACATCACCCGCGGCCTGAAGAAGTTCTTCCCCAAGACCAAGCGCCCACCCATCGTCGCCAATATCGGCGGCTTCACCATGGACGAACCGCTGCCGCCGGAGGAGAAGGCAGAGCGCTACCGCATCTTTGCGCAGAGCTTGACCGAGCTCGACATGGACGGCGTCGAGTTGACGCCGCAGACCATGGCACCGTTCCCCTGGCATTTCGGCGGTCAGCGTCACCAGAACATCTTCATCTTCCCGGAGGAGTCGGCCGCGTTCTGCGCCAAGCATGCTCTGCGCATGTGCGTCGACATCTCCCACACCAAGCTCGCCGCCAATCATTTTGGCTTCGACTTCGCCCAGGGCCTCGCGCAGCTCGGGCCGCACACCGCGCATCTGCATTTCGGTGACGCCAAGGGTCTCGACGGCGAAGGTCTCCAGATCGGGGAAGGCGAGATCGATTTCGAGGAGATCGGACAGGTGTTGCGCAAGCATGCACCGACCGCCTCGTTCATTCCCGAAATATGGCAGGGCCACAAGAACATGGGCGAAGGTTTCTGGACCGCGCTCGAGCGCCTCGAGGGACATATCTGATGGCGCGCAAGACGCTGGCCGTGATCGCCGCGCGGGGCGGCTCAAAGGGCATCCCACACAAGAACCTGCTCGATCTCTGCGGCAAGCCGCTGATTGCCTGGACGGTCGAACAGGCGCGCGCCGCACGCGGCGTCGACGTGGTGGCGGTGTCGTCGGATAGCGACAACATTCTCGCGGCAGCCGAGGCCGCCGGAGCTGTCGGCGTGCCCCGCCCCGCCGACATTTCCGGTGATCTCGCCTCCTCTGAATCCGCCTGGCTGCACGCGCTCGAAGCCATCGACGCGCGCCTCGGTCGCTTCGAGCGGATCGTCGCGCTCCAGGCGACCTCCCCGATCCGCGAACCCACCGACATCGAGCTGGCGCTGGACACCTTCGACCGGGAGCGCCTCGACAGCCTGCTCTCGGTCTGCGAGGTCGAGGACTACTTCAACTGGCGGATTGGCGATAACGGCCCGGAGCCGATCAACTACGACTATCGCAACCGCCGTATGCGGCAGCAGATCGAGAAGCGCTACCTCGAGAACGGCTCGTTCTACGTCCTGATCCCCTCCCTCCTGCGCGAGCAGAACAATCGTCTCGGCGGCAAGATCGGCTTCCACGTGATGGAGCGTCACAAGATGTTCCAGATCGACCGCCCCGAAGACGTCAAGCTTTGCGCCGCCATCATGCGCAGTTATGGCTATGCCTGATCTCAGCGCCTTCTCTCTCGCAAGCAAGCTCGCGGTCGTCACCGGCGCCTCGCGGGGCATCGGCGCGGCGATTGCGAGCGGCCTCAAGGATGCGGGGGCTACCGTATTCGGCCTCAGCCGGTCCGGAACCGCGCCGCAGGGCGTCATCGCGATTGCCTGCGACCTTTCCGACGAAGGAGCGATCGAAAGCG
The DNA here is from genome assembly GCF_016462955.1 of Bradyrhizobium sp. Classification (GTDB taxonomy): domain Bacteria; phylum Pseudomonadota; class Alphaproteobacteria; order Rhizobiales; family Xanthobacteraceae; genus Bradyrhizobium. The sequence goes on along the minus strand of NZ_JAEMSD010000049.1, from coordinate 1,816 downwards.
CGTTCCGCACCATTGGGGCAAAAGGCGATCGCATCGACGCACTCGTGAATGCCGCCGGGATCAGCCTTCCCGCCCAAAGCAGCGAAACCGAGCTCGCACGCTTCCGCGCCACGCTCGCAACCGATCTCACCGGCGTCTACGCCACCATCCTCGCCGCCTATCCGCTGCTGAAGAACGCGGGCTCGGCGGCGATCGTCAATGTCACCAGCATCAATTCGGTGCGCGGCTTCCCCGGCAATCCCGGCTACGTCGCGGCGAAGGCGGGGCTTGCCGGGCTGACGCGTGCGCTCGCCGCCGACTACGCACCCGATGGCATCCGCGTCAACGCGCTTGCGCCCGGCTACGTCGCAACCGAGATGACCGCGAAGAGTTACGCCGATCCCATCATGCACGAGGATCGACGCCGCCATACCATGCTCGGCCGCTGGGGACAGCCGGCCGACATGGTGGGCGCCGCCGTTTTCCTGGCGTCGGAGGCCTCCGCCTACGTGACCGGTCAGGAGATCTTCATCGATGGCGGCTGGATCGCCAAGGGACTCGCCATCAGTTCGGACCGCACATCGTGAGCGCAACACTGGAACGCATCGGCTTCATGCAGGGACGCCTGTCGAATTTGGTCGACGGCAAGATCCAAGCATTCCCGTGGAATGAATGGCGCGAGGAGTTTCCCCGCGCCAAGGCGCTCGGCCTGACGCGGATGGAATGGACCATCGATCAGGAGCGACTGCGGGAAAATCCGCTCATGACCGAGCCGGGACAACAGGAGATTCTAACGCTCGCACGCGAGAACGGCGTGCGCATCCCAAGCCTGACCGGCGACTGCTTCATGCAGGCACCGTTCTGGAAGGTCGATGCCGTGGTACGCGATGCGCTCGTCGCCGACCTCGACCTCCTGATCGCCGCCTGTAGCCGCATCGGCATCGAGTTCGTCGTGATTCCGCTGGTCGACAACGGCAAGATCGAGCGCCAGAGCGAGAGCGACACGTTGAAGCGCGTCCTGCTCGCTCGCTCCGAACAACTCACCAGGCGGCACGTCAAGATCGTCTTCGAATCCGACCTGCCGCCGCGTGAGCTTGCCCGGTTCATGGAGGCGTTTCCGGCCGGCGTCTTCGGCATCAACTACGACAGCGGCAACAGCGCCTCGCTGGGCTATGACAGCGACGAGGAAATCGAGGCCTATGCGCCCCGCATTCTCAACGTCCATGTGAAGGACCGCGTGCGCGGCGGCACCACCGTGCCGCTCGGCACCGGCAACGCCGACCTCGCCAAGACGATCCGCCTGATCGAGCGTTCCGGCTACAACGGTCAATACATTCTGCAAACTGCCCGTGCCGCGGACGGCGATCACGCCGCAGCGCTCGCCAGATATCGCGACATGACGGTCGGCTGGATCGAGGACGCGGCGCGATGAAACTCGAGCTGCAGGATCGCGTCGCGCTCGTCACCGGCGCCAGCCGCGGGATCGGGCTTGCGATCGCGACCACGCTCGCCGCGGAAGGCGCCAAGGTCGCGCTCGCGGCACGCGGCGCCGGTGCGCTAGATGCCGCGCGGGCCGCGGTCGGCGGCAGCACATCGGTACACGCGGCCGATGTCACCGATCCCACCGCCGCAGCAGGGCTGGTGCACGAGGTCGAACGGCAGTGGGGACAGCTCGACATTCTCGTCTGCAACGTCGGCAGCGGCGCTTCGGTACCGCCCGGGCAGGAAACCACAGCGGAATGGTCGCGGGTGATGGACCTCAATCTCTTCGCCACGACCAACATGATCGAGGCCAGCCGGCCGCTGATGGCGCGCGGCAGCGGCGACCGGTCCATCG
>NZ_JAEMSD010000433.1 GCF_016462955.1 Bradyrhizobium sp. | reverse complement strand
GTGCTGCCCTTCAGTGATCACGAGGCGGTCGCCGCCGCACTAGCATCGAGGGTCGCATGAGCGCGCCGATATGGACGATTGCCGAGGTCGCGCGTGCGCTTGGTGTGGCCGGATCGTTTCCGGAGACGCCGATCGATCTCGTCACACAGGACAGCCGCCTGGTGAAGCCGGGCAGCCTGTTCGTCGCCCTCAGCGGCACGCCGAGCGGCGGCTTCGTCTCCGCCTTCGCCAGCGCGCGCGACGGCTGGGAGTTCGCCGACAAGGCGGAAGCGGCAGGTGCGGTGGCGATGATCGTGCCGCACGAGATCCCAGGCATCCGCATTCCCCAGATCGTCGTGAAGGACACGCTGATCGACGGTCTCTGGGCCCTTGCGCGCGCAGCACGCGCGCGCTTCAACGGTCCGGTGATCGGGCTCACCGGCAGCGCCGGCAAGACCAGCACCAAGGAATTTCTCGCCGCCTATCCGAATGCCTATGCGAGCCCCTCGAGCTTCAACAATTTCTGGGGCGTGCCGCTGACGCTGTGCAATGCCAGGCGGGACGCCAGCCTCTGGGTGGTCGAGATGGGCATGAACCAGCAAGGCGAGATCGCCCGTCTCAGCGAGCTCACGCAGCCGACCGTCGCGCTGGTCGTCAACGTCCAACCGGTGCATCTGGAGAAGCTGGGCTCGCTCGAGGCCATCCGGCGGGAGAAGGTGTCGATTGCGCTCGGCCTGCCCGAGACTGGCGTGCTGGTGCTGCCGGCCGGGATCAAGGCGCCCGAATGGAAGGGCAAGGTCGTGCGCTTCGGCAGCGAGCATGCCGAGGTGCACGAGGTCGCGCACGCGCCGCACGGCGAGAGCTGGCAGGTCGTGGCCGCGATCGGCAAGAAGGAGATCGCCTTCAGCCTCACCCCCGGCGCGCCGCACCGGGTGCACAATGCGCTGGCCGCGCTCGCCTGCGTTCATGCCGCGCATCTCGACGTCGCGACGCTGGCGATCAAGCTCGATCGTGTCGGCATCATGACCGGGCGCGGCGTCGAGCAGGCGGTCGGCGACATCACCGTGATCGACGACAGCTTCAACGGCAATCCGGCCAGCGTGGCGGCTGCGCTGCAGAGCCTCCAGGCGCGCCACATGAGCGGCGGCCGCCGCATCGCGGTTCTCGGCGACATGCTCGAGCTCGGCGAGGACGCACCGAGCTACCACACCGGCCTCGCCGAATATCTCGAAGGCATCGACGGCGTCTATTGCGTCGGACCGCTGATGCGGCATCTGTTCGACTTGCTGCCGCCAGGCAAGGGTCTCGGCTGGCACGACGATCCGGCCACGCTGAAGCCCAGCGAGGTCGCGAGCCTGCTGAAGGCAGGCGACGTCGTGGTTGTCAAGGGCAGCAAGAAGATGTTCTGGGTCAACAAGTTTGTGCCGGGGCTGGTGGCCGCCTTGCAGGCAAAGGCGTAAACTGCTTGGAAGGCGCCGTTCCCGAATCCCACCCTTTGCGGTACGAGGCCTTCCGCTTTCCTGAGGCCGCGCCCGACCCGATGATGAAGACCAGCGAATGCGCGTGAGGCACGTTGAGGCCGCGATATGGCCGAGGCCAAATGTGCAAAGGCGTCATAGGACCCTCTGAATGTTTTACTGGCTGATCGAACTTTCAAACACATTTCCGGGCTTCGGTGCCGTTCGTACCTTCCTGAACGTCTTCCGCTACATCACCTTCCGCACCGGCGGCGCCGTCGTCACCGGCGCGCTGTTCGTCTTCCTGTTCGGACCCTGGATCATCGATCATTTGCGCATCCGCCAGGGCAAGGGGCAGCCGATCCGCACCGACGGTCCGCAATCGCATCTCGCCAAGAAGGGCACTCCCACCATGGGCGGGTTGATGATCCTGTCCGGCCTCACCGTCGGAACGGTGCTGTGGGCCAACCCGCTCAACCCCTATGTCTGGATCGTGCTGGCGGTGACGCTCGGCTTCGGCTTCGTCGGCTTCTACGACGATTACCTCAAGGTGACCAAGCAAACCACGACCGGGTTCGGCAGCAAGCTGCGCCTCTTGATCGAGGCGGTGATCGCGCTGGTGGCCTGCTACGCGCTGGTGCGGCTGAACCGCGATCCCGCCTCGACCGCGCTGACTGTTCCGTTCCTGAAGGACACAGTGCTGCATTTCGGCTGGTTCTTCGTCGTGTTCGGCGCCTTCGTCATCGTCGGTGCGGGCAATGCCGTGAACCTCACCGACGGTCTCGACGGCCTCGCCATCGTGCCCGTGATGATCGCGACCGCGAGCTTTGCGATGATCGCCTATCTCGCCGGCAACGCCGTGTTCGCGGACTATCTCCAGATCAAATATGTCGCCGGCACCGGCGAGCTCGCGGTGCTCTGCGGCGCGTTGCTCGGCGCGGGCCTGGGCTTCCTCTGGTTCAACGCGCCGCCGGCCTCGATCTTCATGGGCGACACCGGCTCGCTCGCGCTGGGCGGCATGCTCGGCGCCATCGCGGTCGCGGTGAAGCACGAGATCGTGCTCGCGGTGATCGGCGGATTGTTCGTGCTCGAGGCGGTTTCGGTCATCGTGCAGGTCGTGTCCTTCAAGCTCACGGGCAAGCGCGTGTTCCGGATGGCGCCGATCCATCACCACTTCGAGCAGAAGGGCTGGACCGAGCCGCAGATCGTGATCCGCTTCTGGATCATCTCGGTGATGCTGGCGCTCGCCGGGCTCTCCACGCTGAAGCTGCGGTGATGGGGATGACTGCCCAGCACCGTCATTCCGGGGCTCGCGAAGCGAGAACCCGGAATCTCGAGATTCTCTGGTGCGCAATTGCGCACCATAGTTCTCGCTTCGCGAGCCCCGGAATGACAGAGGAGGGATCATGATCCCCGTCACCTCCTTCGCCGGCAAGACGGTCGCGGTGTTCGGCCTCGGCGGCTCGGGGCTCGCCTCCTGCCATGCCTTGAAGGCGGGGGGCGCCGAGGTGATCGCCGCCGACGACAATGCCGAGAACGTCGCCAAGGCGGTGCAGGCCGGTTTCATCAGTGCGGATTTGCGCAACGTTTCCTGGGCCAATCTCGCCGCGCTCGTGCTCGCGCCCGGCGTGCCGCTCACTCATCCGGTGCCGCACTGGAGCGTGCTGAAGGCGCGCGAGGCCGGGGTCGAGGTGATCGGCGACATCGAGCTGTTCTGCCGCGAGCGGCGGCGCCACGCACCGAACGCGCCGTTCGTCGCCATCACCGGCACCAACGGCAAGTCCACCACGACGGCGCTGATCGCTCATCTGACGAAAGTCGCCGGCTACGACACCCAGATGGGCGGCAATATCGGCACCGCGATCCTGTCGCTGGAGCCGCCGCGCACGGGCCGCGTCCACGTCATCGAGATGTCGTCCTACCAGATCGACCTCACGCCCTCGCTCGACCCATCCGTCGGCATCCTGCTCAACGTCAGCGAGGACCATATCGATCGGCACGGCACCATCGAGCACTACGCCGCGGTGAAGGAGCGCCTCGTCGCCGGCGTGCAAGGCGGCGGCACCGCGATCGTCGGTGTCGACGACGGCTTCTGCCGTGACATCGCCGACCGGCTCGACCGCGCCGGCAAGAACGTCGTGCGCATCTCCGTCAAGAATCCGCTCGCCTCCGGCATTTATGTCGAGCATGGCAATATCGTGAGCGCCTCGGGCGGCGCCCGCAGCGAGGTCGCCGCGCTCGGCGGTATCGGCTCGTTGCGCGGCCTCCACAATGCGCAGAACGCGGCCTGCGCCGCCGCCGCTGCGCTCGCGATGGGCATCAGCCTCGATGTGCTCCAGAACGGCCTGCGCAGCTTTCCCGGCCTGGCGCACCGCATGGAGCAGGTCGGCCGCCGCGGCAACGTGCTGTTCGTCAACGACTCCAAGGGCACCAACGCCGACGCTACCGCGCATGCGCTGTCATCGTTCGCAGATATTTTCTGGATCGCCGGCGGCAAGCCCAAGGCGGGCGGCATCACTGGTCTCACCGGCTTCTTCCCGCGCATCCGCAAAGCCTATCTGATCGGCGAAGCCGCGCAGGAATTTTCGGGCACGCTCGGCAGCGAGGTGCCGCACGAGATCAGCCAGACGCTCGACGTCGCTGTCGAGCACGCCGCGCGCGATGCGGAAGCCTCGGGGCTTGCCGACGCCGTCGTCCTGCTCTCGCCCGCCTGCGCCTCCTTCGACCAGTACCGCAACTTCGAGATCCGCGGCACCAAGTTCCGCGAGCTGGTGCAGGCGCTGCCGGGCGTGAAGCCGGTGGTGTGACAGCGCTCTCGTGTCCCGGACGCGCGTAGCGCGAGCCGGGACCCAGAATGCGACACGGTACTCGTTGAGAGCTGGGCCCCGGCTCTGCAGCGCACCACGCCGCGAAGAGGCGGCGCGCTGCGCTGCGTCCGGGGCACGAGACTCTCCACAACTTGATCCATCATGTTAACCCTCCGGTAACCAACCTCGGCGACCAATGGACCGACCTCCGTCCGAAAGCGGCCGCCCATGCTCTCCCGTGAAGAACGCACCCCCTTTTCCGAGTGGTGGTGGACCGTCGACAAGCCGCTGATGGGCGCCATCCTGGCGCTGATGCTGACCGGCGTGATCCTGTCGCTGGCGGCGAGCCCGCCGGTTGCGACCCGCATCGGGCTTGATCCCTTTCATTTCTTCAGCCGCCACGTGATGTTCCTGGTGCCGTCCTGCATCGTGCTGCTCGGCGTCTCCTTCCTGTCGCCGCGGTCGATCCGCCGCTCGGCCCTGCTCATCTTCGCGGCGAGCATCGTCCTGATCGTGCTCACGCTCGCCTTCGGCCCGGAGGTGAAGGGCTCGCGGCGCTGGATCACGCTGCTCGGCGTCAACATTCAGGCCTCCGAAATCGCCAAGCCCTCTTTCGTCGTCATCGCCGCCTGGCTGTTTGCGGAATCGACGCGGCGGCCGGAGATGCCGGCGACCTCGATGGCGGTGGTGCTGCTGCTGATGCTGGTCGCGCTCTTGGTGATGGAGCCTGACTTCGGCCAGACCATGCTGATCCTGATGGTGTGGGGCTCGCTGTTCTTCATCGCAGGGATGCGCATGATCTGGGTGTTCGGCCTCGCGGGCCTCGGAGCGGCCGGGCTGTTCAGCGCCTATCTGTTCGTCCCGCACGTTGCGGGTCGCATCAGGCGCTTCATGAATCCGGCCTCCGGCGACACCTTCCAGGTCGATACCGCCATGGAAGCCTTCTACAACGGCGGCTGGTTCGGCCTCGGGCCGGGCGAGGGCATTGCCAAGCGCAGCCTGCCGGACAGCCACACCGATTTCGTGTTCGCGGTCGCCGCCGAAGAGTTCGGCATCATCCTGTGCCTGGTCATGCTGGCGCTGTTCGCCTTCGTCGTGATGCGCACGCTGTCGCGAGCCTATGCCAATGAGGACATGTTCTCGCGCTTTGCAGCCTCTGGCCTTGCGATCCTGTTCGGCGTGCAGGCCGCGATCAACATGTCGGTGAACCTGCAGCTCATCCCGGCCAAGGGCATGACGCTGCCGTTCATCTCCTATGGAGGCTCCTCGATCATCTCGCTGGCCTATGGCGTCGGCATGATGCTGGCGCTGACGCGGCTGCGCCCGCGCACCGAGGTCGAGGCGAGCGGCCGCGCTGAGGCGATGCGCAGCTACGCGTGATGTGGGCCCCGGTTCAGCAGCGCACCACGCCGAAGAGCGGCGCGCTGCGCTGCGCCCGGGGCACGAGCATCAAGTAGCCGGCTCGCAATGACGAAGAACTCCCTGTAAAACTTCCCCACCATGGACACGTCCCCCCTGATTCTTCTCGCCGCGGGCGGTACCGGCGGCCATCTGTTTCCGGCCGAGGCGCTCGGCGTCGAATTGATCCGGCGCGGCTTTCGCGTCCGCCTCGTCACCGACGAGCGCGCGCTGCGTTATAGCGGCCTGTTCAGCAAGGACATGATCG
>NZ_JAEMSD010000432.1 GCF_016462955.1 Bradyrhizobium sp. | reverse complement strand
CCATGCGCACGCTCTCTCGTGCCCCGGACGCAGCGCGCCGTGAACGGTGCGCTGCCGAGCCGGGGCCCAGTCCGTCTGCAGCGGGAAGTATAGCGTGGTTCCTGGCTCTGCGCAGCAGCGCAAGCGCGCTGCAGCGCGTCCGGGACAAGAGAGCTGAGCGTAGGCCGAAATTACCCGTCGATCTTGGCCGGGCGCAGCTCGACCGACTCGCCGCAGCCGCAGGCGGAGATCTGGTTGGGATTGTTGAAGACGAACTGGGCCTGCATCTTGTCGGCCTTGTAGTCCATCTCGGTGCCGAGCAGGAACAGCACGGCCTTGGGGTCGACCAGGATCTTGACGCCCTTGTCCTCGACGACCTCGTCGGTGGGGCGGATCTCGTGGGCGTATTCGACGGTGTAGGACTGACCGGCGCAGCCGCCATTCTTGACGCCGACGCGCAGGCCCACGATCTCGGAATCGGCGCGTTGGGTCAGCTCGCTGATGCGCTGGGCAGCGGCATCCGTCAGCCGCATCACCTGCGGGCGCGGCCGCCGCGGCTTCGGGGTGGATGCTGGGGTCGAGCCTGACGAAATCTGGGTCATGTTATCTATGTGGTCCGTTGCAGAACGAATTCAATGCGCGCCAAGACCGTCACCACATGTTCAGCACGAGGCGGGCCTCGTCGCTCATACGCTCGGGTGACCACGGCGGCTCCCAGACGACCTTGACGTCGACCACGCCGACGCCGGGCACGCTCGCCACCGCGTTCTCGACCATGGTCGGCAGCTCGCCGGCGGCCGGACAGTTCGGCGTCGTCAGCGTCATCTGCACGTCGACGGAACGGTCGTCCTTGATCTCGACCTTGTAGATCAGGCCGAGCTCGTAGATGTCGGCCGGGATTTCCGGGTCGAAGACGGTCTTGAGCCCGGCGATGATCTCGGTGGTCAGACGCTCGGTCTCCTCCGGCGGCAATGCCGAATGGGTCTCCATCGGATTGGCTTTGATTTCGGCCGTGTCACTCATGCGAACAAATCCCGCGCTTTCAGCAGCGCCTGTGCCAGATGATCGACTTCTTCCCGCGTATTATACATGCCGAACGAGGCCCGGCATGTCGCGGTCACGTTGAACCGCTCTAAAAGCGGCATCACGCAATGGGTGCCGGCGCGCACCGCGATGCCCTGGCGGTCGATCACGGTGGCGACGTCATGGGCATGAGCGCCTTTGAGCTCGAATGAGATCACCGGACCCTTGCCGCGCGCCGTGCCGATCAGCCGCAGCGAGTTGATCTCGCGTAGGCGCTCCTGCGCGTAGGCGGTGAGGTCGGCCTCGTGGGCGGCGATGCGTTCCTTGCCGATCGAATTGACGTAGTCGATGGCCGCGCCGAGACCGACAGCCTCGACGATTGCCGGCGTGCCCGCCTCGAACTTGTGCGGGGGATCGCCGTAGCTGATGAAATCCCGCGAGACTTCGCGGATCATCTCGCCGCCGCCGTTGAAGGGGCGCATGGCGACGAGATGGTCGTACTTGGCCCAGAGCACTCCGATGCCGGTCGGGCCATACACCTTGTGACCGGTGAAGACGTAGAAGTCACAGCCGATGTCCTGGACGTCGACCGGCAGATGCACCGCGCCCTGGCTGCCGTCGACCAGCACCGGAATGCCGCGGGCGTGGGCGATTCTGACGACGTCCTTGACCGGCACGATGGTGCCGAGCGCGTTCGACATCTGGGTGATCGCGACCAGCTTGGTCTTGGCGGTGAGCAGCTTCTCGAATTCGTCGATGAGGAAATTGCCCTCATCGTCCACCGGCGCCCATTTGATCACCGCGCCCTGGCGCTCCCTGAGGAAGTGCCACGGCACGATGTTGGAATGATGCTCCATGATCGAGATGACGATCTCGTCGCCTTCCCCGATGTTCGGGCCACCCCAGGACGACGCGACCAGGTTGATCGCCTCCGTCGCGTTGCGGGTGAAGATCACCTCTTCGGTCCGAGGTGCGTTGATGAATTGCGCCACCTTGGTGCGGCCGCCCTCATAGGCTTCCGTCGCCGCATTGGCGAGGTAATGCAGGCCGCGATGGACGTTGGCGTATTCGGACTGGTAGGCCTGCGTCATGCGATCGAGCACGGCGCTCGGCTTCTGCGCGGAAGCGGCGTTGTCGAGATAGACGAGCGGCTTGCCGTAGACCTGCATGGCGAGCGCCGGAAAATCCTGGCGCACACGCGCAACGTCATAGGCTCCGTTCTTGACCGCCGGATGCGTGCTCATTGGCGACGCTCCAGCCAGCGCTCGGCGATGCCGATCACGTGCTCGCGCAAGCCGTCGTCGGCGATCTGCTCGATCGCCTCGCCGACGAAGGCCTGGATCAGCAGCGCCTGAGCCTGCTTCTCCGGCAGGCCGCGCGCCTTCAGGTAGAACAACAGGCTGTCGTCGAGCGCGCCGGCGGTGGCGCCATGGCCGCAGGAGACGTCGTCGGCGAAGATTTCCAGCTCGGGCTTGTTGTCAGCCTCGGCCTCGTCCGAGAGCAAAAGCGCCCGCGTCATCATCTTGCCGTCGGTCTTCTGCGCATCGGGACGGACGATGATGCGGCCCTGGAACACCGAATGGGCGCGATCGTCGATCACCGCGCGGAATATCTCGCGGCTGACGCAGTTCGGCACGGCATGGTCGACCACCAGCGTGGTGTCACCGTGCTCGGTCTTCTTCAACAGATTCACGCCGTTGACCGAGAGCTCGGTGCCCTCGCCCGCCAGCGTGATGAAGCCCTGCAAGCGGCTGACCGCGGCGCCCGTGGTCATGTTGAAGAAGTTGAGCTTGGTGTTGGCGCCGACGGTGACGAATTGCGAGGTGATGTTCACGGCGTCAGGCGCATCGTCCATCAGGCGGATATGGGCGACGTCGGCGTCGTCGCCGACCGAGATGATGACGGCATCATTGACCTGGTAGGCCGCAGCGCCGGCGGCAACGAAGCTTTCGACGAGGGTGGCGCGAGCGCCCTTCCCGACCGTCACCTGCGAACGGGTGAAAGCCGACGCCGAGGCGGCGGTTGCAACATGGATGATCTGGATCGGCGCGGACAGCTGCGCGCCATCGGCGATCGACAACACGACACCGTCGGTCGCCAGTGCGGCGTTCAGCGCGATCACAGCATCGGTGCTCGCGGTCTTCAGCAGACCGGCATCCCTCGCCAGCGTCTCACGGAGAGTCTTGAAGCTTGCCTCGGCGACGAGCGGCTTCACGTCGGACAGATCGGCCGCGAATACGCCGTCGACGAGCACCAGCTTGCGGGCGCCAGCGATCGCATGCGCCTTCACCGCCTCCACAGCGCGCTTCAACGCAGCCGCGTCGGGCGTCGCGGCCAGCGGCAGCACCTCGCCCATCAGCGCACGCAGATCGGTGTATTTCCATTCCTCGATCCGGCGGTGCGGCAGGCCGAGACGCTCATAGGTCTCGAACGCCTCGCGGCGCACGGCGGTCACCCCGGGCGAACCCGGCAGCCGGCCTTCTGCGCTGGCGAAGAGATCGCTCACCGCGCGGCCGCTTCCGGTTTTTGCCACAGCAACGTTCATCTCCAACAATCCTTACGCGGCCTCGAACTGGGCGTAGCCGGACGCTTCCAGCTCCAGCGCCAGCTCCTTGCCGCCGCTCTTCACGACGCGGCCCCTGGACATCACGTGCACGACGTCGGGCACGATGTAGTTCAGCAGCCGCTGATAATGGGTGATGACGACCATCGCGCGCTCGGGCGAGCGCAGCGCGTTGACGCCGTCGGCCGCAATGCGCAGCGCGTCGATGTCGAGGCCGGAATCCATCTCGTCGAGAATGCACAGGCTCGGCTCGAACAGCGCCATCTGCAGCACCTCGTTGCGCTTCTTCTCGCCGCCGGAGAAGCCGACATTGACGCCGCGCTTGAGCATGTCCTGCGGGATGTTCAGCGACTTCGAGACTTCACGGACCTTCTTCAGGAAATCAGGCGTCGAATATTCGCTCTCGCCGCGCGCCTTGCGCTGCGCGTTGAGCGCGGTGCGCAGGAAGGTCATGGTGGCAACGCCGGGAATCTCGACCGGATACTGAAATGCCAGAAACACGCCCTTCGCGGCGCGCTCCTCCGGCGCCATCTCCAGGAGGTCCTCGCCCTTGAACAGGATCTGACCGTCGGTGACCTCATAGCCGGGCTTGCCGGCGATGACGTGCGAGAGCGTCGACTTGCCGGAGCCGTTCGGCCCCATGATCGCGTGCACCTCGCCTTCGTTCACGGTCAGCGTCAGCCCATGGAGGATCTCACGCTCCTCGACACGAACCTTGAGGTCTTTCACTTCAAGCAAAGCCATAATGTTTTTCCATCTATCCCCTCGTCCTGAGGAGCGCCGAAGGCGCGTCTCGAAGGATTGAGGCCACCAATCTTTCCGAAATCCATCCTTCGAGACGGCCGCTGACGCGGCCTCCTCAGGATGAGGCCGGAGCTAGCCGACCGATCCTTCGAGCGAGATCGAGATCAGCTTCTGCGCTTCCACCGCGAATTCCATCGGCAACTGCTGCAGCACGTCCTTGACGAAGCCGTTGACGACGAGGCCGACGGCCTCTTCCTGGCTGAGCCCGCGCTGGATGCAGTAGAACAGCACGTCCTCGGAGATCTTCGAGGTCGTCGCCTCGTGCTCGAACGTCGCGGACGAGTTCTTCGCCTCGATGTAGGGCACGGTGTGCGCGCCGCATTTGTCGCCGATCAGAAGCGAATCGCAGGCCGTGAAGTTGCGTGCGCCGGTCGCCTTGCGATGGGCGGTGACGAGGCCGCGATAGGTGTTCTGCGACTTGCCGGCGGCGATGCCCTTCGAGATGATCCGGCTCGACGTGTTCTTGCCGAGATGAATCATCTTGGTGCCGCTGTCGACCTGCTGATAGCCGTTCGAGATCGCGATCGAGTAGAACTCGCCGCGGGAGTTGTCGCCGCGCAGGATGCAGCTCGGATATTTCCAGGTGATCGCCGATCCCGTCTCGACCTGGGTCCAGGAGATCTTGGAATTGGCGCCGCGGCAGTCGCCACGCTTGGTGACGAAATTGTAGATGCCGCCCTTGCCTTCCGAATTGCCGGGATACCAGTTCTGCACCGTCGAATATTTGATCTCGGCATCGTCATGCGCGACCAGTTCGACCACGGCCGCGTGCAGCTGGTTCTCGTCGCGCTGCGGTGCGGTGCAGCCCTCGAGATAGGAGACGTAGGAGCCTTTGTCCGCGATGATCAGCGTGCGCTCGAACTGGCCGGTGTTGCGCTCGTTGATGCGGAAATAGGTCGACAGCTCCATCGGGCAGCGCACGCCCGGCGGCACGTAGACGAACGAGCCGTCGGAGAACACCGCCGAGTTCAAGGTCGCGTAGAAATTGTCCGAGGTCGGCACCACCGAGCCCAGATATTTCTGCACCAGTTCAGGATGCTCGCGAATCGCTTCCGAGATCGGCATGAAGATCACGCCGGCCTTCTTCAGCTCTGCCTTGAAGGTGGTCGCAACCGAGACCGAATCGAAGACGGCATCGACCGCGATCTTGCGGCGCGCAGGGTCTTCCTCGCCGGGCTTGGGCTCGACCCCTTCGAGCATGGCGACTTCCCGCAAGGGGATGCCGAGCTTCTCGTAGGTCTTGAGGATCTCCGGATCGATCTCGTCCAATGACGAGACCGTCTTCTTCGGCTTCGGCGCCGAATAGTAATAGAGGTCCTGGAAGTCGATCCTGGGATAGTCGACGCGGGCCCAGGTCGGCTCCGTCATGGTCAGCCAGCGCCGATAGGCTTCCAGCCGCCACTGGAGCATCCAGGCGGGCTCGTTCTTCTTCTCGGAGATGAACTTGACGGTTTCTTCCGACAGCCCCTTCGGGGCTTTGTCGGACTCGATCAGGGTCTCAAACCCATAACGATACTGGTCGACGTCGATGCGCTTCACGC
>NZ_JAEMSD010000431.1 GCF_016462955.1 Bradyrhizobium sp. | reverse complement strand
CCCGCCCGGCGTTCCTCAACTTCGCCGGCGACGTCGCGCCGGGCGAGCCCTTCGCGCATATGGTCGAGAACCGCCGCTTGATCGATGCGCTGGTGGCGCGCGCCGAGGCCGAGGGCATCGATCTCCGGGCCACCACCGTGGCGTCCTACGACGCACGCTCTGAAGGCATCGACGTCACGCTCGGCGACGGCAGCGTCATCGCCGCGAGCCTGCTGGTGGCCGCCGACGGCGCCAGGTCGAAGCTGCGCGAGCGCGCCGGCATTGCGACCAACGGCTGGGAGTACGACCAGTCGGGCATCGTCGTCACCGTCGGCCATGAGCGTGATCACGAGGGCCGCGCCGAAGAGCATTTCCTGCCCGCAGGTCCCTTCGCGATCCTGCCGCTGTCGGGCAAGCGCTCGTCGCTGGTGTGGACCGAGCGTCGAACCGAGGCCGCGCGCATCGTTGCGCTGAGCGACGAAGACTTCCACGCCGAGCTCGAACGGCGCTTCGGCCTGCATCTCGGCGAGGTCAAGGCGCTCGACAAGCCACGCGCCTTCCCGCTGTCCTATTTCGTCGCGCGTTCCTTCATCGCCGAGCGCCTCGCGCTGGTCGGCGACGCCGCCCACGTCATCCATCCGATTGCGGGCCAGGGCCTCAACATGGGCCTGAAGGACGTCGCCGCGCTGGCGGAGGTCGTGGTCGACGCGGCTCGGCTCGGCATGGATCTCGGCGGCGCCGACGTGCTCGAACGCTACCAGCGCTGGCGCCGCTTCGACACCATGGCGATGGGCGTTGCCACCAACTCGCTGAACTTCCTGTTCTCCAACCAGTCGACGCTGTTGCGCACAGTGCGCGACATCGGCCTCGGCCTCGTTGATCGAACCCCGCCGCTGAAGAACCTCTTCATCCGACAGGCCGCAGGGCTGACCGGCGAAGTGCCGCGGCTGTTGAAGGGCGAGGCGTTGTAGGGCGGCAACCTCTCCTGTCATCCCGGGGCGCGCGTCGCGCGAGCCCGGGATCCATAGCCACAGGATGTCGTTTTGCGAAGACCCGGAGTTACCAGCTCGCGTCATAACCACTCCCTGTGGTTATGGGTCCCGGGCTCGCTTCGCGCCCCGGGACGACACCGAGAGTATCGCATGGCCGTCGTGCAATACGGCCATCGCCTCAATCGATCTTGCGCGCCTCTTCCGGCAGCATGATCGGGATGCCGTCGCGGATCGGATAAGCCAGCTTGGCGCTGCGCGAGATCAGCTCTTGCCTCGCCGCATCGAACTCCAGCGGACCCTTGGTGAGGGGGCAGACCAGGATCTCCAGCAGTTTGGGATCGACGCTGGCTTCGGGACGTTCGGTGGGCGCGTTCATGGGAGTCTCCGGCACTCGCCTGCCTGTAGCACAGAAATTTTCGGATGCCATCGCGGGAGCGCATACGGCTGAAGGGAGCACACCGCCTTCGCGGAGGACTGGTCCCTCACTGCAGCGGCGGATCGCCGCTGGTGCGTTTCTTGGCGAGGTCCATCTCGGTGACGGCGATCAGGATCTCGGCGCGGGTCTTCAGGTCCGGCGCTTCCAGCATCGCTTGCTTCTCCGCCGGGCCATAGGGCGACATCATCGCCAGCGCGTTGACGAGCGCCTCGTTGGGCGCGCTCTCGACGCCTTCCCAGTCGACCTTGAGATTGTTCGCCTTCAGGAAGTCCGCGAGCACCGACAGCAATGCGTCGCGATCGACCGCCTCCTCCCCCATCCGCGCGGTGAAGTCGTCGACGAAGGCGAAGAAGTCGACTTTGCACTGCCGGTAGGCCGTGAGCACCTCGAGCTCCTCGACCACCCTGAAGCGCGACACGCCGGTGAGCTCGAGGATGTAGCGTCCGTCGCCGGATTCGGCGAGCTGGGTGATCCGGCCGACGCAGCCGACGCGAAAAAGCGTTGGCTTGTCGGAATTCTTCGGCGAGTGCGCCGCGTCCGGTTGGATCATGCCGATCAGGCGGTGGCCGTCGCGGAAGGAATCGTCGACCATCGCGAGGTAGCGCGGCTCGAAGATGTTGAGCGGCATCTGGCCGCGGGGCAGCAGCAGCGCGCCCGGCAGCGGAAACACCGGAATGATCTCCGGGAGGTCGGCGGGCCCGCGATATTCGACGTTGATCGGCATCTGCCCGGTCCCCCTGGCCTCGCCAGCGCGTCTCTATGAAAACAGGATCGTCGACAAACGCTTGCGTCCCTCGACGGTTGCATCATCCGTGCCGCCCCAGGCCTCGAAGAACTGCACCAGCTGCTTGCGGGCGCCGTCGTCGTTCCATTTGCGGTCGCGCTTGATGATCTCGAGCAGCTGCTCGGTGGCAGCAGCGCGGTTGCCTTGCGCGTTGAGCGCGGTGGCGAGGTCGAAGCGGGCTTGATGATCGAGCGGATTTGCGGCGACCTTCTGTTCCAGCTCGGCGACCGGGCCGAGGGATTGCGCCTGCTCGGCGAGATCGATCGCGGTCTGCACGGCCTTCACGGCGGGGTCGTTGCGCTTGGATTCCGGCACCATGGCCAGCGTCTGCTTGGCCTGCTCCATCGCGCCGGAGACGGCGTAGCATTTGGCGAGGCCCGCGAGGGCCGCGATATTGGTCGAATCGTGCTGCAGTGCCTCGGCGTAGATCTGTGCGGCCGCCGCCGCGCCGCCCTCGGCGAGCACCGCCTCGGCCTCCTGCACGATCTCGGCGACGTTGACCTCGCCCGGCGCCGTGACGCCCTTGGTCAGCCGCTCGATGAAGGCATTGACCTGGCTCTCGGGGACCGCGCCCATGAAGCCGTCGGCCGGCTGGCCGTTGACGAAGGCGATCACGGCCGGGATCGACTGGATGCCCATCTGGCCGGGAATCGCCGGGTGCTGGTCGATGTTCATCTTGACCAGCCTGACCTTGCCCTTGGCCGCCTTCACCGCCTTCTCCAGCACCGGGGTCAGCTGCTTGCAGGGCCCGCACCACTCCGCCCAGAAATCGATCAGCACCGGCTGGCGCTTCGATTCCTCGATGACGTCCTTCACGAAGCTCTGGGTGGTGGTGTCCTTGATCAGGTCGGCCGCCGCCGGGCCCGCCGCTCCGTTGCCCTGGTCGATGATCGTCACGGGATCCCCTCGTCATGTCTGGAATGGTGGCTCTTTAGCACGCCGCCACATCATATGCTTGTTGTCGGCTCCTAAATTGGGCCGGGGCGGCCGAATTTCAATCCGGGCCCTCCGATTCGCCGGTTCCGGGGCCCTTTCGGGCGGTTTGGTCGCATTCATGGTACAAAAGGGGCCTCCAATTGCGAATTGAGGCCGCCGGTAGCTGTTGCATTCCCCTCCCGCTTTTGGCATACGACAGCCGTTGCCGGCGCGTCACGCGACCGACACAGGATGCGGGTGTAGCTCAGTGGTAGAGCACGACCTTGCCAAGGTCGGGGTCGAGGGTTCGAGCCCCTTCGCCCGCTCCAGTTTTCTCCCAAGCGTCCGAACATGAGGTGGCTATCCCCCATAAGGGTGGGCCTCTGCGAGCCATTTTTGGACGTGTGGGTCGCGGGCCGCGCGGCCTGAAGTCCCCGAGGACCTGCAATGGGCGTTGATCCGCGATTTAGGGCCGCCTCTTGCACCAGCTATACGGCGCGAAGGAGATCTTTTGTCTTTTCCAGCGCTGTGTTCGCGATCCGCCTATAAGCGTCTTTGATCGAGAGCTGATCGATCGCCGCGCCCACAAAGTCAGGCTTCAGTTTGTCGATTGCGGCCAGCGTACTTTCGACGCGGTCGCGGTAGCGGACCAGCTCCTTGATAATGGATTCCGCATGCGTCTCACTGCTGGCAGCTATGTCAAAGACATCGCGCGGCGTGATGCTGCTGCCTCGATGATAGACCTTCTTTACAATGATCTCCGGGATTGTCTCCAAAAGGACCATTTCGCCTTCGACGGTCGTCTCCGTTGTCGGCGAGGACGTTAGTGATGACGCGACGATAAAGTCGATCTGACCAAATCCAAAGCCAAGCTTCAAAGACCGTGCTCCATCTCCTATATAGTCGGCGGGCCTGATCTCCAAATTGAAGTCATTCCTCTGTGGATCGAGGAAGGAAAGGGCCTGAGGGTCCGGGAGAAAGATATCGACATCCTGGCTTATTCGGTGATCGATCTGCAGCATCATCGCTGTGCCGCCGCCGAACGTCCAACCATCGATGATGTTCTGTTCGGCATTGACTTGCCGGATCATCGCACAGGCAATTCGAAAAAGTTGCGCCCAATCTGATTGAGCGCTCATCGTTACGCCGCGAGCGGAAAGGATTGTCCCGAAAACTCGGCGAACGCTTTCGCTGCGGCAACCAATTGATCGTGGCTGACGCCGTGCATCTCAGCGAATGCGATCTGCAATTCGGGTGCAACGTCCCCAAAAAACGACGACATGGGGCCGCAGGCAGCCTTCGCCGCAGTGGGATCCAGCAGACAATCGACAAGCGCCTGCGCGTCCAGCTTCTTGCTGTACGGCGCATTTACAGTCGTCAGAACGAGGAGGGGGCTGTTCATCTGCGTCACTATCTCGCTACCTAGTCAATATAGGATTGACCTGGGAGCACCTACACTCCCCCTAACAGTCTCCGCGGTCAATTGTTTGCTTTTTGTTCCGTCGAGGCGATGGATTCGCGGCAAACGTCGGCTAAACGCTCGGTAGCGAACAGCGGCTTTCCGTCGCCTGCAGGTTGGTGCTTTTGGTCTGATATGACAATTTTGGTTACCGGCAGTGCCGGCCACCTCGGTGAAGCCATTCTCCGGATACTCCGCGGGCGCGGGTCGCCCGCCCGCGGCCTCGATCTCAAGCCCTCGCCGTTCACCGATGCCGTCGGCTCGATCGTCGATCCCGGCTTCGTGCGGCGCCAGATGGACGGCGTCACCGCGGTGATCCACACTGCGACGCTGCACAAGCCGCATGTGGCGACGCACGCCAAGCAGGACTTTGTTGACACCAACATCACGGGCACGCTGAACCTCCTCGAAGCGGCCGCTTCAGCCGGCGTGAAGAGCTTTGTCTTCACCAGCACCACCAGCGCGTTCGGCTCGCAGCTGCGGCCCGAGGCGGGACAGGCGGCGGTGTGGGTCACCGAGGAGCTGCCGCCGGTGCCGAAGAACATCTACGGCACCACCAAGCTGATGGCCGAACATCTCTGCGAGCTGTTCTTTCGCGAGCGCGGCTTGCCGGTCGTGGTCCTGCGCACCTCGCGCTTCTTCCCGGAGGACGACGACGATCCCTCGATGCGGTCGGCCTACGCACTCGACAATGCCCAGGCCAACGAGCTGCTCTATCGCCGGCTGGATATCGCGGACGCCGTGAGCGCCCATCTGCTCGCCGTCGAACGCGCGCCCGGCATCGGCTTCGCCCGCTACATCGTCTCGGCGACGAGCCCGTTCGAGCAACGCCATCTCGCCGCGCTGGCGCGCGATGCTGCCGGCCTCGTGCGCGAACTCTATCCGGAGTGCGCGCATCTCTATGCCGCGCGCGGATGGCACCTCTTCCCCGTGATCGACCGCGTCTATGTCAACGAGCGCGCGCGGCGGGAGCTTGGCTGGCAGCCCGAATTCGACTTCGCGCATGTGCTGCGCAGCCTGCAGGGCGGCCGCGACTTCCGCAGCGCGCTGGCGCGCGAGGTCGGCTCGAAATTCTATCACGACACGCGATTTGAAGACGGGCCTTATCCCGTCGCCTCGTGAGCGCGGTCGTCATTTTGCGCGATGCATCAAATGCCTGTCGGCTGTCACCGCGCACAAGCCGGTCCGGGCCGTTCTACTGTGCATGGGGTTGTTTTCGCAGTTTTGTTTTGGCTCGGTGCTTCTCGTGGTCTGGACACGAGCGCGAGCCAGTCTGTTTCCGCGTTGCAGCGCAAACACCGGCGTCGCGGTGTTCGGGTTCATTGACACTCCGTCTCAATTTTTACCGAGCGCAACCACAGCA
>NZ_JAEMSD010000876.1:862-1600 GCF_016462955.1 Bradyrhizobium sp. | reverse complement strand
GCGCTGACCGTCGGCGACATGGCGGCGATCCTCGATGCGGTCGGCGCGGAGCGCGCCATCATCGGCGGGCTTTCGCTCGGCGGCTACATGTCGCTGGCGTTCTATCGTGCGCATCCGGAGCGCGCCCGCGCGCTTCTGATCATCGACACCGGCCCGGGCTTCAAGAAGGACGACGCGCGCGAGGCCTGGAACGCGCGGGCGCTTGCCACCGCCGACCGGCTCGACCGCGAAGGTCTCGACGTCCTGAAAACGGCGACGCGCGAGCGTGCGACCGCGAGCCACCGCGACGCCAGGGGCCTCGCACTCGCTGCGCGCGGCATGCTGACCCAGCGCGATGCGCGCGTGATCGAGCTGCTCCCCGACATCAAGGTGCCCAGCCTGATCGTGGTCGGCGCCGACGACACCCCGTTCCTCGCCGCGTCCGACTACATGGCAGCAAAAATCCCCGGCGCACAAAAGGTCGTGATCCCCGCGGCCGGGCACGCCGTCAACATCGATCAGCCCCAGGCTTTTGTTGACGCGGTCACGCCTTTCCTGAAGAACTTGCCGGCATAGGCCGATCGAGCAGGGACACGGGCAATGAAGCTGATGATGCTGGCTGCGGGCGCGATGTTGCTGTCGATCTCTGCGCAGGCCGAACCGTTCGGCGCCGGGCCGCCGCGCCAGCCTTTCGTCGCGACCCTGTCGAACAACATTCCGCTCGCCTTCGGCATGGACGCCGAACAGACAGCCCGCGCG
>NZ_JAEMSD010000876.1:0-852 GCF_016462955.1 Bradyrhizobium sp. | reverse complement strand
GCGCAACATCGGCGGCAGCGGCCTGATCCCCTACCGCCATCGCCTGTTCCTGCAATTCCGCCATGGACGCCTGGCAGGATGGAAGGAAGATTACGGCGAGAACTGGATGTGGGAGTGAGGTCCCTTCCCTCATTTTGAGGAGCTTGCCACCCGGTCCGCGCGGAAGCGCGGCCGGATGATAAACTCCGCAAGCGTCTCGAAGGATGAAAGGCCCCCGCTGCCACGTCACGGGCCTCGCATCCTTCGAGACGCGCGCGAAGGGCGCGCTCCTCAGGATGAGGGGAGAGAACTGAATTCCGGATCGACAACCAAGAAGGACAACCGCGTGGGACAGGACATCAAGCTGACGGCCTCCGACAATTTCCAGCTCGGCGCCTATCGCGCCGATCCCGCAGGCAGCGCGAAGGGCGCGGTCGTGGTGATCCAGGAGATCTTCGGCGTCAATCATCACATCCGCTCGGTCTGCGATCGGTTGGCGGAGGAAGGCTATGTCGCGATCGCGCCGTCGATCTTCGACCGGACCTCGCCGAACTTCCAGTCGGGCTATTCGCCCGACGAGATCGCGGAGGCGCGCAAATTCGTCGCCAATCCGGACTGGACCGCGATGCTGCGCGACACGCAGGCTGCGATCGATGCGGTGAAAGACGCCGGCCCCGTCGGCATCATCGGCTTCTGTCTCGGCGGCAGCATCGCCTTCGTCGCGGCAACGCGGCTGTCGGGATTGAAGGCCGCGATCGGCTATTACGGCGGCGCGGTGGTGCGCTTTGCCGATGAAGCGCCGAAGGTGCCGACGCAGCTGCATTTCGGCGAGAAGGATGCCGGCATTCCGCTCGCCGACGTCGAGGCCATCAA
>NZ_JAEMSD010000048.1:20041-22612 GCF_016462955.1 Bradyrhizobium sp. | reverse complement strand
CCGGCACCGTCCGGACCGAGGGACTGGACCACTACCAGATCGAACCCGAGCAGTGGCTGAAACTGAACCGCAACATCATGGGTCACATGGGCGACGTCAGCGACATTTCGGCTGCGATCATCTTTCTGAGTTCGTCGCTCGGCAAATTCGTCACCGGCGAGGAATGGTACATCGACGGCGGCGAGACGCTGCATCTGGCCCATGACGCACGCCAGATGATCGACATGGTGAAGTTCTCGAAACGCGAGTCGGCGGTTCCCAAATCGAAGTAACCGCTGAAGTAGCCTAGCAGTCTGCTGAAAAACCTTGAGATAGCGGGATTTTATATTCTCGCCGGTCTTTGTTGGGACGACGCGGCAGAGTTGGATGTGATTTTTTAGCCAGGCGTTGGGCTGCCCGGCACGGACGGCTAAGCGGCAAGTAGTTTGGGGATGCGGATCAGGTTGTAAGCGATCAGATTTAGCAGGAAGTCGGCGGCGACGCGAGCGATGCCACGATGCTTGGTCTTACGCATCGTGCCATGCTGTTTGCCCCATCCGAAGATGCACTCGACCATCGCCCGGCGTGATTGCGACATGCCGTACCCCGGATGCCGCGTGGTACGTTCGTCGATGGCGCTGATGCGGGTCTTGCCGGTTTTGGTAACGGCTTGGTTCTGCGTCACACGCGGCGTCACGCCGATGGCGCGAAGATTGGCGACATGATCGGCGGTATCGTACGCCTTGTCCTCACCGGCCGTGATGCGGCGACCTGCCGCCCTGCGTCTCGCCTTCAGCATAGCCTCCGAAGCCCCGCGTTCGGCGGTGCCATCGGCATGCGTGACCTTGCCGGCCACCGCCAGCCCATGACGGTTTTCCATGGTGGCGTGGCCCATATAGCAAAGCCTGGCCTCTCGTCCGGCCGCTTTGCGATAAAGCCTGCTGTCCGGGTCGCTGGTACTGGCATGGGTGTCGTTCTTGCGCTTCTGGCCATGGAAGTTGGCGCCGTCGTCGTCGCCGCTGCCGTCCTTGGGACGAAAGCTCTTCTGTGAAGCCCAGGCTTCGATCAGCGTTCCATCTACCGAGAAGTGCTCACTCGACAGCAGCGGCTTGACCCGCGGATGGTTCAGAAGCCGGCACATGAACTTCGTGAACACATCGCCGTTCTGCAGCCGCTCCCGGTTCTTGGTGAAGGTGGTCGGGTCCCAGACCGGATCGTCCGGCGACAGTCCCACGAACCAGCGGTACAAAAGATTGTTGTCCAGTTGCTCCATCAACTGGCGTTCCGAGCGGATGCCGTAGAACACCTGCAGCAGCAGGGCACTCAGCAATTGCTCCGGAGGGATCGAAGGGCGTCCCTCGCTGGCGTAGAGCTTCCCAAGGCTGCGGTTCAAATCACTCAAAACATCCCGGACAAGTTCCCGCACCTTCCGCAGCGGATGGTTCGCTCGCACACGCTTATCCGGCGCAATGTACGGAAACAGGCCGCCCTGATCCGTGAACCTGCCCCGCATGATCGTCTCCGCCGATTCGGGATGATAAGTGAATCATCAAGCCTTCGCCGTGGCGAGGGGGTTCTTCAGCAGACTGCTAGAGCGCGTAACCGACCCGCACGCCCTCGTCGACCGCCCGCATGGCGTCGAGTTCGGCGGCCTCCTTCGCGCCGCCGATGATGTGGACCTCAACGCCCGCCGACTGCAACGCATCGAACGGCCCGCGATTGGCTTCCTGCCCGGCGCAAAGCACGATGGTGTCGGCCTCGATCAGTTGCGGCTTGCCATCGACAAGGACGTGCAGTCCGCGATCATCGATCTTCTCATAGGTGACGCCGGCCATGATCTTGACGTCGCGCTTGGCGAGGCTGCTGCGCAAGATCCAGCCGGTGGAAACCCCGAGATTGACGCCCGGACGCGTGGTCTTTCGCTGCAGCATGGTGATCTCGCGCGGGCTCTGCCGCGGCGCCAGCGGATCGCCTTTCAAACCACCGGCCTCGACGAGGCTGGCGTCGATATTCCACTCGACCTGGAACTCTACCAAATCCAGCCGCCGCGCCTTCGGCGCTTCGCCGGGCTGCGAATGGCAGAGATACTCCGCAACATCGAAGCCAATGCCACCGGCGCCGATGATGACCACCCGACGCCCGGCCTTCTTCTTGCCGCTCAGGAGATCGCTGTACGAGACGACCTTTGGATGGTCGATGCCAGCAATGTCAGGCCTGCGCGGATGAACGCCGGACGCAACCACGACCGCGTCGAACGATTCCTTCTTGAGCTGATCGGCATCGGGTGCGGTGTTGAGACGCAGATCGACGCCGCCGTCGGATATCTTGCCGCTGTAGTAACGCAACATTTCGAACTCGACCTTGCCCGGCACGGCACGTGCCAGGTTGATCTGGCCGCCCACGCGATCGCTGGCCTCGAACAGCGTGACCTTGTGCCCGCGGCCGCTGGCTTCCGCTGCGGCGGCCAGCCCTGCCGCGCCGCCGCCGATCACCGCCACTTTGCGAGGCTTCGCCGCCGGCTCGTCGTCGAATTCGGTCTCACGGCATGCGCGCGGATTGACCAGGCACGTCGCGGTGCGGTTTGAAAAGATC
>NZ_JAEMSD010000048.1:13948-20031 GCF_016462955.1 Bradyrhizobium sp. | reverse complement strand
GATCAGATCAAGGCAGGCCTGGTTGCAGGCAATGCAGATGTTGATCTTGTCGGCGTTGCCTTCGCGCACCTTTCGGGCGAAATGCGGGTCCGCCAGCATCGGACGCGCCATCGAGATCAGGTCGCTGTCGCCGGCCGCGAGAATTTCCTCGGCCACATCGGGCGTGTTGACGCGATTGGAGGCGACCACGGGAATGCCGACGACTTTCTTGAGCCGCGCCGCGGCGAAACGCCAAGCGGCGCGCGGGATCGGATAGGCGATGGTGGGAACGCGCGCCTCATGCCAGCCGATGCCCGTGTTGAGGATGTCGGCGCCGGCTTTCTCAACGCGCTGCGCCAGCCGGTCGATTTCGTCGCCGGTTGCGCCGCGTTCGACCAGGTCGGCGGCGGAAATGCGATAGACGATCAGGAATTCCGGACCTGTCGCCGCGCGCACACGCTTGACCAGTTCGACCGGTAGCCGGTGGCGATTTTCTTCGGCCCCGCCCCACTCGTCGTTGCGGTCGTTGGTGCGCAGCACGGTGAACTCGTTGATCAGGTACCCTTCGGAGCCCATGATCTCGACACCGTCGAAACCGGCTACCTTCGCCAGCATCGCACAACGCACGTAGTCTTCGATGGTCTGCTCGATCTCGGCGACGGTCATCGCGCGCGGCGGGAACTTGTTGATGCGCGAGCGGATATCGGACGCCCCGAGGCACTCCGGCTGTTTCGCGTACCGGCCGGAATGCAGGATCTGCATGCACATCTGGCCGCCATGCCGATGCACCTCATCCGTGAGGCGCCGCAGTTCCAGCGCTTGCGAACGCTCGGTCAATATTGGACCGCCAGGCTCGATCAGGCCGGCGGTATTCGGTGCGTAACCACCGGTAATGATCAGGCCGACCTCGCCCTTGGCGCGCTCGGCGAGAAACATCGCCATCTTATGCAATCCGTTCTCCTCCATGTCGAGGCGAGTGTGCATCGAACCCATGATGATGCGGTTCCGCAACGTGGTGCGGCCCACCTTCAGCGGCGACATCAGGTTCGGATACATTCCGGTCATCGAGCGGCTCCGGGCACGATTGCGCATTTTCTAACGATTGTTAGACTGAATAAAAATCGGGCCGAATGCAACAGCCGGCTGACCGGCAAAGGAAACGTCATGGACACTACGCTCAACGCCGAGCAGCAGGCATTTCGCGAAGTTGCCGAGCGGTTTTCAAGAGAAAAGCTCGCGCCGCACTACCAGAAGCGAGCCAAACAGGACCGCATTGACCCCGCGATGCTGAAGGAAATGGGCGATCTCGGCCTGATCGGCGTCGATATTCCGGAAGCTTATGGCGGCCTTGGCGAAAGCAGCGCGACCGCCGGCGTTATCATCGAACAGATCGCCTACGGCGACTTCAACGCCAGCTACGTTCAATTGCTGGCGTCGCTGATGGGCGGAATGATCGCGCAGCATGCCTCGCCCGGTATTTCACAGCAATGGCTCCCGCGTGTGGTCAAAGGCGAAGCCATCATCGGGCTCGGCCTCACCGAGCCACGCGGCGGATCGGATGCTGCCAATCTCATCTTGCGCGCCGAGAAATCCGGACGCGGATACCGCCTCAAGGGCGAAAAGACCTCGATGAGCTTTTCCGACCAATGCGATGCAGCCGTGATCTTTGCCCGCACCGGCAATGAGGGTGCGCGCGGCGTCAGCGCCTTCTTCGTCGACCTCAATCAGCCCGGCATTACCCGCACCCATTTCGACGACATCGGCACCAGACCAGTGGGCCGCGGCTCGGTTTTCTTCGACGATGTGTTCGTTCCGGCCGAATGCCTGATGGCCGAGGAGAACAAGGGATTTTCCAAGATCATGGCCGGCTTCGACTACAGCCGCGCCCTGATCGGGCTCGAATGCATCGGGCCGGCGCAGGCGTCGGTGGACGAAGCCTGGCAATACTCGACCGGCCGCATCGCCTTCGAGCGGCCGATCGCCCAGTATCAAGGCGTCAGTTTTCCACTCGCCGAAGCAGAGACGCAACTCACCATGATGCGTCAGCTCTGTTTTTACACGCTATCGCTGCGCGACCGCGGCCTGCCCCACACGGCGGAAGCTGCGATGTGCAAATGGTATGTGCCGAAAGTGACGTGCGAGATCATCCACCAATGCCTGCTGACGCACGGCCATTATGGCTACACAACCGACCTACCGTTCCATCAGCGCTATGTCGACGTCATGGGCCTTCAGATCGGCGACGGCACTGCGCAGATCCAGAAACTTGTCATCGCGCGCGAGAAGGTCGGCCGGGTCGCCGTTCAATACGCCAAGCAACCCGAGCGGAAGTGAGATCAGCGCTCGCCGTGGAAATTCGCGTCGCGAATCTGGACCCGGTCGATGCTGGACTGCCACAGCTTCGGATAGGTGGCGTGGAAATCCTGCAATAGCTGCTTGATCGGCGGATCGATGAACCAGCCGCGATCGTTGACATATTCCATGTGGCGCTGGCTGTTGACGTCGAATTCGTGGAACAGCGCATCGTTCTGGCCATCGAACACAAGCTGCTTGACGCCGAAGCGCCCGCACATCTCGGTGTTGAAGGCCGGCGTTACCTTGATCTGCCGCCCGTCAAGCCAGAGCGCGACATATCCGTGATAGATGAAAAGGTCGGTCTCCATCAGTTCGGCAAGCTTCGGCGAATTGAGGTGATTGCGGACGTCGGCGAAACCGACCGCGGCAGGAACGCCGGCGGCGCGCAAGCCCGCCGTCAGCATGATCGCCTTCGGCACGCAATAATTCGTCGGCTGGGTCGCGATGAAGCTGGCGCGGTACTCGTCGGCCGTGGTGCCGATGTTGAAAGGGTTGTAGCGGACCTGGTCACGCACCGCGTCGAACAGGCGGATTGCCCTTTGCGTCGGCGAGAGCTCGGCCGCGTCGGATAGGTTGCGCGCGACGAACGCGCGAATCTCGTCCGATCCGCTATCGACATACGGCGTCGATGCCAGCAATTCCGAAGCGGAGTACATTCCATTCTCCCGTCTTTTCAGAATTTCTAACAAATGTTCGAAACAAAAGATAGCGGGCCATTGACGCAATCTCGGCCGAGGCGCTAGCTTCCGCGCCATCCGGCAGGCGCGACAACACGAAGTAACAACGTCATGAGCGACACCACGCCCTATATCTGGACGCCGCCAGCGGAACTCGTGGCGCAGAGCAACCTCACCGCTTTCCTGCGTGCGACGGGCGACAAGGATTACGATGCCCTCGCCGCGCGGGCCGAGGCCGATCCAGCCTGGCTGATGCAGGAGGTCTTCAAATTCTGCGACGTCAGGTTCTACAAGAACTACGAGCAGATGCTCGACGTCTCCAAGGGCGAAGCGTGGGCGCGCTGGTGCGTTGGCGGCACTACCAACATCGTGCTGAACTGCATCGATAAGCACCGCGACATGACAGTTTGGAACCAGACCTTCCTGGTGTGGGAGGGCGAAGACAGGAACGAACGGCGCTCGCTGAGCTATCGCGAATTCGACGCCGAAGTGACCCGGCTGGCACAAGGCCTGCGCAATCTCGGCATCGGGCGCGGCGACGTCGTTGCGATCTACATGCCGAACCTGCCGGAAACATTCGTGGCGTTCTTCGCGATCCTGAAACTCGGCGCGATCGTGATGCCGCTGTTCTCCGGCTTCGGCCCAGCTCCGATCCAGTCCCGCCTCAACCACGGCGAAGCCAAGGCTGTCATCACCGCCAACGGCACCTGGCGCCGCGGCGCGCCGGGTGCACTCAAGTCCGTGCTGGACACCGCGCTCGAAGGCGCACCGTCGGTCAAGCATGTGATCGTTGCCCGCCGCGCTGGACTCGAGATCGACACGCCGATGCGCGACGGCCGCGACCGGTGGTGGGACGATGCCGATGCCGGTCCTGAGACGACGCTCGCGACCGAACAGATGCAGGCGGAAGACCCTGCGATCCTGCTCTACACGTCGGGCACGACCGGCGAGCCGAAGGGATGCGTCTGGACCCATATCGGCTTCATCGGCTCGATGGTGACCCGCGACATGATCATCTGTGGCGACTTCAAGCCGTCCGATCGGTTCTTCTTCTTCAGCGACATGGGCTGGATGGTCGGCGCGATGTGCGCCTGCATTCCGAGCATCACCGGCGGCAGCTTGTTGATCGCGGAAGGCACGCCGGACTTTCCCGATACCGGGCGGTTCTGGCGGCTGATCGCCGATCACAAGGTCACTTATCTCGGCGTATCGCCGACGATCGTGCGCAGCTTGATGCGCTATGGCGAAGAGGTCGAGAACTACGATCTTTCCAGCCTGCGGATGACGGCGTCCGGCGGCGAAGCCTGGACCACGGCGCCGTGGAGGTGGTTCTTCGAGCACGTCTGCAAGAAGAAGATTCCGATCATCAATATTTCCGGCGGGACCGAAGTCGGCGGCTGCATCTTTACCGGCACGCCCAACCACCCGATGAACCCCGGCTCGTTCTCGCGGCCTGCGCTGGGCGTCGGCGCGGATATCGTCGATCTCTCCGGAGCGCCGGTTCCCGACGGCACCGTCGGCGAACTGGTGCTGCGGCATTCCTCGATCGGCCTGACCAAGAGCCTGTGGAAGGCCGACGCGCGCTACCTCGACAGTTACTGGAATACGATTCCGGGAATCTGGGTGCACGGCGATTTCGCGATGCGCGGCACCGACGGGCTCTATTACATTCTCGGCCGTTCCGACGACACCATCAAGATCTCGGGCAAGCGCACGGGACCTGCCGAACTCGAGGGCATCCTGATCGCGACCGGCAAGCTCGCCGACGCCGCGGCGTTCGGCATCTCGCATCCGGTCAAGGGATCGGCGATCGTCTGCGCCTGCGTGCCGATGCCGGGTGTCAAGGGAGATTCGAAACTCGCGACGCTGCTGTCGTCGGCGATCGTGACCGGCATGGGCACGTCGTACCGGCCGGAAACCGTGCTGTTCGTCGAAGACCTGCCGCGCACGCGTAACCTGAAGATCATGCGCCGGGTGCTGCGCGCGGTGTTCGAGAACAAGGACCCCGGCGATCTCTCCGCGCTGGCCAATCCCGAGGCAGTCGAGCGGCTACGCGAAAAGCTAGCGGCGATGTGAGGGAAAAGCCGGAGACCGGCCCTTCCCTTCGCCACCGATCAGATCGGGCAATCCGGCGAGAATACCGGCTTGCGCTTTTCGAGGTGAGACGCGAGACCCTCGCGGGCCTCGTGGCCGGTGAAGCCCAGCATTTCCAGTGCTGTCGAGGTGTCGAACAGCGGGCCGTTGACGCGGAGCCAGTTGTTGAGCGCGTATTTGGTCCAGCGGATCGCGCTTTGCGCGCCGGTGGCGAGATCTTCCGCGGTTTCCAGCGCGATCTTCTGCAATTCGGCGTCTTCCACGCACAGCGACACCAGCCCGATGCGCTCGGCTTCGGTGCCCGACAGCGGCTTGCAGGTCAGCAGGTAGTATTCCGCTTTCGCAAGCCCGCACAGCAGCGGCCAGATGATACAGGCGACGTCACCAGCGGCCACGCCGAGCCGGGTATGGCCGTCAACGATACGCGCGGATTTACCGCAGATCGAGACGTCGGCGAGAATACCGACGACGAGGCCGGCGCCGACAGCGACGCCGTTGATGGCCGAAATGATCGGCTTGTTGCAGTTGATGACATTGTAGACGAGGTCCTTGGCCTCCTTCCACGTCGACATGCGGGCCTTGGGATCGTCGAGGATGCTCTTGATCAGCTCGAAGTCGCCGCCGGCCGAGAAGGCCTTGCCAGCGCCGGTGACGATCACGGCATTGATATCGGGATCGTCGTTGATGTCGCGCCAGATGTGGGTGAGCTGCGTGTGGGTCGCGGCATCGACCGAGTTGTAGGTTTCGGGGCGGTCGAACGTGATCCGCAGGATCCGCTTCGAGGGATAATCGATCTTCAGGCTGGTATAGGCGGCGTAACGGTCCGACATGGGCTCTTCCTTTTGCTGGCAAGCCGTCCCCGGCCGCCCCGATCGCTGCGTGCGACCGGTCTTGGTGATTTCGAACAGATGTTAGAATTTAGGTTTGATCGGATATCGCTGCAAGCGTATAGTTTCGATCCGACAAAGGGGCTAATAA
>NZ_JAEMSD010000048.1:0-13938 GCF_016462955.1 Bradyrhizobium sp. | reverse complement strand
GAAGATACCCCGGGAGTGAACGGAAGATGACTGCCGAAATCGATGGTGCAGCGATAGCCGGCTCAGGTCCGACGGTCGGCGAATTGTTCCGCAGCCGCGCGAGGGTTCAGCCGGCGGCCATCGCGATCGAGTATCAGGGTCGGAACATCAGCTACGGCGAGTTGCGCGGCCGCGTCGAGCGCGCGGCTGCGATGCTTTCGGCGCACGGCCTGCAACGCGGCGACCGCCTCGCGCTGCTGTCGCGCAATCGGCCTGAATATATCGAGATCGAACTTGCAGCCGCCCATCTCGGCGTCATCACCGCCTGTCAGAACTGGCGAGTGTCGCCGCGTGAACTCACTTACTGCCTCGAACTGGTGTCGCCGAAACTCGTGATTGTCGAGCCGGACCTGCGCGCCAATCTCGCCGCAGGACCATGGAAGACGCTAGAGCTCGGACCGGCCTATGAACGTCTGATGCAACAGCAGTCGGATCACGAGGCGCCGACCGCTGCACAAACCGAAGACGGCTTGGTGATCCTCTATACCAGCGGCACCACGGGGCTCCCGAAAGGCGCCGTGGTCTCGCACCGCGCGATGATCGCGCGGTCGCTGGTGTTCAGTTCCGAACTCGGCATCTCGCATCGCGATGCCTTCGTTGCATGGGCGCCGATGTTTCACATGGCATCCACAGACCACGCGCTCTCGACTTTGCTGCGCGGCGCCACAGTTGTGATGATCGACGGTTTTCAAGTCGATCCGTTACTGGATGCCGTGTCACGTCACGAGATCGGCTGGCTGGTGTTGATCCCCGGCATGGTCGAGGCCTTTGCCGCCGGACTGAAGCAGCAAAAGACAAAGGTGAAGGGCGTGCGCGTCTGCGGCGCGATGGCCGATCTGGTGCCGCCGCATGCGATCGCGGAGGTAACTGAGCTGTTGCAGGCGCCCTACCTCAACAGTTTTGGCGCGACCGAGACCGGCCTGCCGCCGGCCACCCGTGCGCTGATCGCGCCCGGCGAAATTCCCGAACGGCTGTCAAAACAACAAAGCGCGTTCTGCCAGATCAAGCTGGTCGATCCCTCTGACCGCGAAGTCGAGCAAGGCATGCCGGGCGAGCTTGCGATGCGCGGGCCAACGTTGTTCTCCGGATACTGGCAGGCCCACGAAACCAACGCCCGTGATTTCCGCGGCGGCTGGTTTCACATGGGCGACGTATTCCGCCGCAACGAAGACGGCTCGCTCGATTTCGTCGACCGCGTGAAATACCTGATCAAGTCGGGCGGCGAGAACGTCTATCCCGCCGAGATCGAGCGCGTGCTGATGAGCGACAGCCGCATCACCGAAGCCGCGGTCGTCCGGGCGACCGACCAGAAATGGGGCGAGGTTCCGATCGCCTTCATCGCCCGCCGCGACGACAGCATCACCGAATACGATCTGCTGGAACTGTGCCGCCGCGACCTCGCTTCCTACAAGCGGCCTCGGCAGTTCAACTTCATCGATTTCACGGAATTTCCCCGCTCGACCAGCGGCAAGGTCCAGCGCCACGAACTCGAAGCCCGGTTGAAGGCTACCAACTCGAGAACCGCGACATGAGCGACAGCACCCTGCGCGGCAAGGTCGCCGTCATCGGCATTGGCATGTCCCCGGTCGGCAAGGTGCCCGGACGAAGCCCACTGTGGCTCGCGGCGGATGCCTCCAAGAAAGCGCTGGCCGACGCCGGTCTCGACAAGAGCGCCGTCGACGGCGTGCTGTCGTGCCACGCCTTTGCCTCGCCGTTCCACCGCTTCAGCGTGGCCCTCAGCGAATATTTCGGCATCCAGCCGACCTTCTCGAACACGCTGCAGGTGTCCGGCGCGACGGCGGCGACGATGTTCAATATCGGCGCTGCCGCGATCCAGGGCGGGCTGGCCAAGGTGGTGCTGGTCACCGCTGGCGACAGCCTGATGACGGGCCTGACGCCGGACATGGCGCTGCGCTCGCTGACCGAGAGCCGCGACCAGCAATACGAAATGCCGTTCGGCATCCCCGTCGCCAACACCTTTGCGATGACCGCGCACCGGCACATGAAAGAGTTCGGCACGACCGCCGAGCAATTGGCCGAAGTCGCCGTGGTGTCGCGGCGTCACGCGTCACGCACGCCAGGCGCCCAGCAGACCAAACCGATCACCGTCGACGACGTACTCAATTCAGGCTGGGTGACGACGCCCTACCACAAGCTCGACTGTTCGCTGATCTCGGATGGCGGCGCCGCCTTCATCCTGACCTCTGCCGAACACGCCAAAGAACTTGGCATCGCCAAACCGATCTACATCCTGGGCGGCGGCGAGTGCTACACGCATGAGCACATTTTCCTGATGCCATCGCTGACTTCGACCGGTGCGATCACCTCGAGTCGCAAAGCCTACGAGATGGCGGCATATGGCCCGAAGGACATGCACGTCGCAGGGGTCTACGATTGCTTCACCGGCACCGTGATCATGATGCTGGAAGACCTCGGCTTCTGCCCCAAGGGCGAAGGCGGACGCTTTGTCGCTGACGGGCAGATGACCTATGGCGGACAGATCCCGTCCAACACCCATGGCGGGCTGTTGTCCTTTGCGCATCCGGGGATGCCCGGCTCGTTCTTCCATTTCCACGAAGTGATCGCGCAACTTCGCGGCCAGTGTGGCGAGCGGCAGGTCGTCGGCGCCGAACTTGGCCTGGTGCATAGCCTCGGCGCGGGCTTTGCGACCAATGCGACCACGATCCTCGGTACGGAGAACACGCTGTGATTTCGAGCGAAGACGCCAAGCAGAAACCGGTGCCCTCGCCCGATGCGGACTCCGCGGCATTGTGGCGCGGCCTGCGCGACGGCGTGCTGCTGTTGCAGCATTGCGATGACTGCCGCAACGTCCAGTATTACCAGCAAGGCATGTGCCGAAACTGCGGCAGCGAGAGCCTGACGCATCGCGCGGCATCCGGCCGCGGCAAGGTGCATTCCTTCAGCGTGGTCCATCGCGCACCCGGTCCCGCCTTCAAGGACGACGTGCCCTATGCGGTGTTGCTGGTCGACCTCGCAGAAGGTCCGCGCATGATCCGCACCTACACCGGCGGCAACCCCGAGGACGTCAGCTTCGACATGGATGTCGTTTTGGTCTGCGACGCCATCGACGACGAGACCGCACTGCCCCGATTCCGCCGCGCCTGATCTAACTACGCCTGCGCCATCTCGCCCCACCCCACACCGGGGTTAACCCGCGGCTGCCTCTCCGATTATTTTCTAACAAATGTTCGATTTCTAACAATTGTTAGATTGAAATCCCGCGCTCTTTCTGCCTAAACATGACGGACCTCTTCAACCGGAGCCCGATCCATGGACTTTGATCTCACGCACGAGCAGCGACAGATCCTCGACTATGGAAATACCGTCGCCAAGAAGTTCGACCGCCGCTACTGGATGGAGTGCGCGGAGAAGCGCGTGTTTCTCGAGGCGCTGTACCAAAAGATTGCCGAGGACGGTTTTGTCGGCACCATGGTGCCCGAAGAATTCGGCGGCGCCGGCCAGGGCATGACCGAGATGCACCTGTTCCTGGAAGGCCTGTCGAACAACGGCATACCTCTGCTCAACCTCGTCGTCGGCGCGGCGATGAGCCTCGGCTTCATTGCCAAATACGGCACCACCGCCCAGAAGTCGCGTTATCTGCCGGATGCCTGCTCCGGCAAGACCCGCTTTTGTTTCGCGATCACCGAGCCCGATGCCGGCACCAACACCATCCGCACCACGACTCTGGCGACCCGGCGCGGCAACCGGTTTGCGCTGAACGGGCAGAAGACCTTCATCACCGATGCCGACGGCGCCGACTACGTCCTCGTCGTGGCCCGCACCAAGCCGCACACCGACGTCGGCAAGAAGACCGAGGGCTTCACGCTGTTCATCGTGGACCTCAAGGCCAAGGGGCTACAAAAGCAATATATCCCGGTCAGCATCACCGCGCCGGAAACGCAGTGGCAATTGTTCTTCGGCGTCGATCTCGGCCCCGAAGATGTCGTCGGCGAGATCGACAGGGGTTTCAGCATTCTTTTCAAGAGCCTCAATCCCGAACGGATTCTGGTCGGGTCGATCTGCTGCGGCCTCGGCCGTTATGCGCTCAACCGCGCCGTCGAGTACGTCCGCGAGCGCAAGGTGTTCAACAACACGCCGATCGGCGCCTATCAAGGCCTGCAACATCCGCTGGCGAGCTCGCAGACCGATATCGAAATGGCCTCGCTGATGACCCTGAAGGCCGCATGGGCCTTCGATCAGGGCCGCGAGGCCGGCGAGTTCGCCAACATGGCCAAACTTGCCGCGGCCGACGCTGCGATCAAGGCGGTGGATACGGCGATCCAGTGCCACGGCGGCAACGGTTTTACCAAGGAATACGGCATCTTCGACATCTTTCCGATGGTGCGGCTGCTGAAGACCGCCCCGCTCAATCGCGAAATGATCCTCAATTACATTGGTGAGCACGTGATGGGCTTGCCGCGCAGCTATTAGGTCGAACGCCCATGGCCACGATGAATTCAGAGGTTTCGACCGAGAGCGAGGAATTCGTCCGCAACCGCGACGCCTATCAGGCGCGGGTCGCGGACCTCCAGGCTCGTCGCGCCGCCGCCGCGGTCGGCGGCCCCGACCGGGCGCGCAAGCTGCACAAGGAACGCAAGCAACTGTTGCCGCGCGAGCGGATCACGGCTTTGCTCGATCCCGGCTCGCCGTTCCTGGAATTCTGTCAGTTGGCCGGCGAAGGTATGTATGAAGGCGTGCCGCCCGGCGGCAGCATCATCACCGGCGTCGGCATGGTGTCCGGCCGCTCCTGCATGGTCATCGCCAACGATGCCACCGTGAAAGGCGGCACTTATTACGGCATCACCTGCAAAAAGCATGTTCGCGCGCAGCGCTTCGCCTGGCAGCATCGCCTGCCCTGCATCACCCTCGTGCAGTCCGGCGGGGCCAACCTGCCGGACCAACCGAATATTTTTCCGGATGAAGGCCAGTTCGGTTCGATCTTCTACAACCAGATCCGGATGTCGGCCGAAGGCATTCCGCAGATCGCGGTCGTGCACGGTCCGTCAACGGCCGGTGGCGCCTATATGCCGGCGCTGTGCGATGAGACCGTGATCGTGCGCAATCAGGGCGCCATGTTCCTCGGCGGCCCGCAGCTCGTTTTTGCCGCGACCAACGAAGAAGTCGGCGTCGAAGCACTCGGCGGCGGTGAGATGCATAGCCGCATCAGTGGCGTCACCGATCACCTGGCCGAAAGCGACGGCCACGCCATTGCGATCACCCGCGACATCGTTGCTCGTCTCGGCGACATACCAGAGCAGCGCTGGAGTGTGACGCCGCCGCGCCCGCCGCTGGCGGACCCGGCCGACATCTACGGCTTGATCAGCGCCGACCCGCGGGTGCCGACCAACAACCGCGACGTCATCGCGCGCCTTGTCGACGACAGCGAGTTCCACGAATTTAAGCCGCTCTACGGCGACACACTGATCACAGGTTTCGCCCGCATCATGGGTTTCGAGATCGGCATCCTCTGCAACAACGGCGTGCTGTTCTCCGAGAGTGCGCTGAAGGCGACCCACTTCATCGACCTCTGCTGCAAGCGCAACATTCCGCTGCTGTTCATGGCCGACGTCACCGGCTTCATGGTCGGCCGCCAGGCCGAGGAAGGCGGTATTTCCAAGCACGGCGCCAAGATGATCACGGCAATGGCGAGCGCCAACGTGCCGAAATACACGCTGATCATCGGCAACGCCTACGGCGCTGGCTACCTGTCGATGTGCGGCCGCGCCTTCCGTCCGAACGCGATGATGATGTGGCCGAACGGCCGCTCCGCCATCATGGGCCCGGACCAGGCCGCCAATACGCTGGCGATGGTCCGAGACGAAGCCCACAAGCGCGAGGGCACGAGCTGGACCGACGAGGAACGCGAGGCCTATCGCGCGCCGGTGCGCAAGGAGTTCGAGGATTTCGCCAACGCCTACAACTTCGCCCGCAATATCTGGTGCGACATGGTGATCGACCCGCTCGAGACCCGCAACGTGATGGCGCTGCTGCTCGACCTCGCCGGCCGCCTGCCGCAACAGCGTACCGATTTCGGCGTGTTCCGGATGTGACGACGGAGGATTGCCGGTGTTCAAAAAAATCCTGATTGCGAACCGTGGCGAGATCGCCTGCCGTATCGCGCGGACCTGCCGCAAGCTCGGCGTCGCGGTGGCCGGCGTTCACTCGTCGGTCGATGCGGACTCATTGCACGTCAGGACCATCGGTGAGTCCTACCTGATCGGCGGCGGCGCTGCTTCGGACAGTTACCTCAAGATCGACGTCGTCATTGCCGCGGCCAAGACCGCTGGCGCGGAAGCCATCCACCCCGGCTTCGGCTTCCTCGCCGAGAACGCTGAATTCGCGCGCGCCGTCGAAGCCGCGGGCCTTGTCTTTATCGGACCGACTCCCGAAGTGATCGAACGTCTCGGTGACAAGGCTTCCGCCAAGCGCGAGGCCGAGACCGCCGGGGTGCCGACCGTCCCCGGCAGCCAGATGCCGAGCGAGGACGTCGCGGCCGTGGCTGGCATCGTGAAGCAGCTCGGCCTGCCCGCGATGCTGAAGGCGGCGGCCGGCGGCGGCGGCAAGGGCATGCGCGCGGTATCCAAAACCGATGGCCTGGAGGGCGAAATCGAAGCCGCGATGCGCGAAGCGAAGAATTCGTTCGGAAGCGCCGGCTTGATCGTCGAGAAGCTGGTCGAGTGTGGACGCCATATCGAGGTGCAGATTGCGGGCGACGGCAAGGGTAACGTCATTCACCTGTTCGAGCGCGAGTGTTCGCTGCAACGGCGGCACCAAAAGCTGATCGAGGAAGCACCGGCCGCCAATCTCCCCGTCCCCTTGCGGGAACGCATGACTGATGATGCGACACGGCTCGGCAAGCGCCTGAACTACCGCGGCGTCGGCACTGTTGAATTCATCGTCAGCGGCGACAATTATTACTTCCTCGAGGTCAATCCGCGGCTTCAGGTCGAGCATCCCGTCACCGAAATGGTGACCGGCATCGATATCGTCGAACAGATGCTCCGTATCGCCGCCGGCGAAGGACTGCCGTTCGAACAGGACGATATCGCCTGTGCCGGCCACGCGGTCGAAGCGCGGATTTGTGCTGAAGACGCTGCCGACAATTTCATGCCCTGCACGGGCGACCTGGCCTATGTCAGCTTCCCTTCAGCCGATGTGCGGGTCGAAACCGGCGTCGAAAGCGGATCGTCCGTCTCTCCCTATTACGACTCGATGCTGGCCAAGCTGATCTCGAATGCGAAGACCCGCAACGAGGCACTCGACCAGCTCAGCCATGCGCTCGGCGACACCTCGATCTTCGGCATCACCACTAACCAGGGCTTTCTGGCGCGCCTGATCGCCCTGCCGGAAACGCGCAACGCCACCTTCCATACCCGCCTGATCGACGAGCAGATCGATCAGCTCGTCGAAAAGACCGACGGACCGGACGTCAAGGCATCGGCGATCGGCGCGTACTTCTGGCTGATGCAGCAACGTCCGCTTGCGGCGAGCAACCCGTGGCAAACGCGCGAAACTCCGCGTGGCAGATGGCGGCCGGCGGCGACGGATTATCGCCGATTCCGGTGCTGCATCTGGAAGCCGCAGGCGCCAGCGCGGAGATCCGGTTTGCGCCGCAGCAAGCCGACGGCCACATGATCGTCGGCGTCAATAACGACAAGGTTTCTGTCAATCTTCTGCCCGCTGATGATGGCGCCTTCGTCGCTATTATTGCCGGCCGTCGCGAATCCGTTCGCATTCTTCAGCACGATCGAACCCTGTTCGTGCATGATCGCCGCGGCGTGCATACGCTGACCGCCATTCCCTACCTGACCTATATAAGTGCAACGACGGAAGCGAGCGGAGAGCTGCGCGCCCCGATGATGGGCATGATCCGCAAGGTCAACGTCGCCATCGGCGACAAGGTCAGGGTTGGCGATGTCGTCGCGATCCTTGAATCGATGAAGATGGAATTGCGTATCAGCAGCCAGATCGACGGCACGGTATCAGCGGTGAATTGCTGCGCCAACGAGATCATCGAACGCAATGCGATTGTCGTCGTCGTCGAAGCCGCCGGGCAGGCCTGACATACCAGCAACAAGACGAGGGAGTGGGACATGCGATTTGGATCGGTCAATTACGAAACCAGAGGCAAGGTCGCGCTCCTGACGCTCGACGAACCGCAGAAGCTCAACGCGCTGAGCCCAGGCATTCGCCAAGGCATCCTCGAAGGGCTGAAGCAGGCGGATGCGGATGACAATATCCGTGTCGCCGTCATCACCGGCAACGGCGACAAGGCGTTCTGCGCCGGAGCCAATATCGGCGAATTCGACTTCGATCCGGAAAGGGCGCGCAGCTTCCTGATCGACGCGATGGAAGTGCTGGCAGCGCCGGAGAACACCCGCAAGATCGTGATTTCTGCCGTCAACGGCATCGCCTATGGCGGCGGCTTCGAACTCGCGATTGCCTCCGATTTCATCATCGCCTCCGACCGCGCCAAATTCGCCGTTCCAGAGATCAAGCTGGGCCTGCTGCCGGGCTTTGCGATCGTTCGCCTGCAAGGGATCGTCGGCCGCGCCAAGGCCAAGGAGCTGAGCGTTCTCGGCGATCCGATCTCGGCCGAAGAAGCCTGCCGGCTCGGCATTGCGCTCCGCGTGGCGCCGCATGCCGAACTGCTCGCCAATGCTCTCGCCTTTGCCGAACAGATCGCCGCCAAGCCGCGGCTCGCAGTGCGGATGGCGAAGTCGTTCTACAATCGCGGGTTGGGCGGCGACGACATGCGTCATGTCATCGACGGTTTCCCGTTCCTGTTCATGCACGAGGATGCGCGCGAAGGAATCGCCGCATTCCGGGAAAAGCGTCAGCCCAGATTTAGAGAAAAGTAGTAGACGGCTTTTGCGGGCGGAATCGACAAGCTGCCGTACCCTCGCCGCCTTGCCTTGAAATCGAACGTTCGTTAGCTTCGCCAGACAAGAAATCGGCGGGGTCTCGAACCCACTAAGCCAAAAATAACAACGCGTTGGAGAGACAGTTTGTCGTTTGCTGGCGGGACATCCGGTCCGGTATTGCAATGCCAATCCGTCGAGCGACGGTTTGGCGGGATCGTCGCGCTCAACGGTATCGACATGCATATCGAACGCGGCGAGATCTTCGGCCTGGTCGGCCCGAACGGGTGCGGCAAGACCACCCTCACCAACGCCGATCACGGGCTTCTATCCGCCGCAGCGCGGCCGCATCCTGCTCAACGGCCGCGACATCACCGGTCTTGCGCCGCATTACATCGCAACGCTCGGTGTCGCCCGCACCTTCCAGAATCTCGCGCTGTTCAACGGCATGAGCGTACTCGACAATATCCTGCTCGGCCGTCACATCCACATGAAGCCGAGCGTGGCGCGCACCGCGCTGTACTGGTGGCTCGGCCGCCGTGACGAGACCGCGAACCGCGCCGCAGTGGAAGAAGTCATCGAATTCCTGCAGCTTGAAGGCGTGCGCGACGAACTCGTCGACGTCATCCCGATCGGCCTCAAGAAGCGCGTCGAACTGGCGCGCGCGCTGGCCGCGGAGCCGAGTTTCCTGGTGCTGGACGAGCCGATGGCCGGCATGAACCAAGAAGAAAAGGAATACATGGCGCGGTTTATCCTCGATGCCCGCGACGAGCGCGGCGTCACCGTGCTGTTGATCGAACATCATATGGACGTCATCACCGGCATCTGCGACCGGATGCTGGCGCTGAATTACGGAGCGATGATCGGCAGCGGTATTCCTGCCGACGTCATCGCCGACCCGCGGGTGGTCGAGGCCTATATCGGGGGCGCCCATGGCGCGCACTGACCAGACCGCGGCCTGGAATTTCGAGACAAATACCACGCTAATCCGCGTGCTAGCTCGCAATGCCGAAGTTTTTCCGGATCGCGTAGCGGTTCGAGAAAAACGTAGGGGTATCTGGCAGGAGATGACGTGGTGCGAGTTTTGCGACATCGTGCTGCGCTGTGCCGCGGGACTGGAAGCACTCGGCTTCAAGGCCGGCGAAGTCATGCTGGTGCTCGGCGATAACCGCCCTCGCCTCTACGCCGGCATGCTGGCCGCGGGCGCGCTCGGCGGCTACGCGATGCCGGCCTATCCCGATGCCACGCTCGAGGAGATCAAACATTTCGTCCATGAAGGCGGCGCGCGGTTCGTGCTCGCCGAAGACCAGGAGCAGGTCGACAAGACGCTGGAGCTGCGCGAGCAAGGCTCCGCGATCGACCACATCGTCTATGACGACCCACGCGGCCTCGCCTCCTATTCCAACCCGGGGCTGATCTCATGGGATGGGGTTCAGGCCAAGGGCGCAGAGCGTCTTGCAGCCTCGAATGACGCACGGGCAGAGCTGATCGCGCGCGCGGGCCCTAATGGCCCCGCTGTGTTCGTGCATTCGTCGGGGAGCACCGGCAAGCCGAAGGGCGTGGTACTCTCGCATCGCAATCTGCTGTCCGGCGTCCGCAACGCCTATCAGGGCAAGGCGTTCGATTTTGGTGAAGATATCCTCGCCTATCTACCGATGGCCTGGATCGGCGACTTCGCAATGACGATGGGCGGCGGCATTCCGCTGCACTTCACCATCAATATTCCCGAGCGGCAGGAAACCGTGCTGCAGAACCTGCGAGAGATCGCGCCGACATTCTATCTCGCCGCTCCCCGCAGCTGGGACAACCTGCTAACGACCATTCAGGTGCGCGTCGAGGATTCCTCTTGGCTCAAGCGTCGCATCTACGACGCGCTGATCACGTCCGCCATCAATGCCGAGAAACGCAAGCTCGGGGGCAAGGAGCCGACACTGAAGCAGAAACTGCTCGCCCCGTTGTGCGAGTTGCTGGTGTCCGGCCCAATCAAGGACCAGTTCGGCCTCACCCGGCTGCGTGGCGCCTTCACCGGCGGCGAAGCGATGGGCGAAGACACGTTCATCTTCTACCGCGCGCTCGGCATTAAGCTGCGCCAGCTCTACGGCCAGACCGAGAGCAGCGCGTACAACGCGATCCAGGGACTGGACGAAGTCCGGCTCCACACGGTCGGGCGGCCGCTACCCGGTGTCGACGTCAAGATCAGCGAGTCCGGCGAGATCATGATCCGCTCCGGCAGCGTGTTCAGCGGCTACTTCAAGCAGGAACAGGCGACACGCGAGAGCCTCGAGGATGGCTGGCTGCATACCGGCGACGCCGGCTATGTCGAGCCGGACGGTCACCTCGTCGTGCTCGGCCGCCTGTCTGATGTCGTGCATACCGCCAAGGGCGAGCGATACATTCCGAATTACATCGAGAACCGCCTGAAGTTCAGCCCTTACATCAAGGATGCAGCGGTACTCGGCCGCGACCGCGATACGCTGGCAACGCTGGTGTGTATCGACAAGGACGCGGTCGGCCTGTGGGCCGAACTGCGCGGCATCTCCTATATGTCTTGCGCTGATCTCTCGCAGAAGCCGGAGGTGATCAAGCTGATCGGCTCTGCCGTCAAGCACGTCAACGGCACCCTGCCGGAGGGATTGCAGCTCAAGCAGTTCGTCTGCCTGCATAAGGAATTCGACCCGGATGATGGCGAAGTGACCCGCACCCGCAAGATCCGCCGCAACGTCGTCGAGGAGCGTTACAAACCGATCATCGATGCGATCTACGATCGAAAGACGAGCGTCCTGATGAAGGCGCAGGTCAGCTACGAGTCCGGCGAAGTCGGCGTCATCGAGCGCACGCTTTCGGTGCAGGAGGCCTGACGATGGATTGGGCGCTACTGGCCGAGTCGGCCGTCAACGGAAGCTTGGTCGGCCTGATGTATTCGCTGGTCGCAATGGGCATCGTGCTGATCTACAAATCGTCGTCGGTGCCGAACCTGGCGCAGGGATCGATGACGATGCTCGGCGCCTATATCGTGCTCGCCTATGCGAGCCGGTTCGGCGCGCCCATCTGGCTTTCGATCATTTTCGCCATCGTCACCATGTTCGGCGTCGGCATCGCCATCGAGCGGGTCGCGTTGCGGCGCCTCGCCGGCCGGCCGATCGTGATGATCCTGATGATGACGCTCGGGCTCGAGATTTTGCTCCGAGCCGGCTCGATGACGATCTGGGGGGGCACCGGGCGGCCGATGCCGATCGGCATCAGCGACGATCCGCTGTTCCTTGGGCCAATGCTGATCAACCGCGCCTATGCCGTCGGCGCCGCTGTTGCCGTCGTGATGTTTGGCGCGTTCGCCTTGTTCTTCCGGACCCGGATGGGCGTGGTGCTCCGCGCGATCTCGGACGACTACACGGCTGCCTGGTCGGTCGGCATCTCCGTCGAACGCGGCGTGGCGCTGTCATGGGCGATGTCCGCCGTGGTGGCCACGATCGCCGGCGTGCTGTGGGCCTCGGTGCAAGGCGTCGACCAGTCGCTGGCGCAACTGCTGCTGAAAGGCGTGACGGTCGCGTGCTCGGCGGACTAGACAGCATCGGCGGCGCGATGCTCGCAGGCCTGCTGTTCGGCATCGTCGAGGGCGTGACCAGCAGTTTCCTCGATCCGATACTGGGCGGCGCTAGTCGCGACCTCGTCGACGCCGCGATGCTGATCCTCACCATCATGCTGCGCCCGCACGGCCTCTACGGCCGCCACGACATCGAGAGGATCTGAATCGATGTTGTTCAGG
Source organism: Bradyrhizobium sp. (assembly GCF_016462955.1). Lineage (GTDB taxonomy): Bacteria > Pseudomonadota > Alphaproteobacteria > Rhizobiales > Xanthobacteraceae > Bradyrhizobium. The sequence goes on along the minus strand of NZ_JAEMSD010000048.1, from coordinate 1,254 downwards.
CAAGCCGGCGTCTTCCACACCAATTATGCCGCCGACCGCGCGCTGTTTCCGATTGCGGCCGACCGCTGGATGATCGGCATCCTGCTGATTATCGGCCTTGCCGCCCCGTTCGTCGTGAACTCGCTCTATCTCAGCAGCTATCTGCTGCCCTTGCTGGTGTGGACTGCCGGCGCGCTCGGCCTCAATCTCATCCTCGGCTGGGCCGGGCAGTTTCATCTCGGATACGCCGCCGTGATGGGCATCGGCGCCTATGCGACGGTTCACGCCAACAAGGCCGGCATCCCCTGGGAGATCGCGATCCTGATCGGCGGCGCGACCGCCTCTATCATCGGCATCGGCTTTGCGTTTGCCGCGCTGCGCGTCAAGGGACTGTATCTGGCGCTCAGCACCCTCGCCCTCCAGTTCGTGATGGACTGGACCATTTCGCATGTTCCGGCCATCAGCGGCGGCACGCAGGCGACGCTGCAAGCGCCGGACATCCGCCTGCTCGGCCAACCCATAACCTCGGACGCCGGGCTCTATTACGTCGCGTTCGTCTGGTGCATCCTGGTGACGTCGTTCATGCTGAACCTGCGACGCACCGCGCTCGGCCGCGCGTTGGTCGCGGTTCGGGAGAAGGACTTCGCGGCGGCTGTCATCGGCGTCAACAGCTTCTATTTCAAGCTGGTCGCCTTTGCAACGTCCTCATTCATCGGCGGCGTCACCGGCGCGATCTTGATCGGCACATTCTATCACGCCGTTACGCCCGAACAGTTCTCTGTCGACGTCTCGATCCAGGCGCTGGCCATGGTGATCGTCGGCGGGCTCGGCAGCATCATCGGCAGCTATTTCGGCGCTGCCTTCATTCTGCTGATGCCGGGCGCTATGAACAGCCTGATCTCGTGGGCGGCGATCCGTTTCGGCTTTTCGCTCAGCATCGAGACGCTGGCGCATCTGCCGCAGGCTCTCTACGGCGCGCTGATCATCGGCTTCTTGCTGGTCGAACCGCTGGGCCTCGGCAAGATCTACAAGAACGTGCGCGACTATCTGCTGGTCTGGCCGTTCGGCTACGTGAAGAAATAGGGCCACCATGAGCGCATCGAGCCCAACCCCAACTGCTTCGAAGGTGCTTTCGCTCAACAATATCGAGGTTGTCTACGACTACGTGTCGCTGGCGATCAAGGGCGTGTCGCTCGACGTGCCCCAGGGCGGCATGGTGGCGCTCCTCGGCGCCAACGGCGCCGGCAAAAGCTCTACGCGGAAGGCCATCAGCGG
>NZ_JAEMSD010000875.1 GCF_016462955.1 Bradyrhizobium sp. | reverse complement strand
GCGTTGACCCGGGAAGAACTCGAAGCCCGTCTCTATGAGGCCGAAGAGACGCTCCGGGCCATACGCGAGGGCGAGATCGATGCCGTGGTCATTAAGGGCGGTACCACCGAACAGGTCTTCACCCTCGAAGGCGACGGCCATTCCTATCGCACCTTCATGGAGGCGATGGACATCGGCGCCGCGGCCTTCGACGCCGAGGGCCAGTTGCTCTATGCCAACCAGGCGTTGTGCAAGTTGCTGGACCGGACGGCGGGCGAATTGTCGGGGCCGGCACTGATGGACATCCTCGATGCCGTCAATCAGACCACGTTCCGCCGCCTCCTGACGCAGGCGTTGAAGGAGCGTCAATCCGCCGAAATCCACGTTCGCATGGGCGACAGCGAGCGCATCTTCCTGCTCACCGGATCCCCGATCGACTTCGGCATCGTGGACGGCGTCGCGATTACCTTCACCGACATCAGCGAGCGCGAGCAGATCGCCGCAGCCAAGGAATCCGAGCGGTTGGCTCGGTCGGTACTCGCCTCGGCCAACGAGGCCGTCATCGTCTGCGACCGTTCCGGCAGGGTCACTCACATCAATGCGGCCGCCGAGCGGATTTGCGCGGACGCACCGATCGGAAAGCCGTTCGAGGAAGCGATCGAGCTGACTTTCGCCGATGCGTCCGAGCTGATGTCGGGCGCCGATATCGTCGCGATGGCCGCCGGCGGCACGCCCGTGCAAGGGCTGGAAGCGGCGGTGAAGACATCGGCGGCCGACGTCACCGACGTCATGATCAGCGCAGCGCCGCTTGTCGTATCCGGCGAACGGACGCAGGGCTGCGTGGTCACGCTGGTCAACCTGTCGCAGCGCAAGGCCGCCGAGCGCCGGCAGGCCCTTCTGATGGGCGAGCTCGACCATCGCGTCAAGAACACGCTGGCGATGGTGTTGGCGATCTCCGCGCGCACCGCATCGCACGAGCGTACGATCGAGGACTTCCAGAAATCCTTCTCCGGCCGCATTCAGGCGCTCGCGGCCACCCACACGCTGCTGTCCAATGCGTCATGGGAGAACTTGCAGATCAAGGACGTGCTTCGTGTCGAGCTTGCGCCATACGCAACACTCTCCAGCGGGCGCATCACCATGGAAGGCCTCGATATCTCGGTGGACTCCAAGACCGCGGTCTCCCTCGGGCTCGTGTTCCACGAACTGACGACCAATGCGGTGAAGTACGGCGCGCTTTCGATCCGGTCCGGCAAGCTGTCGGTTCGCCGGATCGGCCTGCTCGAGGACGGCGCTTTGCAGATCGAATGGGCAGAGAGCGACGGGCCGCTGGTCACGCCGCCGACGACATCAGGCTTCGGGCAGACACTGATCTCGCGCAGCCTGGGTAGCGGTCCGAACGGCGGCACGAAGCTGGAATTTCGCCCGAGCGGCGTGGTCTGCCAGATCGTGATCCCGCAATACGGCCACTTCCTGTCCTGAATATTGCCTCGGGCGACGGCGCCGCTCACGCGGCAGGACACCTTCTCCCCGCGAGGGCCGGGGCAATCGCATATGCTTTCACGGGACTGTCCGCGGGCTTGCTCCGCCTCTCCCGCTTGCGGGAGAGGCCGACGCGCTCGCAGAG
>NZ_JAEMSD010000430.1 GCF_016462955.1 Bradyrhizobium sp. | reverse complement strand
GTTGTGCTGCGCCAGCGCCGGCCACAGCCGAATCGACAGATCGCCAACGGCGACGCCGACGGTCTTGCCGTCGAGATCGGTCAGAAGGTGAATGCCGCGGCTCTTGCGCGCGCTGATCGCGTAAGGAGCGCGGTTGAACAGCACGAACACCGCCTTGACCGGCATGGCGTCGTCCTTGTCACGAAACCGGATCAGCTCGTTGATGTCGACCAGCGCAAGCTCGCTGTCGCCTTTGGCGACGCGTGCGAGCGCTTCCGGCGATCCGGACGCGGTGGTGAAGGATACGTTGAGATGCTCGGCGCCGAAGCGGCCGTCTTTTGCCGCAAGGAAGAACGGCGCCACGCTCGCATCGATCGGACGGTCGAAGGTGAACTGGACCGCGGTGACGCTCTCGGCCGCCATGGCCTCGCGCGCAGTCGATGCGGCGAGCGAGATTGCGAGGGCCAGCAGGCCGTGAAGGGCGATCGTCTTGAATCCTGCCATCGATAGCGCCGGTCCGCATTGTTATGATTTCGTGACGCTCGCAGCGCCGGCCCGCAACGAGCGTGCGCGCACCAACATGAACGGCGGATGAGCGGCGTTGCGGCATCGTTACGCAACCCCGTTCAGCTTGTGTTGGGGGTGGGGAACCCAAATTAGGTCATGCGGGTTTGAGAGGCATGAGCCTGTCCGCAGGCGTCTATTTCAGGTCCCAAAGGAGGGCCCAAGACATGTTCGAGCGATTCTCCAAGTTTGCGGGCCGAAAGGCCGTTCTTGCCACCGCGGCGGCGCTTGCGCTGACCGCAATTGCCCCGACCGCTTCCTATGCAGGCGGCCGCCACTGGCACGGCGGCGGCGGCGGCGCGGCCGCAGCTGCGGCATTCGCTGCCATCGGCACCGGTCTTGCCATCGCCGCGTCCCGTGACGCCTACGCCTATGATTACGGTCCGGGCTATGGCTACGGTGGTCCCGTCTATTACAGCCGCCCCGCCTACGGTCCCTATTACGGTCCGGGCCCGAACTTCCAGTATCAGCGCTATGGCGGCACCGCTCCGTCCGAGTATTGCGGCCAGGGCTACTATCAGAACTGCTACTAACCCCGGTAATTCATGGGTTGACCATAACGGGCCGTCGCGATTGCCGTGGCGGCCCGTTTTCTGCTTTTATTGTCGTGCGTTAACACGCCCGCCATCTGTTTAGAGTAGTTTGCGTACATGAGTGATTCGCTTGAGCGGCTTTACCTGGCTGTGCTCGCGGCCAGGCATCTTGATCCGGCAACATCGCGCACTGCCCGGCTGTTTCAGCGCGGGCCTTCCAAAATGGCGAAGAAACTGGCCGAAGAGGCCATTGAAGTCGTCATCGATGCGGTCAACGGCGACAGCGAGGCCGTGATCCGGGAAAGCGCCGATCTGCTCTACAATCTCACCGTGCTGTGGGCTTCGGCCGGAGTACGGCCCGAGGACGTCTGGCGCGAGATGAGCCGGCGTGAAGACATGCTCGGCATTGCGGAGAAGCTGCCGAAATCACCCATGAAGTTGCCCAAAGTCGCGTCACCGCGGGTTGCGGCCAGGCGGCCAATTGTCGCGCTCGAGAGCCGTGCCGCGCGCAAGCGCCACTAGAAACGTCACAATTCGCCTCAATCTCGGCATGGACAAATCCGTCCCATGGTGCTTCATCGCGGCGCCATGCTGAAACGTATCTACGACTGGTGCATCGACGCCGCCCATAAGCCCTACGCGCTCTGGATCATGGGCATGGTGTCATTCGCCGAAAGCTCCTTCTTTCCGGTCCCGCCGGATATCATGCTGATCCCGATGTCGCTGGCGCGTCCGGAGCGCGCCTGGCTCTATGCCGCGGTCTGCACCGTGACCTCCGTGCTTGGCGGCGTGGTTGGCTACGCCATCGGCGCGCTGCTCTACGACTCGGTCGGCCAGTGGCTGATCCACTTCTATGGTCTCGGCGGCAAGATGGAGGCGTTTCGCGAATCTTACGCCACGTATGGCGCCCTCATCATTATCGGTAAGGGCGTCACGCCGATCCCATACAAGCTCATTACGATTGCATCGGGATTTGCTGGTTACGACATCTGGCTGTTTATATTGTGTTCAATCGTCGCCCGCGGCGTTCGATTCTTCGCCGAGGCGATCCTGCTCAACCGCTACGGCGACTGGATCCGGGTCCGGATCGAACGGCATCTCGGTCTTGTTGTGGCGATCGGCGCCGCGGTGCTGGTGCTCGGCTTCGTCGTGGCGATCAAGCTGATCTAAAGCTCTGCGCTTTGCCGCCGCGTCCGGTTCGGCTACGGTTGGGGTCATGACGGATCGATCCGGCCATCCGGTCCTGCGACCGGCAACACTGATGCTTGCGATGCTTTCGCTCCTGCTCGGTGCCGGCGGGGCGGGATGGACGCAATCTGCGCCGCCCTCGCTCGGCCTCCGGGAGCAGGGGACGCAGGCCGCGCCGCCACCATCTTCACCCGCTCCCTCTGCGCCGCCGGCGGCAGCGGAGAATCCCGGACTGATCAACGAGATGGGCAAGCTGTTCGACAAGCTGCCCTCGCTCCTGCCGCCGATCAAAAGCCCCAGCGAAACCATGAATGACCTGTCGCGGCTGGCCAAGCCCTCGACCATGGTGTCGGGGCGGGTGGCTTGCCCGGTCTCCTCCAACGGCGCGCCCGACTGCAAGCAGGCGGCCGATCAACTCTGCCAGGGCAAGGGTTACAGGGAGGGCAAGACCCTGAACGCCGACTCCGCCGAAAAATGCTCGGCCAAGGTCCTGATCCCAGGCCGGCAGCGTAAGCCGGACGACTGCCGCACCGATACTTTCGTGACCAGTGCACTGTGTCAGAACTGACGTGATGGTCGCGCGCGCAAGCAGCAAGGAGCGCCCATGAGCCGGACGGAGCAGGACTTCCTCGGACAGCGTGAGATCGCCGACGACATCTATTACGGCGTCCAGACCATCCGGGGTAAGGAGAACTTCCACATCACCGGCATTCCGATGAACCAGGAGCCTTACTTCGTGAAGGCGCTTGGCTACGTCAAGAAGGCCGCCGCCATGGCCAATCGCGATCTCGGCGCGATCGACGCCAGGATCGCGGATGCCATCATCCTCGGCTGCGACCGCGTCATCGCCGGCGACATGATGGATCAGTTCGTCACCGATTTCATCCAGGGCGGTGCCGGCACCTCCACCAACATGAACGCCAATGAGGTGATCGCGAACCTCGCGTTGGAAGCGCTCGGCTTCGCCAAGGGCGACTACCAGCACGTCAGCCCCAACGATCACGTCAATTACGGCCAGTCGACCAACGACACCTATCCGACCGCCTTTCGGCTGGCGCTGATCCTGCGGCTCGAGAGCTACATGACCGCGCTGCGCCAGCTCCAGGAGGCCTTCTTCGCCAAGGGCCGCGAGTTCGACCGCGTGCTGAAGATGGGGCGTACGCATCTGCAGGATGCCGTGCCGATGTCGCTCGGGGCGGAATTTCGCGGCTGGGGCACCACGATCGGCGAGGAGGTCGATCGCATCTCGGAAGCCCGCGCGCTGCTGCGCGAGATCAATCTCGGCGCCACCGCGATCGGCACCTCCGTCACGGCCGCGGCCGGTTACCCCAGGCTCGCGGTCCGGCATCTGAGCGCGCTGACCGGCGTCGACTTCATCCTCGCCGGCGATCTCGTCGAGGCGACCTCGGACACCGGCGCCTATGAGCAGCTCTCGGGCGTGCTCAAGCGCACGGCGAGCAAGCTGACGAAGATCTGCAACGACATCCGCCTGCTCGCCTCGGGCCCGCGCGCCGGCTTCAACGAGATCAACCTGCCGCAGCTGCAGCCTGGCTCGTCGATCATGCCCGGCAAGGTCAATCCCGTGATCCCCGAGGTGGTCAACCAGACCAGCTTCCTGGTGATCGGGCTCGACACCACGGTGACGCTCGCGGCCTCGGCCGGCCAGCTCCAGCTCAACGTGATGGAGCCGGTGATCTCGTTCGCGCTGTTCTTCTCGATCCTCACCATGGAGCGCGCGGTCAACAGCCTGCGCGAAAATTGCGTCGTCGGCATCACCGCCAACGAGGAGCACACCCGCAACATGGTGCTGAACTCGCTCGGCATCGTCACGGTGCTGAAGCCGCTGCTCGGCTACAAGCAATGCGCCGAGATCGCGCGCGAGGGCTACAAGACGGGCAAGTCGCTGCACCAGATCGTGGTGGTCGAGCGCAAGCTGCTGACTCAGGAGAAGTGGGACGAGATGTTCTCGTTCGAGCGGCTGATCAATCCGGATCTGATCGACTAGGGGCTGGTCTCCCTTTCGTCATTCCGGGGCGCGAAGCGCGAACCCGGAATCCATCTTGCCGCATGTGCTGACGCCCAATGGATTCCGGGCTCGACGCTTCGCGCCGTCCCGGAATGACGAGAGGCGAATTCCGCAGCTAGGAATTGGCGGCCGCCTTCGCCCCGACGCCAAAACGCAATACTTGACAGTGGAAAGATTGCCTTGTTGGTATGGTGCTCAACCTTCCATTGACCGGCCAACAGAGGATCGCTCCGCAATGTCCATGCCTGCCCTGTTCAAAGGGCGCCTGTCGATCCCCGTGATCGGCTCGCCGCTCTTCATCATCTCGGTGCCCGATCTCGTGATCGCGCAGTGCAAGGCGGGTGTGGTCGGCTCGTTTCCGTCGCTCAATGCGCGGCCGCCGGAGCTGCTCGACGAATGGCTGGCACGGATCACCGAGGAGCTCGCGGCCTATGACCGCGCGCATCCCGACAGGCCATCGGCGCCGTTCGCGGTCAACCAGATCGTGCACAAGTCGAACAACCGGCTCGATCACGACATGCAGCTCTGTGCCAAGTACAAGGTGCCGATGGTCATCTCCTCGCTCGGTGCGCGCGAGGAGCTCAACCAGGCGGTGCACGGCTGGGGCGGCATCGTCTTCCACGACGTGATCAACCAGAAATTCGCGCACAAGGCGATCGAGAAGGGCGCCGACGGCCTGATCCTGGTTGCGGCCGGCGCCGGCGGCCATGCCGGCACCATCTCGCCGCTCGCCTTCGTCGCCGAGACGCGACAGTGGTTCGACGGCCCGATCGCGCTGTCGGGCGCCATCGGCAACGGCAAGGCGATCCGCGCCGCGCGCATCCTGGGGGCCGACTTCGCCTATATCGGCTCGGCCTTCATCGCGACCAAGGAGGCCAACGCGGTCGAGAAGTACAAGGAGATGATCGCGGGCTCCAGCGCCGACGACATCGTCTACTCCAATCTCTTCACCGGCGTGCACGGCAATTACCTGAAGCCGTCGATCCTCGCGGCCGGCATGGATCCCGAAAACCTGCCGACCTCGGATCCGTCCAAGATGAATTTCGGCACCGACGCTTCCGGCGAGCGCGCCAAGCCGAAGGCCTGGAAGGAAATCTGGGGAAGCGGCCAGGGCATCGGCAGCATCGACAAGGTCGTGCCGGCGGCCGAGTTGATCGCGCGCTTCAAGAAGGAGTACGAGGAAGCGATCGATCCGCCGCTATGAGCTATTGTCGTCCCGGACAAGCGAAGCCCAGATCCGGGACCCATAACCACAGGGAGTAGTTTGGCGAAGACTCGTGGATACTGGTTTCGCGCCGCCACTTCTCCCTGGGAATATGGGTCCCCGCCTTCGCGGGGACGACACTTTTTTCTGAACTCCGATCGTGCATCACAGAGAACATATGACCGCCATCTACCGCGTCGACGGCAACAGCGTCGTCACCAGCCCTGATGCGGCCGGTCCCTGGGACCGGCGCATGCAGCACGGCTCGGCCCCGGCTTCGCTGGTGACGTGGGCGGCAGAACGCATCCCGACAGCGGCGCCGATGGAGATCGCGCGCGTCACCATCGATCTGATGCGCCCGGTGCCGGTGGCGCCGCTCACGATCGCGACCGAGGTACTGCGCGAGGGCCGCAAGATCCAGCTCTGCGAGATCAAGCTGCTCGCCGACGGCGTGCAGGTGGTCGG
>NZ_JAEMSD010000429.1:5391-5985 GCF_016462955.1 Bradyrhizobium sp. | reverse complement strand
GTCATGGCGATCGCGGCGACCATCACGACGCCGGCGAGGAGCTGCTTCATCTGGAAATTCTCGCCCCAGATTGCGATCTGGTGGCCGATCCCGTCGCGCGAGGCGTACATCTCGGCGAGGATCACGCCGGTGAGATTGAAGATCATGGAGATCCGCAGCGCCTCCAGCAGCACCGGCAGCATGCTCGGCAGGTAGACTCGGAACGCGGTCTGCATCGGCGTGGCGCCATAGGAGCGCGCCACCGTCAGATGCTCGACCTTGACCGACTCCACCGCCGTGGTCGTCGACATGATCACGATGAAGATCGTGGAGAAGAAGCCGAAGCCGACCTTCTGGGCGAAACCGACGCCGAACACCAGGATGAACATCGGCAGGAAGATCGATTTCGGGATGCTGAAGGCGAAGAACAGCAGGGGCTTCGCAACGTCGGCGAAGTAGCGGTTCTCCGCGACCAGGAAGCCGATCAAGGCGCCGACCGGCACGGCCAGCGCGAACGCCGTCAGCACCTCGGTCGCGGTCACCATCAGGTCCTTCTGCACGGACGCGCGTTGCAGGAGATCGCCGAGCGTCACGAACGTGTCGGACGCCGACGGC
>NZ_JAEMSD010000429.1:0-5381 GCF_016462955.1 Bradyrhizobium sp. | reverse complement strand
TTGACAATGCCGGTGCGTGACAGCATTTCCCACCGCGCCAGGATCGCGACGATGATCGCGATCCGCGCCAGGTTGATGGCGAGATTGCCCTGCATCGCGACTACTTGGTCGGAACCGGCTTGAACTTGGTCGAGATCACATCCTCGACCGGCACGATGTCCTTGAGCCCGCCGAGCTTGGCGAGATCGAGCGAGAGCTGCACGGCCGCGCTCACATTGGCCGCGCCCATGTCGCCGCTGGTCTCGAGCTTCATGATGGTGTTGTCGTATTCGAGGGCAGCGATCTCCGGCGGCATCTCGTAGAGCTCGGCGATCAGCTTGACCGTGACGTCGCGATTGGCGCGCATGAAGGCGACCGCGCCGTAGAGGGCGTTGACCGCCTTCTGCACCAGCTCGGGCTTGGCGTCGGCGAACTTGTCGAGCACGATCCAGCCGGCGGTGAGGTTCGGCGGAACCGCGGTCGCGTAATCCAGGATGGTCTTGGCTTCGCCCGATTTCGAGATCTGGAAGCTCAGCGGCGAATAGACCACGGCGGCGTCGACATTGCCGGCGAGCAGGTTCGGCACCAGCCCTCCGCCGCCGACGTGGACGAGCGTGAAGTCGATCTTCTTGTCCTGGATGGTCCACAGCGCAAGCAGGTCCGAGCCCGAGCCGGCCGCGGTGATCGCCACCTTCTTGCCGTTGAGGTCCTTGACGTCGAGCGTCGATTTGACCGGTACCATCAGCTGCCAGCCGAAATTGCCCATCGCGGCGTTGGCGACGATGCGCGACATCACGCCCTTCTTGCGTCCGGCGGAGACCAGCGACGGCGGGTCGAGGATGATGTCGGCGGCGCCTGCAGCCATGCCCTCGAACGTCTCCGCGCCGCTGCGATAGATCGTCAGCTCGGCCTTGATGCCTTCCTTCTCGAACAGCTTTTGACGCACCGCGGTCTCGGCGATGGTCGTCGGCCAGTAAGTTTTGGTGGGCAGGCCGACGCGAATGGTATCGGCGGCGTTCGCCGGGCCGGCGAATATGGCGGCGGCGACGAGCGACATGACTACGTGACGACGATTGATCTTCATTGTTTCCTCCCGGTCTGTCTTTTTTTGTGTCGAATTCTTGGGAATCGTCAGCTCGTGCGGCTCACCTCCGCGATGCGCGAGGCGGCGAGCTCGACGAAGTCCTTGGTGATGCCGAAATGCGTCGACAGGGCGCGAACGGCGGCGTCGGCGTCGCGCTCCACCACGGCAGCGACGATCGCCTCGTGCTCGGCCTCGACGTCGCGCGGCTTGCCGCCGAGCTCGCGACGGATCGACAGCCGCCGATATCTCTCGCTCTGCTCGTGCAGCACGTCGCGAAAGCCGAGCAGCCATGGCGAGCCGCAGGCGTTGACCAGCGCGCGGTGGAAGATGCGGTGGCGGACCACCCATTCCTCGTAATGCGCGGTCGGATCGTCGGGGTAATGATAGGGGACGGCCTTCAGGGCTGCCCAGGTCGATTGCACCGAGGCGAGCCAGGAATCGTCGCCGCGCTCGATCGAGCGGCGCAGCGCAAGCCCTTCGATGTCGATCCGGGTCTGGGTCACGTCGGCGAGATCGGCGAGCGACACCGGGCTGACCCGGAAGCCGCGCTGGTCCGACGCCTGCACGAGGCCGTCGGCGACGAGCCGCGACAGCGCCTCGCGCACCGCTGCAAGGCTCACCGAGAACTGCTTGGCGATGCCGGCGATATGCAGCTTCTGGCCCGGCAGCAGCCGCGTCGCCAGGATATCGGCGCGCAGCCGCTCGTGCAGCGCCGACGTCAGGCTGCGCGGACCATCACCGGGACTTCCCGACATGTCGAACTGAAGCGGACCCATCGGGCAAATGATTGCAGCGCCCCGTCGGCGGGTCAACAAAAATCGAAAATCGATTTTCTAGGTCGCTCAGGTTGAACGTTGGTGCCAGCGGCACGCTGGCCGCGACTGTCTCACCCGCACGCCCAGTCGAACTTCATCTCCTTGAAGTCCAGCTGCGCGTTGCCGCCGCCGAAATTGTAGCCGCCGAAATATTCCTCGAACTCGACGTAGAACGGGCTCATCTCCGGCACGGCCTGGCAGGGCCGCATGGTGCCACCGAGATGGTTGTGGGCGTGATCCCTGGCCCAGTCGTGCAGACGGAAACTGTCGGGGTTCGGTTTGCCGCCGAGATAATAATAGTAGGGCTGATAGCCGGTCGGCGGATGTTCGCGCACGTACTCGTCCTGCGGGCCCTTTCCGGCGTTGGGATCAACAGCGCGCGGCGTCAGGGCGATCGCGCGGTTCTCGCCGAGATCGCCGCGCGGTGGAGCGGGGAACATCTTCTTCGCGTAAGCCGGCGCGGCCTCGAAGAAGGCGCGCGCGCCGCCGACATCGAGCCAGCGCGGCCGCTCCGCTGTTGCCAGGGCAAGCGGCGCGGGCGGCGTCGCGAACGCGCCGTCATACTCGGCTTGCGTCAACAGCAGCGCGGCATAGGCGTAGTCGAGAATGTCCGTCATGCGCGACAGGCGCGGGTGCGAAGGCCGGGCCATGACCATCTCGCGGACTTCCGGGTCGTCGGGCGCGCCGCCGTCATTGTGATCGGGCGCGGTGGCGAAAAACGACAACGCGACGATGTCGTCGCCATGCACCCGATAGTCCTCCGGCAGAAGCAAGGTGAAGCCGTGCATCAAGGGATAGCCGGTGACGGGATCGAGCGGCCATTCCTCGCTCGCGATGCCCGGCGGCAGCCCAAACACCCAGCCTTGATCACGCGCGCGATCGGAGGGCCGGTCCAGCATCTTGAGATCATAGGCGCGCGAAGGCAGCGGAATTGCCACGGGGTCGTCTCCCATCGATATCGCCTCGCCGTTGAGGCGAGGGTTGGTCGCAGGGAGGAGGGATGTGGTTCGTGAGGGGGCTGGGATGCTGCCGTTCTGCCAGTGTTTTGCCCGACGAGTCAAAATTTCCGTCCAGCTCACGCCGTCGTCGGTGGTCGCTGCGGAGGCCCGGGTAACTCATTGATTTCCCAACCCCCGCGTACTGTGCATGGGGTTGTTTTCCCAGTTTTGTTTTAGCTACCCCCGCATCCGCACCGCGGCCGCATCCACCACGTTCTCCACCTCCTCGCGCCAGCTCAAAATCTCCATCGCCAGCACCGGGTGATTGAAGCCCTTGACCACGAGATCGTCGAGCGCGCGCGCCTCCACCCAGGGCTCGACGATGCCGTAGACGCGGCGGCTGGCCACGATCTGGCCCGCCTTGGCTTCGCCGCAGAGGCGGGAGGCGAGGTTGGTGACGCTGCCGATCGCGGCATATTCCAGCCGCTGCTCGAAGCCGACCTGGCCGAGCGTGGCATAGCCGACCGCGATGCCGATGCCGAACCCCAGGCTATGGCCGCGGTTGCGCCAGCGCTCGGTCAGGGGGCCGATGGTGTCGCGCATCTCCACCGCCATCTTCACTGCGCGCCTGGTGTGGTCCTCGAACTGGATCGGCGCGTTGAACAGGATCATCACGCCGTCGCCGGCATATTTGTCGAGCGTGCCCTCGTACTTGAAGATCAGCTGGCCGAGGGCTGCGTGATATTCGCGCAGCACGTTCATCGCCTCTTCCGGCTCGGTCGCTTCGGTGAACGCGGTGAAGCCGCGCAAATCGCAGAACACCACCGTCACCTCGCGGCGCTGGCTGGTGAGCAGCCCTTCCGGGCTGTCGGAGGAAGCGATCAGCTGCGCCACCTGCGGTGCCAGGAAACGCTCGAGCTTGCGGATGCGCTCGAGCTCGCCGAGCTGGGTGCTGACGCGTTCCTCCAGCGACTTGTTCCAGTCCTTGAGCTGCTCGGTTTGCTGCTTGAGCTTGTCGGCTTGGGCGCGCACGGTCGTGTTCGCCGCCTCCAGCGCCTGGCTCTTGTGGTCGACCTCTGAAAACAGCTGCGCGTTGCGCATCGCCAGCACGGCCTGGTTGGCGAAGGTGCGCATCAAGCCGATGACGCTGGGCGCGAACGCGCCCGCGGCGCGGCGCAGCACCACGAGTGCGCCCAGCGTGCCCTGCTGGTCGATCAGCGGCACCACCAGCACCGAGTTGAAGCCGGCCGCGAGCGCGGCCTCGCGCAGCGGCTGTTCGGCGGCCTCGCCGAGCTCGGCCAGCGCGATCGGCTCGCCGCTCGCGGCGGCATCGCTCAGGATGTTGTCGCCCTGCGCTATGGTGACATGCGCGCCGTCGGCGGATCTGTCGATGCCATCAGCCTCGACCAAGTTGAAGCGGCGCGCCTCGGAATCGAAGCCGTAGATCAGCACCGCGTCGGCACGGGTGATCTCGATGGCGCGCCCGGCGATGGTCGCAAGAACCGCGTTGAGGTCGAGCGAGGAGGCGACCGCACGGCCGACCTCCTCGAGCACCTTGAGCTCGTGGATCGACTGCGCGAGGTCGCGGGTGCGCTCCTCGACCTTTGTCTCCAGGTTCGAATAGGTCTCCTGGATCTGGTCGGCCATGCGGTTGAACTGCCCGGCGAGGTCTTCCAGCTCGTCGGAGGTGTGCACGTCGATGCGGTGGCTGAAATCGCCTTCGCCGAGCCTGTAGGCGCCGTCGCGCAGGGCCGTGATCGGGATGATCATGCGACGGGCCAGCAACGTGCCGGCGAGGATCGCGACCATCAGGCCCATGCCGATCAGAAGCGCGATGCGGACCAGCTGGTCGCGGATCGGCATCAGCGCCTGCGTGCTCGGCTGCTCGAACATCACGTACCAGCCGAGCTTCGGCACGATGGTGGCTGCACTCATCACCGACTGGCCGTTGAGGTCGGTGCCCGATGTCGCGACCGCGCGGTCGGGCGCGATCGCGGCCGCAACCTGCGGCAGCCTGGAGAGGTCCTGGCCGATCTCGGGCCCCTTCGACGACGTCGCCAACACACGGCCGCGCGGGTCGATCACGTAAGCAAAGGCGGCTTTGCCGACCTGGGCGTCCGAGAGGAAGTCGGAGAGGAAGCCGAGATCGATCTCGGCGACGGTGACGCCGGCATTGAATCCGGAATGCGCCACCGAGATCGACATCATCGGCGTCCGGTCGGCGAACCAGGCCGGCGCATAGCTGACCCCGCGGGTAACGGCGTCGGTGAAGCGGACGTCACGGGAGAGGTCGGCGCTGCCGCCAGTCGTGGTCGACTGCCTGGAGACGCGCAGCACCTCGCGGCCGTCGCCGTTGAGCTGGAACAGCTGGTTGACGACTGAGACCTGGTGCAGCAAGGACGCATAGTCGGCGCGGCGCTTCTCCAGCGTGTCCTGGCTCGCCCGCGTCACCCAGCTGATCTGGCGGTCGAGCTCGGAGATCGACTGTTCGATCCGCCGCGCGGCGGCTTGCGCCTTGTCCTCCAGCCCGTCGGTCAGCTGCGCCCTTGTGGCGCGGTAGGAGAT
>NZ_JAEMSD010000874.1 GCF_016462955.1 Bradyrhizobium sp. | reverse complement strand
ATCCTGACCGACGAGGTCAGGCGCAATGGCCTCGGCGGCATCGACCCGGCGCGCCTCGAGCGCTCGATCGGCCAGATCGCGCAGGACTTCAAATTCCGCAAACGCCCGGTCGCGCGCGATGTCTTCGACGGGCAATTCCTGCCGCCGGTCGGGGAGCGGCTGCTCAACTGAGCAAAACCAAAAGCTTCCGCTGTATCCGGCCGCGATCCCTGCTTAGACTAAGGGCTCCATTGTCCACCGATTCCTCGTCCGCATGTCCATCCTCCGTCTCTACACCCGCGTCATCGAGCTGCTCGGCAAGGAGGCGCGGCTGGGCTGGCTGCTCGCGGTCGCCAATCTGCTGCTCGCAGGCTCGCAATTCGCCGAGCCCGTGCTGTTCGGCCGGATCATCGACGTACTCTCGGGCAAGACGGTAGCAGGCTCCAACTCGGCCTGGCCGTTCCTGGCCGCCTGGGTCGCGTTCGGGCTCTTCACCATCGCGTGCAGCGCGGTGGTGGCCTTGCAGGCAGACCGGCTTTCGCACCGCCAGCGCCAGGCGGTGCTGACCGATTATTTCGAGCACATCCTGCAACTGCCGTTGACGTTTCACTCCGGCACTCATTCGGGCCGGCTGATGAAGGTGATGCTCAACGGCACTGATGCGCTGTGGCGGCTGTGGCTCGGCTTCTTCCGCGAGCACTTTGCCGCGATCCTCTCGGTCGTGGTGCTGCTGCCGTTGTCGCTCTATTTGAACTGGCGGCTCGCGATCCTGCTATTCGTGCTCTGCATCGTCTTCACCGCGCTGACGACCTTCGTGGTGCGCAAGACCTTCGGCATGCAGATGGAGGTCGAGGAGCGCTACAGCGAACTCTCCGCGCGCGCTTCGGATGCGCTCGGCAACGTCGCGCTGGTGCAAAGCTTCGTGCGCGTCGAATCCGAGGTCAAGGGGCTGCGCTCCGTCGCCGACGAGCTGCTCGCCGCGCAGATGCCGGTGCTGTCCTGGTGGGCGCTGGTGACGGTGATCACGCGTGCCTCGACCACCATCACGGTGCTGGCGATCTTCACCTTCGGCATCGCGCTGCACGGCCAGGGGCTGACATCCGTCGGCGAGATCGTGATGTTCGTGAGCTTCGCGACGATGCTGATCCAGAAGCTCGAGCAGGTCGTGAGCTTCATCAACAACGTGTTCATGGAAGCCCCGCGCCTGCGCGAGTTCTTCAACGTGCTCGACGCCGTACCCGCGGTGCACGACCGGCCCGACGCGATCGATGCCGGAAGGCTGTCGGGCCTCGTCGAGTTCAACGACGTCACGTTCTCCTATGACGGCAAGCGGCCGGCGATCGAGGACCTCACCTTCACCGCGCTGCCCGGCCAGACCATTGCACTGGTCGGCCCGACGGGCGCCGGCAAGTCGACCGCGATTGCGCTGTTGCACCGCGCCTTCGATCCGCAATCGGGCGTCATCAAGATCGACGGCATGGACCTGCGCGGGGTGACGCTGGCCTCCCTGCGGCGGAACATCGGCGTGGTGTTCCAGGAAGCGCTGCTGTTCAACCGGTCGATCGCGGAAAATCTGCGCGTCGGCAAGCCGCACGCGACCGAAGCCGAGATGCGCAAGGCGGCCGAGCGCGCGCAGGC
>NZ_JAEMSD010000873.1 GCF_016462955.1 Bradyrhizobium sp. | reverse complement strand
GATCGAATCCGGCCCGGCGGCCGGTGCCATGGCGGCCTCCTTCCTGGCGCGGTTGGCCGGCGAAGATCACGTCGTCTCCTTCGATATGGGCGGCACCACGGCGAAGATGTGCCTGGTAGAGAACGCCGCTCCGGATCGGAAATTCGACTTCGAGGCCGGCCGCGTGCGCCGCTTCCAGAAAGGCTCCGGCCTGCCGCTGAAGGTCTCGGTCGTGGACATGATCGAGATCGGCGCTGGCGGCGGCAGCATCGCGCGCGTCGATGCCGCATCCGGACTGATGAAGGTCGGCCCGCGCAGCGCGGGCGCGAAGCCGGGGCCGATCTGCTATGGGCGCGGCGGCACCGAACCGACCGTGACCGATGGCGACCTGGTGCTCGGCCGACTGGATCCGAAGTATTTCCTCGGCGGCGAAATGGCGCTGGACCCTGGCGCGGTGCAGCGCGCGATCGAGACGGGCATCGCCCAGGGCCTGAATGTGACGCGCGACATGGCGGCACTCGGCATCCGGCGCATCGTCGATGAGACGATGGCGGCGGCGACGCGCATGCATCTGGCCGAGAAGGGCCGGGATCCGCGCCGCTACACGCTGATCGCTTTTGGCGGCGCGGGGCCGGTGCATGCTTATGACCTGGCGCGGCTGCTGAAGATGAAGCGGATGCTGGTGCCGCTGGGCGCGGGCGTCGCCTCCGCCCTCGGATTCCTGGTGGCGCCCCCCGCCACCGATCTGGTCCGCAGTCATGTGGGGCGGCTGGAGCGGCTGGACTGGGCGTATGTGAACGGGTTGCTGGCGCAGATGGCGGAGGAGGGCCGCGCCTTGCTGCTCGAAGCCGGCGCCGCGCAGGAGGACATCATCGCCCTTGCCGCCGCCGACATGCGCCACGTCGGCCAGGGCTTCGAGATTCCAGTGAAGCTGCCGGCGATGCAACTCACCACGAACGACTTGCCGGCCATCCGGGAGAGCTTCTTCGTGAGCTACCGCGAACGCTTCGGCCGCGCGCTGACCGACTTGCCGATCGAGGCGCTGAGTTGGCGCGTCGCCTGCATCGCGCCCGGCCGGGATATCCAGCTGGCCGAGGTTGCGAACACCGCGACCGAAAGCTCCTCCGACGCCATGAAGGCCAGGCGTGGTGAGCGCGGCGTGTTGTTCGAGGGCGCCGGCTGGCTGCCCTGCCAGGTCTATGACCGCTACGCCCTGGCGCCGGGGGCGCGGTTCGAAGGCCCGGCCCTGGTGGAAGAGCGCGAGTCCACCTGCGTGATCGGACCCGGCGCCAAGGTTTCCGTGGATGCCTTCCGAAACCTGATTATCGAGCTGCCCTGATCGGGCAACGCTTGCGCAACGTCGTGCCATCGAGAAGTATGGCAGACTGGCTTCACGGTAAGCACCCCCGCCGCATCGCCGACGGCGACACAGGAGTTGGACCATGCGACCGGTGACTCGTCGTTTTCTGCTGACCACGTCCCTCGTGCTGCCAGCATTGCGCCCGGCCGGGGCGCAGGATGCCTATCCCAGCCGCCCCATTACCCTGGTGATTCCCTGGGCGGCGGGCGGCTCCACCGATGTGCTGGGACGACTGCTTGTGCAGAGCATGGCGGCGGATCTCGGCCAACCGATCGTCGTG
>NZ_JAEMSD010000428.1 GCF_016462955.1 Bradyrhizobium sp. | reverse complement strand
CCGCGATCAGCGGCATGCTCACCGGCCTCGATCCGCATTCGAGCTACATGGACGCGAAAAGCTTCCGTGACATGCAGGTGCAGACCCGCGGCGAGTTCGGCGGGCTCGGCATCGAGGTCACGATGGAGGACGGCCTGATCAAGGTGGTCTCGCCGATCGACGACACGCCCGCTTCGCGCGCCGGCATCATGGCCAACGACATCATCACCAATCTCGACGACGAAGCCGTGCAGGGCCTGACCCTGAACCAGGCGGTCGAGAAAATGCGCGGTCCGGTCAACACCAAGATCAAGCTCAAGATCATCCGCAAGGGCCAGGACAATCCGCTCGACGTGACGCTCGTGCGCGACAACATCCGCGTCCGCTCGGTGCGCGCGCGTGTCGAGCAGGACGACATCGGCTATATCCGCATCACCACCTTCAACGAACAGACCACCGAAGGCCTGAAGCGCGAGGTCGGCAACCTCACCAACCAGATCGGCAGCGACAAGCTCAAGGGCTTCATCATCGACCTGCGCAACAACCCGGGCGGCCTGCTCGAGGAAGCGGTCACCGTCTCCGACTCCTTCCTGGAGAAGGGCGAGATCGTCTCAACCCGCGGCCGTAATGCCGAGGAAACCCAGCGCCGCACCGCGCATGCGGGCGACCTCACCAAGGGCAAGCCGGTCATCGTGCTGGTCAACGGCGGCTCGGCCTCGGCGTCGGAAATCGTCGCCGGCGCGCTGCAGGACCACAAGCGCGCGACCATCGTCGGCACGCGATCGTTCGGCAAGGGCTCGGTGCAGACCATCATCCCGCTCGGCAGCGGCAACGGCGCGCTGCGGCTGACCACGGCGCGCTATTACACGCCGTCGGGCAAGTCGATCCAGGCCAAGGGCATCGTGCCCGACATCGAGGTGCTCCAGGACGTGCCGGACGAATTGAAGTCGCGCACCGACACCAAGGGCGAGGCCTCGCTGCGCGGCCACCTCAAGAACGACGGCGACGAGAAGACCGGCTCGCAGTCCTACGTCCCGCCGGACGCCAAGGACGACAAGGCGCTCAAGCTCGCCGGCGACCTGCTCCATGGCATCAAGAACAGCGCCTCCGCGGCGCCGACGCCGGGCAACGACAACAAGGCGACGACCGACAAGCCCAAAGCGGCGAACTGAGTCGTCGCTTTCTGCGATCGAACGAAAAGGGCGGCTCCTGGAGCCGCCCTTTTGCTTGCAAGTCCGATCCCCGGCCTATCCCGGCCTGCCGCCGCTTGACCCCGGCATGGTATCGTCGGCTGGAGTGATTCGGGATCGCGCATGACTGAAACGGCCGATGATCTGAGCGCCCCGCTCGGACAGGACAAGCCGCGCCGCAAACGCCGGCTGCGGCTGCCGTTCACGGCCATGCAGCTGCTGGCCGCTGTGCTCGGCCTGTTCCTGGCGACCTTTGCCGGCTTCGCCATCTTCAACAAGGACCCGCTCGGTGGCGAGCCGATGAGCCGACTCGCGATCAATGAGCCCAAGCCGACGGACAAGGACGACAAGCCTGCCAGCGGCCCCGGCAAGGAGACCCAGCAGGAGACCAAGGAGGCGCCGAAGCCGGCCGCCCCCGGCGAGCAAAAAACCATCACGATGATCGACGGCTCGACCGGCGCCCGCCGCGACGTGGTGATCGGCGGCGGCGATACCGCCGACAAGGGCGAGGCTGCATCCGCCCCGCCGTCCGTCATGGCCGGGATCAATCCGAAGCTGCTGGAGAAATCGCGCTACGGCATGATCCCGGTGGTTGCCGACGGGCTGAAGCCGTTCAACGTCTATGCGGCGGACGCCGACCGGGCCAAGGCCGCCAAGATGCCGGTGGTCGCGATCGTGATCGGCGGCCTCGGCGTCGGCGCTGCCAAGACCGTTGATGCCATCATGAAGCTGCCGCCGGCGGTGACGCTGGCCTTCACGCCCTATGGCACCGACCCCGGCAAGCTCGCCGAGCGCGCCCGCGCGCAGCGCCACGAGATCTTCCTCCAGATCCCGATGGAGCCCTACGACTTCCCCGACAACGATCCGGGGCCGCAGACGCTGCTGACGTCGCTCAGCCCCGACCAGAACATGGACCGCCTGCACTGGCACCTCAGCCGCATGCAGGGCTATGCCGGCCTCACCAATTTCATGGGTGCCCGCTTCATTGCGACCGAGCCGGCGATGCAACCGATCATCCGCGAGGCGTCCAAACGCGGCCTCGGCTTCTTCGACGACGGCTCCTCGCCCCGCAGCATCGCGCCCCAGGCCGCCGCCAACCAGGCGATGCCGTTCGGCAAGGGCGACATCGCGATCGACGTGGTTCCGACCCCGACCGAGATCGACCGCGCCCTGAACAAGCTGGAATCGACGGCGCGCGAGCGCGGCGTCGCGGTCGGCACCGCCTCCGCCCTGCCCGTCTCGATCGAGCGCATCAGTGCCTGGACCAAGACCTTGGCAGACCGGGGTATCCTTCTGGTGCCATTGACAACCGCGATGCTGAAATCAAAATCGAGCTAAATCAACGAATTGGTACGGCACGGCTCCCGCGGAGCCGCTCAAGCCGGACCTGAGGGCATGCGAGAGGTCTGGCGGGATGGCGCGTTACGAGGATCTGCCCTACCGGACCTGTGTCGGTGTGATGCTGATCAATTCAAAGGGGCTGGTGTTCATCGGCCGCCGCGCCGGCGGCATCGAGCATGTCGACGACACCCATGTCTGGCAGATGCCGCAAGGCGGCGTCGATCCCGGCGAGGACACCTGGGAAGCGGCCAAGCGCGAGCTCTATGAGGAGACCAGCGTGCGCTCGGTCGAACGGCTCGGCGAGGTCCCGGACTGGCTCACCTACGACATCCCGCGCACGGTGGCCGGGCGCGCCTGGAAGGGCCGCTATCGCGGCCAACGGCAGAAATGGTACGCGGTGCGCTTCACCGGCAAGGACAGCGAGATCAACGTCCAGCATCCCGGCGGCGGCCACAAGGCCGAGTTCCTGAGCTGGCGCTGGGAGCCGATGAAGAACCTCCCCGAGCTGATCATTCCGTTCAAGCGCCCGGTCTACGAGCGCGTGGTGCAGGAATTTTCCGCGCTGGTGGACCAATAATCTCTATTGTCGTCCCGGGGCGGTGCGAAGCATCGAACCCGGGACCTCAAGATTCCGGGTTCGATGCTGCGCATCGCCCCGGAATGACGACGAGAGACATTTGTAAGTGACCAGCGACAAACCCTACCGCCCCAACGTCGGCATCGCGCTCTTCAATGCCGAGGGCCGCGTGCTGATCGGCCATCGCTTCAAGGGCGATGGGCCCGAGATCATCCTCCCCGGCCTCGACTGGCAGATGCCGCAGGGCGGTGTCGACGAGGGCGAGAACCTGCGCGATGCGGCGATGCGCGAGCTCTGGGAGGAGACCAGCGTCGTCAGCGCCGACTATCTCGGCGAGACCGACTGGCTCACCTATGAATTCCCGCCTTACGACGGCCCGCAAACGCATCGGCTAGCGAAGTTTCGCGGCCAGCGGCAAAAGTGGTTCGCGCTGCGCTTCACCGGCAGGGATGACGAGATCGATCCGCTGACGCCGCGCAACGGCCAGCCTGCCGAATTCGACGCCTGGCGCTGGGAGCGGCTCGACCGCGTCGCAGAACTCGTTGTGCCGTTCCGGCGTGGGGTCTATGAGGCGGTGGCGCGCGAGTTTGCTGCCTTCTCCGGCTGAACTCTCGAAAACAACCCCATGCACAGTAGCCAAGTGTTTGACGCTTCGCGATAAAATGCGCGGCAGCGCCAGCGACGGCCCAACAAGATTTCAGCGCCCGCCACTTTCGTGACGAGCGCTGATTCTGTTCAGGAATTTGGAGATCGAGCCCCGGAGCGGCGCCCCGGGGCTTAGTGCATAGCCGTGGAGTTGAGCTGCTGCTGGATGCTCTTGAAGTGGTCGAGCCGCTCGATGGCCTGATCGAGCTCGCCGCCTTCATGCTCCTTCAATCCCTCTTCCATCTCCGCGATCGTCTCGGCGAACTGGGCACGGTCGAGCTCGGCCAGCGACGTCGCGACGTCGGCGAGCACCGTCAGGCCATTCTCGGAGACCTCGGCGATGCCGCCGAGCACGATGATCTTCTCGTGCCTGCCGCCGGTGGTCACCGTGAGAATGCCTGGCCGGATCGCAGCCACGACCGGGGCATGCCCGGCCAGCACGCCGAAATCGCCCTCGACGCCGGGGATGTCGACCTGGTCGACCTCACCCGAGAAGGCGAGCTTTTCCGGAGAGACGAGATCGAAATGGAAGGTGGCCATGGGCTATCCGTTGTTTTCCGCTTGTCACCCGCGGGCTTGACCCGCGGGTCCATCCATCAAAATTCTCTTTTGATGGATCGCCGGGTCAAGCCCGGCGATGACGAGATGAGAAAGCTTAGGCCGCTTCCGCCGCCAGCTTCTTGCCCTTCTCGACGGCTTCTTCGATGGTGCCGACCATGTAGAAGGCGGCTTCCGGCAGGTGATCGTACTTGCCTTCGACCAGGCCCTTGAAGCCCTTGATGGTGTCGGCGAGGTCGACGAACTTACCGGGCGACCCCGTGAAGATTTCGGCGACGTGGAACGGCTGCGACATGAAGCGCTCGATCTTGCGGGCGCGGGCCACCGCCAGCTTGTCTTCTTCCGAAAGCTCGTCCATGCCGAGAATGGCGATGATGTCCTGAAGCGCCTTGTAGCGCTGCAGCACCTGCTGGACCTGACGGGCGACCGCGTAGTGCTCCTCGCCGACGACCAGCGGAGAGAGCATGCGCGAGGTCGAGTCGAGCGGGTCCACCGCCGGGTAGATGCCCTTTTCGGCGATCGAGCGCGACAGCGTGGTGGTCGCGTCGAGATGCGCGAACGAGGTCGCCGGCGCCGGGTCGGTCAAGTCGTCGGCCGGAACGTAGATGGCCTGCACCGAAGTGATCGAGCCCTTCTGCGTGGTGGTGATGCGCTCCTGCAGCGCGCCCATGTCGGTCGCGAGCGTCGGCTGATAACCCACCGCCGAAGGAATACGGCCCAGGAGCGCCGACACTTCCGAGCCGGCCTGGGTGAAGCGGAAGATGTTGTCGACGAAGAACAGCACGTCCTGGCCCTTGTCGCGGAAGTCTTCCGCGATGGTCAGGCCCGTGAGCGCGACGCGGGCGCGGGCGCCCGGGGGCTCGTTCATCTGGCCGAACACCAGCGCGCATTTCGACTTCACGCTCGGATCCGGATTGTGCGGGTCGGCATTGACCTTGGATTCGATGAACTCGTGATAGAGGTCGTTGCCCTCGCGGGTCCGCTCGCCGACGCCCGCGAACACGGAATAACCGCCGTGCGCCTTCGCGACGTTGTTGATCAGCTCCTGAATCAGCACGGTCTTGCCGACGCCGGCGCCGCCGAACAGGCCGATCTTGCCACCCTTGGCATAGGGCGCGAGCAGGTCGACGACCTTGATGCCGGTGACGAGAATTTCAGCTTCGGTCGACTGGTCGGTGTAGCTCGGCGCCTCCTGGTGGATGGCACGCAGGCCTTCCGACTTGACGGGACCGGCCTCGTCGATCGGCTCGCCGATGACGTTGATGATGCGGCCGAGCGTGCCTTCGCCGACGGGGACGCGGATCGGCGCGCCGGTGTCGGTCACGTCCTGGCCGCGGACCAGACCTTCGGTGGTGTCCATCGCGATGGTGCGCACCGTGGATTCGCCGAGATGCTGGGCGACTTCGAGCACAAGGCGGTTGCCGCCGTTCTTGGTCTCGAGCGCGTTGAGAATGGCCGGGAGGTGGCCTTCGAACTGCACGTCGACGACGGCGCCGATGACCTGGGTGACGCGACCGACCTGGGCTGCCATTGAATGTCTCCTTCGATCCGAACTTCTAGACCACGGTCAATCCGACCGGGATGTTGCGTGAGATGGGTGCTGAAGCGCCTTGGTCAGACGGCCTCGGCGCCCGAGATGATTTCGATCAGTTCCTTGGTGATCTGCGCCTGACGCGTGCGGTTGTAGACCAGCGTCTGCTTGCGGATCATC
>NZ_JAEMSD010000872.1:1250-1622 GCF_016462955.1 Bradyrhizobium sp. | reverse complement strand
GTGATACACGCAGCGGCGGCGCAGGGCTTCGTGCAGATCGCGTGTCCGGTTCGACGTCAGCACCACCACCGGCCGCTCGGCGGCGCGGACCGTGCCGCGCTCGGGAATCGAGATCTGGAAGTCGGAGAGGAATTCGAGCAGGAAGGCCTCGAACTCCTGGTCGGCGCGGTCGATCTCGTCGATCAGCAGCACGGTGGAATCCGGCGCGCGCAGCGCCGCCAGCATCGGACGCTCGATCAGGAACGTCTCGCCATAGATGTCGATGCTCTCATCCCCGGCTTGGCGGATCGCCAGCATCTGGCGCGGATAGTTCCACTCGTAGAGCGCGGCGGCCGCGTCGATGCCCTCGTAGCATTGCAGGCGGATGAGACG
>NZ_JAEMSD010000872.1:713-1240 GCF_016462955.1 Bradyrhizobium sp. | reverse complement strand
GGCTTGCCCAGCGCGAGGCCGAGATAGGCAGCGGTCGCCAATCCCTCGTCGGCGAGGTAATAGGCCGCCCGCAGCGCCTTCTCCAACGCCTCCGGGCTGTCGATGCCGACGATGTTGCTGCGAACCGCCATGACCCCGCCTCAGCGCCGCGCCTGCGGCCGCGCGCCGCCTTGCGCCTTGATCGCCCGCAGCACCTTTTCCGGTGTGATCGGCAGCTCGTCGATGCGCACGCCCACCGCGTTGAAGATCGCATTCGCCACGGCCGGCAGCACCGGATTGGCGCACATTTCGCCAGGGCCTTTTCCCCCGAACGGCCCATCGGGAGCGGGACGCTCCAGCACGGCAATATCGTGCGGGCAGATGTCGCCGGGACCGGGCATCAGATATTCGACGAAGTCGCGGGGCCCGTGGACGGGATCGGGATAGTATGGCTCAGGCGTCTCGTAGAGCGCGTGGCTGACGCCCATCCAGGCGCCGCCGACGAGCTGCTGCTCGACCAGCCGCGGATTGAGCGCGCGGCCGAGCTC
>NZ_JAEMSD010000872.1:0-703 GCF_016462955.1 Bradyrhizobium sp. | reverse complement strand
GCCGAGCTCGTAAGCCGAGTCCATCCGGACCATCGCGACCTCGCCGGTCTCGTCGTCGACCTCGACCTCGGCGACGAGGCAGGCATGGGCGTAGCAGGTCGCCGGCGACATCTCGCCCGTTTCCGGGTCGACGTTCGACAGCGGCACCAGGAAGATGCCGCGTCCAGAGATGGTCTTGCCCTGCTTGAACTGCGCGGCTATGGCGACGTCCTTGGTCGAGATCGAGCGGTGCGGCGCGCCCTTGACGTGGATGTTGCCGCGGCCGTCGGTTTCGAGATCGGCGGCGTTGACCTCGAGCTCCTCGGCCGCGGCCTCCATCATCACGCCGCGCGCCTCGCGCGCGGCGGCCATCACAGCGTTGCCGACGCGGTGGGTGCCGCGCGAGGCGAACGAGCCCATGCAGTGCGGCCCGGTGTCCGAATCCGCGGTGTCGACATAGACGTCCTCGACGGGCACGCCGAGCGTCTCGGCGCAGATCTGCCGCGTCACCGATTTCATGCCCTGTCCCAGGTCGATCGACGACAAAGCCACCGTGAACTTGCCGCTGGGGTTCGAATGCACCAGCGCCTGGCTCGGATCGCCGCCGAGATTCATGCCGATGGGGTAGTTGATCGATGCCATGCCGCGTCCGCGATGCCGGGTCATCTCAACGCCTCCTGGTGCCAAACACGGAGGAAAAGCGGGTCGCGCCGTGCGATGGCGC
>NZ_JAEMSD010000047.1:1963-22770 GCF_016462955.1 Bradyrhizobium sp. | reverse complement strand
AAGATGGATTGCCGGGTCAAGCCCGGCAATGACACTCCGGGAGCATCACGCGCTGACCGGCCTCTGACGCTCCGCGAGGGCCGCAGAACAGGCGCTCCGCCGTCCGCAGCGGTCTCCGCACCCGGCCTGATGCGCGGGGTCTCGCCGACGTCGCGGCCGAGGCGCTTCTGCCGCCAGCGATAGCCCGGCCATGCGAAGCGCGTCAGCCACGCGTCGATGCCGTAGTCGGTCAGCCGCGTCGACGGCCAGCGGTAGATGAAGGCATAAGCCAGCCAGATCACGATGAACGACACCGTGCCGGAGAACAGCACGTCGGTCAGAAAGTGGCCGCCGAAGGACATGCGAAGACCGCCGGTGAACACACCGAACGCAGTGGCCGCGACATAGGCCAGCGGACGCCACTGCGGCGGCGTCAACGCGGCGGGCGCATAGGTCCAGAATGCAGTCGCGCCCTCGCCGGAGAAGAACGAACAGTTCTTCGGGCATGCGCCGCGCGGGTCCCACCACGCCTTGAATTCAAGCGGCCCGTTGAACTCCGTCACCACCACCGGACGCGGACGGCCCCAGTAGCCCTTGAACACGATGTTCGACAGCACGATCGCCGAGAGCAACATCGTCACGATCAGAAACACCATGGCGCGGCCGGAGATCATCAGCGGCTTCACCGGACGGATCAGCTTGACGACCAGCGACACTAGCGCGGGCATCACCAGACCCCACGCAATCCACATCGCGCCGTCGCGGGCGATCGCGGCCCACGTGCTGGATTTCAGCGGAAAGCTTTTGGTCGTCGCGTCGTAGAAGAATGCGGCAACTTTCAGATCGAGTTCGGGATAGAGGCCGAACAGCAATCCGAAAACCACCGAGATCGCGAGCGCGATGTAGAGTCCGGTCCGGTTCATGGCGGGGGGTTTAGCCGAGCCGGCAGGGGAATAAAAGTGGCCACACGCCGCATTCCGGCGGCCTCCCCCGATCCGTGTTAAGCTTTAAAACAGCACTGCAAAAACATGCCTTCAAAGCGGGAGCCTCCCAGGACCATGCCCAAGCCCGTTCTGGATTTCTGGTTCGATTTCGCCTCGGTCTATTCGTTCCTGTCCGCGACACGCATTGCGCCGCTGGCCGATGCCGCAGGTGTTCAGGTGCGGTGGCGGCCGTTTCTGCTCGGGCCGATTTTCGCGACTCAAGGCATGACGGATTCCCCGTTCAATCTGTTTCCGTTGCGCGGCAAGCACATGATCCGCGACGTGAAGCGCAGCGCGGAGGAGATCGGCGTCGGCTTTCAGTGGCCGAGTGTATTTCCGCAATCGGCGGTGCTGGCGAGCCGCGTCGCACTGGTGGGATTGAAAGACACGTGGGGCGAGGATTTCAGCCGCGCGGTGTTTCACGCCGAATACGCCGAGAACCGCGTCATCTCTGAGCCAACCGTGATCGCCGACATCCTGACAAAAATCAAAGTGCCGGTGGATGCGACCTTCGCCAGCGCGCAGGCCGACGAGATCAAGACGGAGCTGCGCGAGCTGACGGCGGAAGCCCAGAGGCGCGAGTTCTTCGGTGCGCCGACATTCACCACGCAGGACGGTGAACTGTTCTGGGGCAACGATCGCCTCGAGCAGGCGCTGCGCTGGGCGAAGAAATAATTCCCGTCATTGCGAGCGAGGCGAAGCAATCCAGCTTCGGTATCAGTAAGATTGGATTGCTTCGTCGCTGCGCTCCTCGCAATGACGAACGAATCCGGCTTAACGCGGCAGGGGCGGCAACGGTGGCGGAGCCGGCGGCGACGTGCGCCACGCACCGGCATTGCGGCCAGCGATCATCCAGTAGATCACGCCGCCGAGAATCCCCGCGCCGACCATCACTTCGAGATGCCGGCGGATGATGCCGTTGAAGGTCATGTTCACGGTGTCGAACGGGATGAAGGCAAGATAGCAGCACAGGCCCGCGAGGCCGCCTGCGACAGCGTAGGCAAGAATGTGCCGGATCGAAAACGCTTCGGTGACCAGCGCCATGATCAGGGCCGGCATCAGCGCAAATCCGCTGACAAGGATGAAGCCGAATCCGAGAATGAGATTGATCGCGCCCTGATCGAAATCGAGCGATACGTCGCTCATCTCCGGAAAGAAGATCGCGTAGATCACCACCGCGCCCGCCACGAAACACGCAGCGAGAAATCCGAAGAAAATTGCGAACAGACGTCCGATCACTGCCATGGGGAGCGATCAATAACCGTATGGAACGGAGTTACGGCCTGCAACCAACCAGTAAACATAACCTGCTACTGCTCCTGAGGCTGGATAGATCAACAAATTGATTACATCCCAACCGACAACAACTCCTAAGCATAACAAAGCTACACCAACGCCAATTGATATGTAAGCCACCGAAGAGCGCAATCCTGCAAGCTCCGCGCTTATCGCAACAATCAGGCCGGGGATAATGGTAAAGAGCAACACGAACGGAGTGAGACCAAGCGTCGCTGGCAAAATGAACAGAAGCACTTTCGAACTGGTCTTCGGCTCAACAAGCATGATCATGACAACATGAAAAATAGCGATCGCAAGAGACGCGGCGAATAATGCGCAGACATAGGCCAGAAGAATACGGCCAAGCCTGTACGCTCTCACGACATTCAATCCGTCATTGCCATGGCGCGCAGCGCCTGACGTTCGCGTGCGGACAATTTCTCGGTCTCGGACTTGAGCTGTCCGCAGGCGGCGAGGATGTCGCGGCCGCGCGGGGTGCGCACCGGCGACGAATAGCCCGCGTTGAAAACATACTCGGAGAATTTTTCGATCTGCTCCCAGTCCGAGCATTCGTACTTGGTGCCGGGCCACGGATTGAACGGAATGAGATTGATCTTGGCCGGGATGCCCTTGAGCAGTTTCACCAGCAGCTTGGCGTCATCCAGCGAATCGTTGACGCCCTTCAGCATCACATACTCGAACGTGATCCGGCGCGAGTTCGACGAGCCGGGATAGGCGCGGCAGGCGTCCAGCAGTTCCTTGATCGGATACTTCTTGTTCAGCGGCACCAGTTCGTTGCGCAGTTCGTCACGCACCGCATGCAGCGAAATCGCCAGCATGACGCCGATTTCGTCGCCGGTGCGCGCGATGTTCGGCACCACGCCCGAGGTCGACAGCGTGATGCGGCGGCGGGAGATGCCGATGCCTTCGTTGTCGCCGACGATCAGGAGCGCATCGCGCACCGCGTCGAAATTGTAGAGCGGCTCGCCCATGCCCATCATCACGATGTTGGTGACGCGGCGCGTGCCGTCCTCGCGGTCGGCCCAGTCGTTGAGACGATCGCGCGCAACCATGATCTGGCCGACGATCTCGCCGGCGGTGAGGTTGCGCACCAGCCTCTGCGTGCCTGTATGACAGAAGGAGCAGTTGAGCGTGCAGCCGACCTGCGAGGAGACGCACAGCGTGCCGCGATCGGTCTCGGGAATGTAGACGCACTCGACTTCATGCGCCTTCTGGACGCTGTCGCCGCTCGGCAGCCGCAGCAGCCATTTGCGGGTGCCGTCGTTGGAGATCTGCTCGGCCACGACTTCGGGGCGGTCCACGGTGAAATGCTGGGCCAGGTCGGCGCGAATGCCCTTGGAGATCGAGGTCATCTCGTCAAAGCTCTGGGCGCCGCGGAAGTAGATCCAGTGCCAGAGCTGCTGAACGCGCATCTTGCGCTGGGCCGGGGCAACGCCGATCTCGCCGAGACGATCGGCAAGCTCGGTGCGCGACAGACCGATCAGCGACGGCTTCGCCGGCGGCACATAGGTTTCGAGCGGAGTTTTCTCCACCAGGGTTGCGTTGTGCGGCTCGGTCGTCGGTTGCATTGAATGGACCTAATGGCTTGGTCGTTCCGGGGCAGCGCGAAGAGCTGAACCCGGAACCTCGAGATTCCGGGTTCGATGCTGCGCATCGCCCCGGAATGACGGAGGAAATCTGGAACGGCCCCTATATAGCAACCGGAACCGCCGATTGCGACCTTATCGCCCGCAGTCTTAACGCCGACACTCTTACCGTCGGCAGTCCTGCGCGATCTTGTCGAGTGCCTGGGCGAGGCCCTTCAGCGAGAAGGTGTCGGTCGTCTCCGTGCCCTTGGCCGACACGCCCTTGACCACGAGATCGGCGGATTTGCGCATGGCTTCGACCATCCGCTCCTCCTCGGCCGCGTTCTTGATCCAGAGGCCGTCGCCCTGCGTGTACATGGCATAGGACGCGCCGCCGACCTCGACGACGGATTCCGAGCCCGGCTTCAGCGCGTAGCCGATCATCACCGAGACCTCGTTGTTGACCTTCTCGGCCGGCCGGCTGGAGACGAAGGCATAGGCGGGGTCTCGCGGCCGATTCGGCGGATTGGTCTTCGACGCCGAGGGCTTTGCCAGCGCGAAGCAGACCTTCTTGCCGTTCGGCGTGGCCGAATAGGCGCCCCAGGTGCCGAACTGCCCGATCAGGGTCGGCTCCGCGCCGCCCGCAACCGCAGCGGGCGGGGCTGCCGGTTTGCTCTCGGGCTTTGCAGCCGCCTTGGCAGTCGTATTGGCCGGTGCCGCAGCCTTTGGTGCAGACTCTTTTGCAGCAGCCTTGGGCGCCGGTTGCGCCGTCTGCGCCCGCGCGGAATCGGCGATTCCCCCGGCCATGACGCCAGTCATCAAAGCTAAAATCAGCACCCGCCACATGCTGGAGTGGTTCCCTCAATATTGTGACTGGAAGATGGCTCGGCCGCGCTTTGTCCACGGGCAGGGATAGCCGGGAAAGTCCAATTTGGGAAGGCAGTTAGCGGAATCGATAGCGGCTAGGCCCTGGATCGCGCGGCGCGTTGCTCGGCCCATTGCGCCTCGGTCCATCCGAGCAAATCCTCGGCGCCGGAACTGCGCAAATGCGCACCTCCGTCGATCGTCACCATCTCGCCATTGATGTAGCCGGCGCGGTCCGAGACCAGGAAGCTGGCGAGATCGGCAAGCTCGCCGTGCTCCCCGGTGCGCCCGAGCGGATTGCGCGCGGTCCAGCTGTCGTCGCGGCCTTCGGGGCGGAGCTGGCCCGTTGCGCCCGCCGTCGGGAACGGGCCCGGTGCGATCGCGACGGTGCGGATGCCCTTCGGCCCCCATTCCACCGCAAGGCTCTTGGTCATCGCCAGCAGCGCCGACTTCGCCATCGCCGACGGGACGGTGAAGGCGCGGCCGGTGATCGTCGAGGTCGAGAGAATCGACAACACGACGCCGCGGTGCCTGCCTTCGATCCAGCGCCGGCCGGCGGCGAGCGTGCAATACATCGCGCCATGCAGCGTGGGCGCGAGGATCGCATCGGCGGCGCGGAAGGAGAGGTGCTCGGTCTGTGCAATGAAGGTGGCCGCAGCATTGTTGACGAGGACGTCGAGCGGCGCATCGCGCCAGATCGTCTCCATCATGCCGTCGACCGCGGCGCCATCGCGAATGTCGCAGGCGATGGTGGTGACCTTGCCGCCGATTTGCTCGCGCATCTCGCTCGCGGTCGCTTCCAGCCGGTCGCGCGTGCGGCCGCAGATCACGAGCTCGGCGCCGAGCGCGAGAAAACGTCGGCCCATCGCGGCGCCGAGGCCGGAGCCGCCGCCGGTGACGAGAATGCGCTTGTGCGCGAGCAGGCTCGTTTCAAACATCGTTTGAATCCTCGCTATTGCCAGAGACTTCGTCGTTGCGCGCGCAGCGAGGCAATCCGGAGTCCGTGAGGCGGAAATAGTCTGGCCTGCTTCGCTGCGCTCCCACTGATGGGAGGATAGGCCGTGGCGCTGCTCAGGCAAAGAATCCGGATTGTCCGACCGAGCTAAATCCGGCAAAACCGGACCCAACTATAATTCCACTCGAAACGCTCAGTTACTTCTCAAGAAGGTGCCGCCATGAAAGCCATCCTCTGCTCGCAATATTGCCAGCCCGACGATCTCGTGCTCACCGAGGTGCCGGATCCGGTGGCGGGTCCCGGCGAAGCCGTGATTGCGATCAAGGCGGCGGCGCTGAACTTCTTCGACATCCTGATGATCCAGGGCAAGTACCAGATCAAGCCGCCGTTCCCGTTCTCGCCGGCCGCGGAAGTCGCGGGCGTGATCGAGAGCGTCGGCGCCGGCGTAACCGATCTGAAGGTCGGTGATCGCGTGGTCGCTTCCTGCGGTCACAACGGCGCGCGCGAGAAGATCGCGCTGCCGGCGGCCTCGATCGTGAAGATTCCCGACAATCTGGATTACGACCGTGCGGCCGGCATCATCATCATCTACGGCACCGCGCTGCATGCGCTGGAGGACCGCGCCAGCCCCAAGCCGGGCGAGACGCTCGCGGTGCTGGGCGCGGCCGGCGGCACCGGCCTTGCGGCTTGCGAACTCGGCAAGCTGATGGGCCTGAAGGTGATCGCCTGCGCCTCGTCCGAGGAGAAGCTGGAATTCGCCAAGGCGCATGGCGCCGAGCTGACGCTGAACTACGCCAAGGAAGACCTGAAGGAAGGCTTGCGCAAGCTCACCGGCGGCAAGGGCGTCGACATCATCTTCGATCCCGTGGGCGGTGCCTATGCCGAACAGGCGCTGCGCTCGATCGCCTGGGAGGGCCGCTTCCTTGTGATCGGCTTTGCCGCCGGCGACATTCCGAAGATGCCGCTGAACCTAGCGCTCTTGAAGGGCTGCGACATTCGCGGCGTGTTCTGGGGCGCATGGACGAGGCAGAATCCGGAGAAGAACCGCGCCAATCTCGAGAAGCTCGTGAAGTGGACCGCGGAAGGCAAGATCTCGTCGCATGTCGACCGCACCTTCCCGCTGGCGCAGACGGCGGACGCGTTGAAGGTGCTGGCGGGACGCCAGGCCATGGGCAAGGTGATCCTGCATCCGTGAGAGCTGATGCAGGTGGCTGAGGTCGAGTTGGCTACGCGACTTCTGCTTTGCCGGCGGCCTCATCCACGCCGCGCTTCAGCGCGGCGCGGGCGGCCTCGCGATGTTCGTTCGTGATGTGGCCGGCGACCATGCGGATGGCGGTCGCGAGCACGGCGGCGTCGTCGGCGAAACCCAGCACCGGCATCACGTCGGCGACGAAGTCGAACGGCAGGACGAAATAGGCGATGGCCCCGAGCAGCGAGGCCTGGACGTGGCGCGGCGTCTGCCGGTCGAATGCGCAGTAGTACGCGGCGAGCAGGTCTTCCGTGAACGGCAGGCGCGCGGCGACGCGCTTCAGCTTGCGCCAGAAGCGGCGGCGTACGCTCTCGCGATCCTCCGCGAGCCGATCGGCCGGCTCGAAGCCGACGCTGTGCTCGGCAGCCATGCTCAAAACTCCCGTTCGTCCGCAGCGGCGCACCGCCGCATCTCCTCTTGATCACAAGATGGGGATGAGGCCTCGTGCTGCAAGATGTCCGTCTCGTGTCAGGTCGCCCGTGTCACGTCTCGCCCGTGTCACGTCGCGATGGCGTTCATCGCCTTGGCCAGATCGATGTCGAGCGTGGTGACGCCGCCGGAATCGTGGGTGGACAGCACCACCTCCACCGTCTTGTAGACGTTGCGCCATTCCGGATGGTGATCCATCTTCTCGGCGACCAGTGCGATCCGGGTCATGAAGCCGAACGCCTCGTTGAAATCCCTGAAGACAAAGGTTTTCCCGATAGCGTCGCGGCCCTGAACCTCGGTCCAGCCCGATAGTCCGCCCAGCGCCTCCTCGCGCGCCTCAGCCGTCAGCCGTTCTGCCATGGTCCTCTCCCTCGTTCAGGGGAACTTTACCCTAACACCTCGCCTACGACCCGGGTTCATACGGGATTTCGGTCATCCGCTAACCATGACGGAGATGTAATCCCGCCGCACAAGAAATTTGCTACAATTGCACGCGTAAATCGCCGGCCAAGATGAAACTGAGCCTGAAGCGCCTGTTTGGGAGATCGATGACCGGGGGACTGGACCTGGCCGAAGCGCCCCCTCCGCCTTCGCCGCGATCCGCGGCGCGGAAGACGGCGCTCGTGTCTCTGGCGTTCCTGCTTGCGATCGTCGGCGTGGTCGCCGCCAGCTATTACTTCGCGATGCGTCCCGTGACGCTCAGAATCGCGGTCGGCCCCGCCAACAGCGACGACGTCAAGGTCGTGCAGGCGCTGACGCAAGGCTTTGCGCAACACAAGAGCTACGTGCGGCTGCGCCCGATCCAGACCGACGGCGCGACTGCCAGCGCCACTGCGCTCGCGGAAGGCAAGGTCGATCTCGCCATCGTTCGCGGTGATCTCGACGTGCCGAAGAACGCACAGGCGGTCGCGACCCTGCGCAAGAACGTCGTGGTGCTGTGGTCCGTGCCCGCCAAAGGCAGGAAGAAGGGCGCGAAGATCACCAGGATCGCTCAGCTCGCCGGTCATCGCGTCGGCGTGGTCGGCCGCACCCAGGCCAACGTCAATCTGCTCAAGGTGATTCTGCAGCAATACGGTGTCGACCCCGCCAAGGTCGAGATCGTGCAATTTCCGGCCAACGAAGTTGCCGAGGCGATCAAGGGCCAGAAGGCCGACGTCTATCTCGCGGCCGGCCCGGTCAACAGCAAGATCACGGCGGATGCGATCGCCGCAACCACCAAGGATTTCGGCGCGCCCAGCTTCATTGCGATCGATTCGGCGGATGCGATCGCGCAGAACCATCCGATCTACGAAGCGTCCGAGATTCCCGCCGGCGCCTATGGCGGCTCGCCTGCCCGGCCCGAGGAGGAAATCAAGACCATCAGCTTCGCGCACCACATCGTGGCGCGCAAAGGCGTCGCCGAGGCCGAAATCGCAGCGTTCACGCGTCAGCTGTTCGCCGTGCGCCAGCAACTGGTGGCGGAATTCCCGCTGGCGGCCAAGATCGAAACGCCCGACACCGACAAGGATGCGGTGATCCCGGTGCACCCGGGTGCGGCCGCCTTCGTCGACGGCGAGGAGAAGACCTTCCTCGACAAATACAGCGATTACATCTGGTGGAGCCTGATGGCGCTGTCCGCCATGGGCTCGATCGGCGCCTGGTTCGCGGGCTATCTGAAAAAGGACGAGCGCGACAACAGCAATCACCAGCGCGAACGCCTGCTCGACATGATCGCCGCGGCACGCAAATGCGAGACGACCGAAGAGCTCGACCAGATGCAGACCGAGGCCGACGAGATCCTGCGCGACACGCTGCGCTGCTTCGATCACGGCGCGATCGAGGAAGCCGCGCTCACCGCCTTCAACATCGCACTCGACCAGTTCCACGCCGCCGTCGCCGACCGCAAGGCCGTGCTGTTCAGCCTGCCGCCGAACCTGCAGCGCGCCAGCGCGCAATTCCGGGCCGCCGGCACCGCGTGAGCGCCCGCGCACGTTATCGCTGCGTCACATTGTCTCAATATAGCCTCCTCGTCATTCCGGGGCGCGCGTAGCGCGAACCCGGAATCCATCGCGCCGCATTCACGAGGAGACACGGATTCTCAGGTGCGCAATTGCGCACCACAGCTCGCGCTACGCGCGCCCCGGAATGACCGCCTCTCCCGTAAGCTCGGAGTCAGAGCCACTCATGCACATCACGTTCTCCCGCCGCCGCTTCCTCGCCGCCGGCGCCGGCGCGCTCGGCACGATCGCGATGCCCTACCTGTCGCGCGCGGCCGACCGGCCGGCGGTCACGCATGGCGTGCAGTCGGGCGA
Organism: Bradyrhizobium sp.; assembly: GCF_016462955.1. Lineage (GTDB taxonomy): Bacteria > Pseudomonadota > Alphaproteobacteria > Rhizobiales > Xanthobacteraceae > Bradyrhizobium. Next base: position 13,156 of record NZ_JAEMSD010000047.1, on the reverse strand, counting down.
CGTTACGGCCAGCGGCGGCGTGGTGTGGGCGCGGACCGACCGGCCCGCACAGATGCTGGTCGAAGTGGCGACGACCGAATCCTTCAGAGACGCCCGCGCGCTGCCGCCGGTCGCGGCGCTGCCCGAGAGCGACTTCACCGCGAAGATGCTGGTCGACAATCTTCCGGCCGGCCAGGACATCTTCTACCGGATCCGCTTCCGCGATCTCTCGCACAGCGCGATCCAAGGCGAAGCTGTGACCGGCCGCTTCCGCACCGCGCCGGCCGACCGCCGCGACGTCAGCTTCGTATGGGGCGGCGACGTCGCAGGGCAAGGCTGGGGCATCAACCCCGACGACGGCGGCATGGTCACCTTCGCGGCGATGCGCAAGCACCGGCCGGATTTCTTCCTGCACTCCGGCGACACCATCTATGCCGACGGTCCGATCCAATCCGAGGTGAAGCTCGCCGACGGCAAGGTCTGGAAGAACCTGACCATTCCCGAGAAGGCCAAGGTCGCCGAGACGCTGGACGAGTTTCGCGCCGCGCATAAATACAATCTCACCGACGACAACCTCCGCGCCTTCAATGCGGAGGTACCGATCTTCGTGCAGTGGGACGACCACGAAGTCACCAACAACTGGTCGCCGTCGAAGGAGCTGCCGGCCGCCTACAAGGTGCGCGATGTCGCGCTGCTCGCCGCGCGCGGCGCCCGCGCCTTTCACGAGATGTATCCGATGCGGGAGAGCATCAACGAGCCCGGCCGCGTCTATCGCCAGATCTCCTACGGCCCGCATCTCGACGTATTCGTACTGGACGAGCGCAGCTATCGCGGGGCGAACGGCGCCAATCTCGAAACCGCTTACGGCCCTGCCAGCCATTTCCTCGGCCCGGACCAGATCGCCTGGCTCAAGCGCGGCCTGTTGAACTCGCGCGCGACATGGAAGGTGATCGCCTCAGATATGCCGATCAGCCTGATCGTCTCGGACACGCCAAAGGGCGGTTCGGAGGCCGTCGCGCAAGGCGACGGCCCGGTGCGCGGACGCGAGTTCGAGATCGCCGACATCCTGCGCTTCATCAAGATTGCGCCGGTCCGCAACACCGTGTGGCTGACCGCGGACGTGCACTACGCCGCTGCGCATTATTACGATCCGAACAAGGCGCAATTCCAGGAGTTCGAGCCGTTCTGGGAATTCGTCTCAGGGCCCTTGCACGCCGGCACGTTCGGCCCGAACACGCTCGACAACACCTTTGGCCCCGAGGTGCGCTTCGTCAAGGCGCCCGGCAAGGACAGCCAGAACCTGCCGCCCTCGGCGGGCATGCAGTTCTTCGGTCACGTCAAGATCGATGGCGCGTCCGGCCGGATGACGGTGACCCTGCGCGACCGTGCCGACGTCGCGCTGTGGTCGATCACGCTCGATCCGAGCCACGGCTGATCGTTAAGCGGCACCCCGTGCCTGGAGCGCTGCTTCCAGCGCGTCGCTGGAACACGGCTTCTGCAACCGGGGTTGGCCGGCCAATGCGGGCGGAATGCGCGCCTCGGCGCCGTAGCCGGTGACGAACACGAACGGCACCTTCAGCGCGACCAGCCGTTCGGCGATCGCAAAGCTTGTCTCGCGGATCAACTCGACATCGAGCAGCGCGAAGTCGGGCGTGCGCTTCGCGATGGCTTCCAGTGCCTTCGTCACCGACCCGACGGTGCGCACACCGGCAACCCCGAATCCGAGGAGGCGGTCCTCGAAATCGATGGCGATGATCGGGTCGTCCTCGACGATGAGAACGTCTTCCGGCGCGCCATTGGAATGAGCGGGTGCCATGATCGCATCTTTGCTAGGGGTTTCGTATTGGGGCGCCGGACCCCGATACCAGCGCCTAGCGCGCATCGGAGGGTTCCTGGAACGAAACTCACCACAGGAACGTTCCTGGGTCTGTCCACTTGTGCACACAGGGGGCGGATGGAACTCGCTAATGTGGGAGGAAGGACGGGGGTTCAGAATGGATGTGCGAATCGGCAAGGTCACCGAGGTCGAGAGCCGGCCGGCCAACAATCTGCTGAGGCGTCTGAGCCAGGCCGACTACGCCCTGCTGGCGCCGTACGTAACCGTCGAGGACGGGGCAGCGGGCCATTTGCTCTACAATCCCGGCGATGACGTGCAGGTCGTCCACTTCCCCTGCGGGCCGTCGCTCGCGACATTCCTCGTCCCCAACGAGGACGGCCGCGACGTCGAGACCATTCTGGTCGGCCGCGAGGGCGCGGTCGGCGGCATCGTCAGCGAGGGATTTCTGCCGGCCTATACCCGCATCTGCGTGAAGTTCGGTGGGCCGTTTGCGCGCATTCATGTCGCCAAGCTCGAAGCGGCCAAGCTGCGATCATCTTCGCTGCGCAATATCTTCGCCCGCTACGCCGATTGCATGCTGGCCCAGATCTTCCAGTCGACGGCGTGCAATGCCATTCACTCGATCGAACAGCGCACCGCCAAATGGATCCTGGCGGCGATGGAGCGCACCGGCGACGAGAGCAGCGTGCCGCTGACCCACGAACAGCTCGCAACATTGCTCGGGGTCGGCCGCAGCTATGCCAGCCGCGTGCTCCAGTCGTTCAAGGCTGAAGGCGTGCTCGACACGCGGCGCGGATCGATCCTGGTCCGCAACCGCGACGGTCTCAAGCTGCGCGCCTGCCTGTGCAACGACGCCGTGAAGCTGCATTTCGAGGAGGTGCTGCGCGGCGTCTACCCGGCCGAGGAGCGGGAGGCGGGATAAGGCGCAGTCTGCTCTTTCTTCTCCCCTTGCGGGAGAACGAGGTATAGGCATCGCGCTTTCCTGAACGTAACCGTGCTATGCTCTCCCCCTGATGAGCGGGGCTTTGCTTCATACCCTCTTCGACGTCTTGGCGTGGCTGGCGGCTGCTGCTGCCATCTTCTGGCTGTCGCGACGGGGCCTGCGGTTTCCCTCGCAATCCTTCGAACTGCCCTACATCGCCGCGCTAGTGTTCGGGGCCGGTAGCGGCGCCTATCTGTTTGGCTCGGCCAATCTGTGGCTGTCGGGCCAAAGCGGCATTGCGCGATCGGTCGAGGGCGCGCTGGCCGGCGGCATCTTGGCGATCGAACTCTACAAATGGTCCGCCGGCATCTCCTTGCGCACGGGGGCACGGTTCGCCCTGCCGCTGGCCGTGGGCATCGCGATCGGCCGGATCGGCTGCTATTTCGCAGGTCTCGACGACTTCACCTATGGTACGCCGACGGCGTTGCCCGTGGGCCATGATTTCGGCGACGGCGTTCGCCGCCATCCCGTGCAGCTTTACGAGAGCGCGGCCATGGCCCTGTTCGCGCTCGCTTATGTCGTGGCGGTGTTGAACCGGAACGCCTTTGCGATCACCAATGGTTTCTACCTGGTGCTCGCCTATTACGGAGCTCAACGCTTCCTGTGGGAATTCCTCAAGCCGTACGCCACGCTAATCGGCCCGCTCACCCTGTTTCACCTGCTGTCGCTGTCCATCCTGCTCTATGCCGCATTCATGCTGGCGACGGCGTCCAAAGCGAGATCCCTGCATGAACGCGCCGTTGCGTAAGTCGCGTCCCTATATCTTCTGGGGTCAGACACAATCCCTCTGCGAAACCTGCCTCAAGCTGGTGCCGACCAAGATCCAGATCCAGGACAACGAGGTCTGGTACGAAAAGCGCTGCGGGGAGCATGGCGTGCAGTCGACGCTCGTCTCGACGGATGCCGCCTATTGGCGCCTGTGCAAGGACTTCATCAAGCCGGGCGACCGGCCGCTGCAATTCCAGCGGCGCACGGAATTCGGGTGCCCCTATGATTGTGGCCTCTGTCCCGACCACGAGCAGCATTCTTGCCTCGCGCTGATCGAGATCACCGAGCACTGCAATCTCACCTGTCCGGTCTGCTTCGCCGAATCCTCCCCGGCACGAACGAAATTCACGCCCCTCGCAACGGTGGAGAAGATGCTCGACGCGCTGGTGGCGAGCGAAGGCGAGCCCGATCTCGTGCAGATATCCGGCGGCGAGCCGACGTTGCATCCGGATTTCTTCGCGATCCTGGACGCCGTGCGCGCGCGGCCGATCCGACATGTCATGATCAACACCAACGGCCTTCGCATCGCGCGTGAGAAGGATTTCGTGGCGCGGCTTGCCGAGACCAGGCGCGGGCTGGAGGTCTATCTCCAGTTCGACTCGCTCCAGCGCGACGCCCTGATCGATCTGCGCGGCGCGGATTTGCGAAAAATCCGCCAGCAGGCGCTGGAAAATCTCGAGCATTATGGCGTGTCGACAACGCTGGTCGCGACCATCAAGCGCGGCGTCAACGACGCCGAGATCGGCGATATCGTGCGTCACGCGCTGACCTGGACATGTGTGCGCGGCGTCACGCTGCAGCCGGTGCAGGACGCCGGCCGCAACGAGAATTTCGACAAGACCACCGACCGCATCATGCTGTCGGAGATCCGCAACCGCGTCGTCGAGACCGGCGTGTTCGGCGACAAGGACATGATCCCGCTGCCCTGCAATCCCGAGAGCATCTCGATCGGCTATGGCCTGCGCAACGGTGAGAAGGTGCTGCCGCTGACCTCACTGATCCCGCAGGAGCAACTCGTTGCGGTGATGCCCAACACGATCAGCCCGGAGAAATATCCGGTGTTGCGGGAGAAAGTCGTCGATCTGTTCTCGCTGTCGTCGGGCCCGCTCAACACCTCCGAGCGCGTCTGCGAACTGCTGTGCTGCCTGCCGAGCTTCGAGGTGCCGCAGGGCCTCACTTACGAGAACGTCTTCCGCGTCACCATCGTGCAGTTCCTCGACCGCTTCAATTTCTGCGTCGGCAACGTCAAGCGCAGCTGCATCCATTTCGTGACGGAGCAGGGCGCGATCATTCCGTTCGACACCTACAATCTCTTTTATCGCAACGGACAGATCGACGGCATCCGCGCCGGGCTGGCCGCGCCGGCGCGCGAGGGAGTCCTTCAGGCATGAGCATCAGCGACACACCGCCGCCGGCGCCACCGGCCGCGCCGCCTCCCGCCCCGACGGACAAGCGCGGCGGGTGCCTGACCGCGCTGATGGCGATCTTCGGCATCTTCATGTTGCTGCCGGGTCTCTGCGCACTGCTGTTCGGCGGCATGTCGGTGGTCGAGGACGGCAAGATTGCCGGCGATATCGCTCCGCTGGTTTTTCTGGGGATCGTCGTGGGCATCGGGGGCGTCGCCCTGATCTGGGCGGCCATCAAGGGCCGCCGCAGCTAAGTCCGGCTTTCCGCCTAACCTCCGGAAACTCCCGGATAAAATTCAGTCAACCAACGGCCAAAGAACACATTGTTTTTTGGCCGTTTTTGCATATATTGCGCCGCAACGCGCAGGGCGCCCGGTCTGATATGGCCGGGCTTCCTTTTTGGGCGGAAAGCGCCCCGTTTCCAGTCTTCCAGCGTTGTTTCGAGAAGAGGTCCCGGTCCGACCGGCGAGATCGCGCTTAACCCATTGTTCGACCGCAAAGAAGCTCACTCATGAATCTTCGTAACGTTGCCATCATCGCCCACGTCGACCACGGCAAGACAACCCTGGTCGACAAGCTCCTCCAGCAGTCCGGCACGTTCCGCGAAAACCAGAAGCTGACGGATCGCGCCATGGACTCCAACGACCTGGAGCGCGAGCGCGGCATCACCATCTTGGCCAAGGCCGCCTCGGTGCAGTGGAAGGACACCCGCATCAACATCGTCGACACGCCCGGCCACGCCGATTTCGGCGGCGAGGTCGAGCGCATCCTCAACATGGTGGACGGCGCCCTGGTGCTGGTCGACGCCGCCGAAGGCCCGCTGCCGCAGACCAAGTTCGTGGTCTCCAAGGCGCTCAAGGTCGGTCTCAAGCCGATCGTCGTCATCAACAAGGTCGACCGTCCCGACGCGCGCCCGACCGAAGTCATCAACGAGGTGTTCGACCTGTTCGCCGCCCTCGACGCCACCGACGAGCAGCTCGACTTCCCGATCCTCTACGGGTCGGCCAAGCAGGGCTGGATGGCCGAGAGCCCGGAAGGTCCGAAGGACAAGGGCATGGAGCCGCTGTTCGACCTGATCCTGCGCCACGTCGCGGCGCCCAAGGTCGAGGAAGGTCCGTTCCGGATGATCGGCACCATCCTGGAGGCCAACCCCTATCTCGGCCGCATCATCACCGGCCGTATCTCGTCGGGCGTGCTGAAGCCGAACCAGCAGGTCAAGGTGCTGAACGCCGAGGGCAAGCTGGTCGAGTCCGGACGCATCACCAAGATCCTGGCGTTCCGTGGCCTCGAGCGCACGCCGCTCGATGAAGCCGAAGCCGGCGACATCGTTGCCATTGCCGGCCTGACCAAGGGGACCGTCGCCGACACATTCTGCGATCCGACCGTCGAGGTGCCGCTGCCGGCGCAGCCGATCGATCCGCCGACAGTGTCGATGTCGTTCATCGTGAACAACTCCCCGCTCGCCGGCACCGAAGGCGACAAGGTGACGAGCCGCATGATCCGCGACCGCCTGCTGCGCGAGGCGGAAGGCAATGTCGCGCTGCGCGTGGTCGAGGCCGCCGACAAGGACGCGATGGAAGTCTCGGGCCGCGGCGAATTGCAGCTCGCGATCCTGATCGAGACCATGCGCCGTGAAGGCTTCGAGCTCTCGGTGTCGCGTCCGCGCGTCGTCTACCAGAAGGACGAGGCCACCGGAGCCACGATGGAGCCGATCGAGGAGGTCGTGATCGACGTCGACGAGGAGCACTCCGGCGTGGTCGTGCAGAAGATGAGCGAGCGCAAGTCCGAGCTGATCGAGATGAAGCCCTCCGGCGGCAACCGCCAGCGCCTGGTGTTCTACGCGCCCACCCGCGGCCTGATCGGCTACCAGGGCGAACTCCTCACCGACACCCGCGGCACGGCGATCATGAACCGCCTGTTCCACGGCTATGCCCCGTACAAGGGCGAGATCCAGGGCCGCCGCAACGGCGTGCTGATCTCGAACGATCAGGGCGAAGCGGTGGCCTACGCCATGTTCAAGCTGGAAGACCGCGGCCCGATGATGATCGAGCCGGGCTGGAAGGTCTACAAGGGCATGATCGTCGGCGAGCACACCCGCGACAACGATCTCGAAATCAACGTGCTCAAGGGCAAGCAGCTGACCAACATCCGCACGACCTCGAAGGACGAAGCCGTGCGCCTGACCCCGCCGATCCGCATGACGCTGGAGAAGGCGCTCGCCTATATCGAGGACGACGAGCTGGTCGAGGTCACCCCGAAGTCGATCCGCCTGCGCAAGAAGCACCTCGACCCGAACGAGCGCAAGCGCGCCGAAAAGGCCAAGGAAGCGGTGGCGTAAGCCGCCGCTCTCACTCACTGTCATGCCCCGGCTCGACCGGGGCATCCAGCACTGTAGCGTAGGGTGGGCAAAGCGCAGCGTGCCCACCATTTCTATCGTAATCGCCAAAACAGGTGGCACCAGCGCAAGGGTGCTGTGCCTCCCGACGAACTTAGTCCCGGACCGGATAGGAACACGATCGCGTGGGCAGCTTTAGCCCCTGCGGGGAACGTGCTAGAGCCGGACCATGAGTTCCCTTCCTTCCTTCGTCGATGTCGCGATCATCGGAGCCGGCGCGGCCGGGCTGGGCGCTGCGCATGCGCTGAAGGACACAGGACTCTCCGCCATCGTGCTTGAAGCGCGCGATCGCCTCGGCGGCCGCGCATGGACGGTGCAGGCCTCGCCTGAGGTGACATTCGATGTCGGCTGCGGCTGGCTTCACTCGGCCGACAAGAATTCTTTCGTCGCAATCGCCAAGCGGCTCGGTTTCGAGATCAACACGGACCTGCCGCCCTGGGGCGACCGCGCCTTTGGCGATGCGTTTCCGGAAGCCGAGCGCAAGGCGTTCGTGCAGGCCATCGACGAATTCTACGAGCGCATCTGGGAGGCGGCGGAGCAGGGTGAGGATGCACCTGCCTCCTTCTATCTCGAGCCGGGCAATCGCTGGAATCCGATGATCGACGCGATCTCGACCTACGTGAACGGGTGCGAGCTCGACCAAGTCTCGCTCCTCGACATGGAGGCCTACGAGGACACCTATTTCAATTGGCGCGTGCGCGCCGGTTACGGGACGCTGATCGCCGCCTATGGCGCGCCGTGCCCGGTCGCACTGAACTGCAACGTCACGCTGATCGACCATTCCGGCAAGCGCATCCGCCTCGAGACGTCGCGCGGAACGGTCGAGGCCGAGGCCGTGATCGTCACCGTGCCGACCAATCTGATCGCCGACGAGGCCATCCGCTTCTCTCCGGCGCTGCCCGTCAAGGTCGATGCCGCGCGCGGCCTGCCGCTCGGCGTCGACGACAAGGTGACGCTGGCGCTCGACGGCGCCGAAGCCTTTCCGGTCGAGGGAAACCTCCGTGGCGCCACCATGCGCACGGAGATGGGCACCTACCACATCCGTCCCTTCGGCCAGCCCTGCATCGACGGCTTCTTCGGAGGCCGGTTCGCGCGCGAGCTGGAAGATGCGGGCGAGGGTGCCTTCGCCGCCCAGAGCATCGACGAGATCGCCGCCTTCCTCGGCAATGACATCAGGCGCAAGCTGAGGCCGTTGCGCGAATCGCGCTGGGCGCACGATCCGTTCGCCCGCGGCTCCTATTCGCACGCGCTGCCGGGCCATGCCGGTGATCGCGCCGTGCTGGCCGCGCCGGTCGACGGCCGGCTGTTCTTTGCCGGCGAGGCCACATCGCCGAATTTCTTCTCGACCGCCCATGGCGCGAGAGACAGCGGCGAGCGGGCGGCGAAGGAAGCTTTGGTCGTCCTGGGCACGGCGCGCCCGCGATGACGCGCTACTCGATCACCCGCGCCCGCAGATCAGCATCAGGCACAAAGCACGCATCGTACCTGCCAAAGATGCGATAGCGGTTGCGCGCGACGAGGCCGTAGACCGCGTCCCGCAGCGGCTTCGGGATCGCGAACAGGGCGCGCACCCAGCCCCAGCGCGGCAAAAGCGACAGCACGGTCAACGCGGCATCCGACTTTGTGAAGACCTTGCCGTCATGAACCACCGCGTTGGTGTCGGGATCATCGGGATCGATGCCGAATGCGATTGCCAACCGCGTTCCATAGTCCGACTGGATCGGCGTGAAACGAAACCTCTTCCCGATGTCGCGTTTCGCAACGAACCGGACCCAGCGCGAGCAGAAGATGCAGACGCCGTCGAACAGGATCACGTCGTCGTCGGGCCATTTGCTCATCAGCGGTTGTCCAGCATCAGGAGCGCGACGACCATCAGCACGATCGCCGGTCCCGTCTTCACCAGCGCGCCGAGCGGCTCGACCCACAGGTCGGGCGTCAGGATCGCCGCGCCCACCATATAGCCGAGCGAGGCGGCGATGCCCGCAACCAACCCAAAGGCAGCGGTACGCCGGAAGGCGATCAGGAGACCGATGCTCATGTCCATCAGGCTGGTGCCGATGGTGATGGGATCGACCAGCGCAGGCGGGAAGTTATGCGCGCTCAAGATGGCCGCGGCGGCCGGATAGGACACGAACAGTGCGATGAAGCCGGAGAAGAGCCAGAAACCGACCAGGCTCGCGAAGATCAGGGCCTTGATCAGAAACAGGCGCGCGAACCATTTGTCCTGGATGGTGGCGGGATGGCGCCCGAGCACATCAGTCAGCTTCTTCGGCGTGATCCCCGTCGCAGCGATCCATGCGGAGGGATCGCCCGCCACGCCGCGACGGAGTTCGGCGATGGCCGTCGAGCGCATCGGCGGCATCCAGCCGAGACGATTGGCAAGGTCCCCGAGACGTGCGCCTAGATCGAGCATGAAAGCCGGCATCCCGATGCGAGGCCATCCTTCGGTGCCAAATGCGACACGAAATGTCTTGATGACCCCGGCCATGCTAACCGGTCCGGCTTGTATAAGGTCCCAGCTCACCGCTGTCAGCGAGGCGTCGTCGATGTCGCGTGCTGCGAGCCAGGCGATGGTCGCGGAGATATCCTCGATCGCCACCGGTTGGAATGGCGTTGCCATTTCTCTTGCCGGTAAATCGATGGGGAAGGCAGCAAGGGCGCGGAGCATGGCGCTGCCGCCATAGGCCGATGGCGCAACCACGAAGCCGGGTCGCAGGATCGCATGAGGAATGCCACTGGCTGCGATCAGGTGCTCGGCCTCGCGCTTGGTCGTGGCGAACGTGGTGCGATCGGTCTCAGCGGTACCCGGAATCGATATGTGCACCAACCGGATTGCACGACGGCTGTGGCTGATCGCCTGAAGTAGCCGTGCGACGAAGTCGCGATGCACAGCGCCCGTGTTGCTGCCCGGTCCGTCCTGGAGCACGCCGAGGCAGTTCACGACGACGTTTACCGCATGCTCGTCGAGGATGCCCTTCAACGCGGCAGCATCCAGCGAAAGGATCGGCAGCTCCAGGTCCAGCGCGCTCATCCTCTGCGCCGCAGACAGCCTGCGTGCTATGCCGACAACGCGAAAGCCGCGTTCGCGCAGATCATCGGTGAGGAAGCGGCCGATCAGGCCGGAGGCGCCGAGCACCAGGATGGTTTGCTCACTCATCGCTTCTCTCAGAACGGTTTTGCGATCATCAGCCACAGGATCAGCATGGTTGCCCCAAAGCCGGGGAAGCCGAATACAAACCATCGGCGGAACAGGACGAAATAGCGTTGTGGGAGCGTACCATGCTGGGCGGCGGCCTTGCGTGCGAGATCGCGCATCTCGATCTGCATGTAGACGACCGGGATCCAGAACAGGCCTGCAAAGACATAGAGCGCGAGCGATGTGAGCAGCCAGTGTTCGGTGATCGACGTGGCGGAGAGGGCCATCAGCAGCCCCCCCGTGATCGGCTGCAGGATCACAGCCGACAGCGTGAACATCGCATCCGCAATCACGACGACCGAGGCGGTTCGGGCGATGAACGCCACGTCGGCCGTGCGATGCGCCATCAGCATGAAGAAGGCGATGCCGGTTCCTGTGCCGAGGATGACGATGGCGCCGAGCACATGAAGAAACTTGACCAGGAAATACAGCGTCATGGCTTCTTGGTCGCCACAGGCTTGGGCGGATTCAGGGACCGCGCGAGCTCGCTGCTTGCGGCTTTTACCCCGGCGTCGGTTTCGATCATCCAGTGGCCCTCGCTGCCGATAGCCGGCAGCGCGTGAAAGTCGGCCTTGCCGCCGCTGCCGCGGAACGCATCAACCAGTCTCTGCGAGAAGGCCGGCGTGAAAT
>NZ_JAEMSD010000047.1:0-1953 GCF_016462955.1 Bradyrhizobium sp. | reverse complement strand
GACCCCCATCGGCCGCCGTTAGGCCACCGTCTGCTGCTGCCACCGCCCCCCGCTCCCTGTAAAGTCAACTTAGAAGTAGAGTTAGACCCATCGAATCGAGCCCACAGAGGATCGCGCACAGCCAAAGGCGCCCGGGCGCTCCTGTGAACGCTCCTGTGAACGCTCCGGAGCGCCCCAGGTCCAGCTTGCGTATAGGCGTGCGGCAGCTCTCACGGCACAGGCGCGGCGGCGAGCAGCCTGTCCGGCGCGCAGATTCGGCCCGGCTCATCATCCGCATGGCCGCCGCGCCCCGGCGCAAACACTGCGATCGCGGAGATCGCCTTCGGATCGGCCTTGGCGAGCGCCAGCGCACCCCATCCCCCCGCGGAATGGCCGATCACGATCGCGGCGTCCTTGCGGATGAAATCCTGCTTTTGCAGATGGTCCAGCGCAAGCTTGATTGCGTCGGCCGTGGCGCGGCCCGAGCCTGCGTAATCGGCCTCGTCGCAGCCGCCCTGATCCTCGAGATAGCGGCCGCCGGTCGCACCATGGCCGGGCCGCTCCGGCACCAAGACGGCAAACCCACGCGCAACGAGGTGGGCGGCGAGCGGACGGTATTCCGGCTGCGGCATTTGCGCGCGACGCAGCGCATTCTGCGTCGAGGCGTGCGCGATCACCACGAGGCGGAACGGACCTGGTCCGGTAGGGCGAAACAGCAGGGCATGAGCAGCAACGCCGGTGTCCGGTGACGGCACAAGCCAGTCTTGACGACGTAACGGTTCGCTCTCCGCGCCCGATGGCCCGAACGCGACCTGTGCGCCCAGAGGTAGCGCAGTCAGCAAGGCCAGCAGTGGCAGGAGCGCGATGGTATTGAGGAGCCGCATGAATTGCCAGGGACGCACGCGAACAGCGACCCGCAGCCTAGTAGGAACGAATCATTCTTGGTGGACTTTTTGCGATGCCATGGCCGTTCGTTCGCGGCCGTAACGGAGTTTTGCACCGGCCCTCGCCACGCCATTGCCCATTGCAACGGCGGCCTGTCCTCTTTCGGTACAACATGGTCATAATACTGATGCAGAAAATCCACAGGTTAACCGATAATTAACGATAGGTCTTGCCGCCGGCGCGGCGACTTGGTTTGATCGCGTCCATGAGCACAACCCTGATCGAGGTTCGGCCGGCCAAAGCTGCAGATGCAACTGCGGTGGCGTCGACCCATGACGAAGCCTGGCGTTCGGCCTATCAGGGCATCATCCCCGGCGCCGAGCTGGAGAAGCTGATCAACCGCCGCGGTCCGCAGTGGTGGGACAGCGCGATTCGCAAGGGCAGCCGCGTCAGCGTGCTGGTGTTCGGTGACAAGATCGCCGGTTATGCCAATTACGGCCGCAACCGGGCCCGCAGCCTGCATTTCGACGGCGAGATTTACGAGCTTTACCTGCGGCCCGAGTTTCAAGGCCTCGGCTTCGGCCGCCGCCTGTTCGCGGCCGCCCGCCGCGACCTCATGCAGAGCGGGCTGAAGAGCATGGTGGTGTGGGCGCTCTCGGACAACGATCCGGCGACCGAGTTCTACCGGACCTTGGGCGGCCGCATGGTGGCGCGCTCTTCCGAGCGGTTCGGGCCGAAGGCGCTCGACAAGGTTGCCTTCGCCTGGACCAATTAAGCTGCTGAAATCCTGCCGGGCGGCGTTCCCTGTCCGTCGATACCGCCGCCTCTCGCGCCGGTGATCGCTGGATTCATTATTTCACAAGAACGCGATGGATCAACGGGCCAAGCCCGCGTATGACAGCGCCAAAATCGCTGCCGGGCGCGATTGGTCCTCGGCAACAACGGAGCCTTGAATGCGTATCGATGCGGTCTCGATCGGGAAAAACGTACCCCAGGACGTCAACGTCATCATTGAAGTCCCCGTTGGCGGCGAACCGATCAAGTATGAGATGGACAAGGAGGCCGGCACGCTGGTGGTCGACCGCTTCC
>NZ_JAEMSD010000871.1 GCF_016462955.1 Bradyrhizobium sp. | reverse complement strand
TCGACATAGAGCGCGTCGAGGCCGCCGGCATGCTCCAGCGCGCTCACGCTGGCATGGCCCATGCGCGCGAGGAACGCGGGGTTGGCATAGAGCAGGCGGTCGAGCCGGTAGATCAGGATGCCGGTCGGCAACAGGTCGAGCAGCGTGCGGTCGCGCGTGCTCATGCCGCGGGCCGGCGGTGCGGGCTCGGTCAGCCATTCGGCGGCGACTTGCGGCGCCTCCACCTCCGGCGCCGCCGGCTCGGCTGCGATCTCCGCTGGCGGCTCGGATGATGCGTCGGCCGCGATGGTCTCGCGCTCGCGTTCGAGCCGCTCCGACAATTGCCGCGCGAGCTCGTTGAACGCGCTGTTCTCGACCGGCGTCAGGGTCGGCGCGCGCGTGTCGCCGTGCGGACGGAAAGGCACGACATTGGGAGGGGTTTCCACGGGCGTGTCCAGCTCGGTTGGGTGTGAAGTCGCGTCGGTTGTGGGCTCTGGCAAGTCGGGCTCTTGCAAATCAGGCTCTGGCAAGTCGGGCTCGGCGATCGGCTCGGGTATGGGCGGCTCGATCGGCGCCGCCGCCGTTGCTTCCGGCTCCGGCTCTGATTGCGGCTCCTGCTCGGGCTCCGACTCTAATTCTGAGTCTCTCCAGGGCTCGACCGCCTCGGCCGAAAGTCCCTGCGGCGCCGGCGGCTCGGTGAGTTGCTCGAAGCGGCGGAGCGCTTCCAGCCGGTTGAGCGCATCGAGATCGCGGCAGACGCCAAAGCCCTTGAAGCCGGCGAAGTTGCGCGCGTTGTCGTAGACCGGCAGGCCGGCGAGCTCGACCGGAATGTGCTCGCCGCCATCGGCCGGCCAGTTCACGGTGATGCCGGCCCAGGTGTCCTGGCTGTCCAGCGCCTTGGCCACGCGGCCATCGCCATCGAGCGAGAAGTCCGCGGCGATCTCGCGCCAGGGACGGCCGAAGCCGGCAGCGGTGCGCGCGCCGATCAGGCCGATGAAGTCGTCGGACAGCAGCACGAAGCGGCCCTCTGCATCCACCTGCCAGAGGAAGCGCAGCGGATGCTGACGCGGTGCAGGCGGCGCTTGCCGGCCCGTGGGCTCATTGCCCGAGGACGCCTGATCCAAGGACGCCTGATCCAGGGACTCTTGATCCATGGACTCCTGTCCCAAGGACTGCTGGCCCGATGGCGGCTCGACCATGCCCGCATTGATCGCCTCGGCCTGTGGCGACGCAATGGCTTGTGGCTGGTTTTCAACCGGAGTCTTGCCCGCGGCGTCCGCCGCCGCCGCGCCGGCCGGCTGCGTGGGCGCGGCCGTCTCGGCCGGCGTCTCGGGCGGGTCGGTGAAGGCGTCGAACAGCGCGACCCCGGATGGAGTCTCCTCCGGCGGCGCAGGCTGCGCGTCCTCCGGCATTGCGGGCGGAGCCGCGATGTCGGTGGACTCGCCCGCGGCAGGGCGCGCGGAAGCTGCGCCGGCGGCCGGCTCGATCAGCGCGACCAGGCCGACATCGGCGCCCGTGCCGACCCGTTGCAGCACCATCTGGCCGATCCCGATCGGCGTCGCGGCGCGCCCCTCGCGCAGCGCATCGCCGCGGGCCCGTTCGAGCCCGGCTTCGAACAGATCGCGGAAGCCGAGCAGGGCGCGGG
>NZ_JAEMSD010000427.1 GCF_016462955.1 Bradyrhizobium sp. | reverse complement strand
TATTTCCTGGCCGTGTAGACGAACGGCGCGTCCCAGCTCCAGCCGTCGGTGCCGGTCAGCCGCACGCCGCGTTCGAGCAGGTACATGGTGGCTTCATAGCCCATGCCGCAGCCCGAGTTGACGTAGTCGGTCATGCCGAACTTTGCGCCGGCGCTGGTGTTGACGACCACGATCTCCAGCGGCGACAGCGTGTGTCCAATGCGATTCAACTCGTTCTCGACGTCGGCGGCGCTCGCCACATAGCCGTCGGGCAGGTGCCGGAAGTCGAGCTTCACGCCGGGCTGGAAGCACCAGTCCAGCGGCACCTCGTCGATCGTCCACGACCGCTCGCCACGGTTCATGGTCGGATGGAAGTGCCAGGGCGCATCGAGATGGGTGCCGTTGTGGGTGGACAATGAGACCTGCTCGACGGCCCAGCCCTGGCCGTCCGGAAGGTCTTCCGCCTTCAGGCCGTCGAAGAACTGCAGCATGCGCGGCAGGCCCTGCTGATGATCGATATACTGGATGGTCGGGTGATTGCCTGGCGGATCGGCCGTCACATCGTTCCTGAGCGGCACCGAAATATCGATCAGCTTGCGCGGCATAGGCATTCCCTCGACCTGGTTCCGGCGTTTCCGGCATCTTGCGGGGCCGTCATCGGCGGCGTCAAGTCACGTCGTCTTCATGGTGCGTCAGATCGATCGATGCAACTCCTGCATCGATCGATGCCGATAAGCTCGCATCGTCGCTGTGGCTGCCACGCCTCTTGATGGGCTACAAGGGGACAACATCACGGAGAAGTAATCAGTGACTGACTATCGCAAGCTCTTCGATCTCACTGGCAAGACCGCAGTCGTTCTCGGCGCCGCCTCCGGCATCGGCAGATCGTCGGCCGAGGCGCTTGCAGATCTCGGCGCCCGCGTGATCTGCGCCGATCGTGCGCTAGACGCGGCGGAGGCGACCGCCTCCGGCATTCGCGACAAGGGCGGCTGGGCGGAGGCAGCTGGCTGCGACGCCGCGAGCGCTGCGGACGTCAACGCGCTGGCGAAAACCGTGATGAAGAAGTTTCCGCGGCTCGACATCGCCGTGACGACACCGGGGCTCAACATCCGCAAGACCATTCTCGACTACACCGAGGAGGATCTCGACCGCGTCCTCAATCTCAACGTCAAGGGCACGGTGTGGTTCTTCCAGGCCTTCGGCCGCATCATGGTTGCGCAAAAGGGCGGCAGCATCATCGCCTGCTCCTCGGTCCGCGCGGTCACCATCGAGCCCGGCCTCGGCGTCTACGGCTCGACCAAGGCGGCGATCGGCCTCCTGGTGAAGGGCTTTGCCTCCGAGGTCGGCCACGCTGGCGTGCGTGTCAACGCGATTGCGCCGAGCATCGCCGAGACCGCACTGACCGGCCCGTTCAAGCAGCGCCCCGACATCTACAATCTCTACGCCGGGCACACCGTGTTCAACCGCTGGAGCAGCGCCGACGAGGTTGCAACCGCAGTCGCCTATCTCGCATCGGACGCGGCGAGCTATGTCAGCGGCAGCACGCTGTTCGTCGATGGCGGCTGGACCGCCGTCGACGGCCCGCCGACCGGTCTCACCCAACTGCACAAGTAGCGCGGCCCGTTTCGACATTGCGCCGGCGCGTCACGGCCGCTGTTTGGCCGGACGGGGCCGTCTTCGCGGCCGCAGCAGGAACCGCGCCGCGCGCGATTTGAGCAAATCGCATGGGCGTTGCCGGATAAATGCCCTCGGCTGGCTGGTATTTTGGTGTTACGAATCCCGCCATGAACCAGCACGCCAAGATCGAAATCCGCCATTCGACCTGTCCGCATGATTGCCCCTCGGCCTGCGCCCTCGATGTCGAGGTGATCGAAGGCCGCAGCATCGGTCGCGTCCGAGGTTCGAAAAAGCAGACCTATACGGCCGGCGTGGTCTGCGCCAAGGTCGCCCGTTACGCCGAGCGCATCCATCACCCCGAGCGGCTGATGTATCCGATGCGCCGAACGGGGGCGAAGGGCTCCGGACAGTTCGCACGGATCTCCTGGGACGAAGCGCTGGACGAGATCGCGCATCGCTTCAACGAAGCCGAGCGCGAGTTCGGCGCGGAATCGGTCTGGCCGTACTACTACGCCGGCACCATGGGCCTGGTGATGCGCGACGGCCTCAACCGCCTCACTCACGTGAAGAAATATTCGCGCTTCTATCAGACCATCTGCGCCAATGTCGCGCGCATCGGCTTTGCGATCGGCACCGGCAAGATCGCCGGCGTCGATCCGCGCGAGATGGCGCTGTCCGACCTCGTCGTGATCTGGGGCACCAACCCCGTCAACACCCAGGTCAACGTGATGACCCACGCCTCACGCGCGCGCAAGGAGCGCGGCGCGAAGATCGCGGCGGTCGACATCTACGACAACGACACCATGAAACAGGCTGATATCAAGATCATCCTGCGTCCGGGCACCGATGGGGCCTTTGCGTGCGGCGTGATGCACGTGCTGTTCCGCGACGGTTATGCCGATCGCGCTTATATGGACAAATACACCGATTGCCCCGCCGAGCTCGAGGCACATCTCGAGACGCGCACGCCGGAATGGGCGTCCGCTATTTGCGGCGTACCGGTGGGGGAGATCGAGGCCTTTGCCAAGGCGGTCGGCGAGACCAAGCGAACCTTCTTCCGCTTTGGCTACGGCTTTACGCGCAGCCGCAACGGCGCGACGCAGATGCACGCGGCCAATTGCATTCCCGCGGTCACCGGCGCCTGGCAGTATGAAGGCGGTGGCGCCTTCTTCAACAATTTCGCGCTGTGGCACTTCAACGAATCCATCATCGAAGGCCATGATGCGATCGACAAGACCACGCGCGCGCTGGACCAGTCGCAGATCGGCCGCATCCTCACCGGCGATGCCGAAGCCCTCCAGGGCAGGGGACCGGTCAAGGCGATGCTGATCCAGAACACCAACCCCGTGACGGTGGCGCCGGAGCAGTCGCTGGTCCGGCAGGGCTTTGCGCGCGAGGACCTGTTCGTCGCGGTGCACGAGCAGTTCATGACCGAGACGGCGCAGATGGCCGACATCGTGCTGCCGGCCACCATGTTCATGGAGCATGACGATCTCTATTACGGCGGCGGCCACCAGCACATCTCGGTGGGGCCGAAGCTGATCGATCCGCCCGGCGAATGCCGCTCCAACCACGAGGTGTTGCAGGCGCTGGCGCCGCGGCTCGGCGCCAGGCATCCGGGCTTCGAGATGACGCCCCGCGAATTGATCGACGCGACCTTGAGGCTGAGCAATCACGGCGACATCGCCGGCCTCGAAGCCGATCTCTGGCGCGACCTGCAGCCGGATTTCCGCACCTCGCATTATCTCGACGGATTTGCCCATGCCGACGGCAAGTTCCATTTCAAGGCCGATTGGGCGCATCCGCCGTTCGGCCAGACCATGGGCGATTTCGACAAGATGCCTGCTCTGCCGGACCATTGGGCGGTGATCGAGCACATCGACCAGGCCCATCCGTTCCGGCTCGCGACGAGCCCCTCGCGCAGCTTCCTCAACACCACGTTCAACGAAACGCCGTCCTCGCAAGCGCGCGAGGGCAGGGCCAGCGTGATGATCCATCCTCTCGATGCGGCAGCGCTCGACATTGCCGATGGCGATGCCGTGACGCTCGGCAACGGTCGCGGCGAGACGACGTTGATCGCGACGCTGTTCGATGGGGTACGGCGCGGTGTGCTCATCGCCGAATCCGTTCACCCCAACAAGAACCATGTCGGCGGCCGTGGCATCAACATGCTGACGGGCGCGGACACCGTTGCGCCGATCGGCGGCGCGGCCTTCCACGACAACAAGGTCTGGATCAGCAAAGCAGCCGCGGTTTGAGGCGCGCTGACGCTTCGATCGCGCTGCAAATTGCGTCGAGGCGCTAAAGCGGGAGCCTCTCTGCAAATTGCCCTTGCACCTCCTGCCCGAGCTGCCGCAAATGGCCGCAAACGGAGCCAAGGAAGCGAGCGTGCCATGAGCGACACCACAGCAATCATCACCGAGAAGCGCGGGCAGGCATTCTGGATCACCATCAACCGGCCGGAGAAGCGCAACGCGCTGAATGGCGACGTCATCGCCGGCATCACCAAGGGCTATCGCGAGGCTCATGACGACAAGGACGTTCGCGTCATCGTGCTGACGGGCGCGGGCGACAAGGCATTCTGCGCGGGCGCGGACCTGCAGAATTCCGGCGCGGCCTTCGCGATGGATCATTCCAGGCCGAACGTCGATTATGCCGACCTGCTGCGCCTGTCGCAGAACGCCACCAAGCCGGCGATTGCGCGCGTCGGCGGGGTCTGCATGGCCGGCGGCATGGGCCTGTTGTGCATGACCGACATGGCGATTGCCGCCGACAACGTCATCTTCGGCCTGCCGGAGGTCAAGGTCGGCGTGTTCCCGATGCAGGTGCTGAGCCTGCTCCAGCGCATCGCACCGGCGCGCCTCGTCAACGAATGGGCGCTCACGGGCGAACCGTTCGACGCCAGGGCCGCGCTGGCCGCGGGCCTCCTCAACCACGTCGTGCCCGCCGCCGAGCTCGATGCCAAGGTCGACTGGCTGATCGGCCGCATCGTCGACAAGTCCCCGACCGCGATCCGCCGCGGCAAATACGCCATGCGCGCCATCTCAGCGATGTCGTTCGACGAGAGCATCGCCTACACCGAAAGCCAGATCGCACTGCTCGCCATGACCGAGGACGCCAAGGAAGGCCTGAAGGCGTTCAGCGAGAAGCGCAAGCCGGTCTGGACGGGGAGGTAGAAGAGGGCACCGCTCGCGTGTCCCGGACGCGGCCGCCGCGCGTGCCGCATCCTCCGCCGTCATTCCGGGGCGTGCGTAGCGCGAGCCCGGAATCCATCGTGCAACAGGCAATACGGAGAAATGGATTCCGGGCTCGCGCCAAGTTGGCGCGCCTCGGAACGACGATCTCATCCCGCGTTCGCCTTCAGTCCCGCGGCCTGAATGCCGGCCACCGCACAGGCCTCGTCATTGTCAGACGTATCGCCTGAGACGCCGACCGCGCCGAGCAGCGTCGCGCCGTCCAGGATCAGCACGCCGCCGGGCACCGGCACCAGCGCGCCCTTGGCAATCGTGTTCACGGCATCGATGAAATAGGCCTGCTCCTGCGCGCGCTGGAACAGGGCGCGCGAGCCCATGCCCATGGCGAGCGCGCCATAGGCCTTGCCGTGCGCGATCTCGGCGCGCATCAGGCTTGTGCCGTCCTGCGCGGCTGCGAGCTTGAGCACGCCGCGCGCGTCCAGGATGGTGACCACCAGCGGCTTCAGCTTGAGCTCGCCAGCCTTTGCAAAGGCGGCATCGAGGATCTTGCGGGCGGTATCGAGGGTGAGGTCAGTCATTGGCTGGCTTCCTTTGCACGGGGAGTGGAGTTGATGTCGGCGCGATCGAGGCTCATCGCCAGCACGCGTGCGACGTGCAGCGCTTCGCGCTGCGCGCCGTCGTGAATCTGGTGCCGGCATGAGGTGCCGTCGGCGACGACCAAAGTATTCTTGTCCGCGCGCCGCACGGCCGGCAGCAGCGACAGCTCGGCCATTTCGATCGAGGCATCGTATGTGTCCGCGCCATAGCCGAACGCGCCGGCCATGCCGCAGCAGCTCGACTCGATGGTCTCGACCTTGAGGCCCGGGACGAGCCGCAGCACCTGCTCGACCGGCTTGAAGGCACCGAACGATTTTTGATGGCAGTGGCCGTGCACGATCGCTTTGTCCGCGACGGCGCCGAGCGGCAGTTGCAGCCGGCCGGCCTCGGCCTCGCGCACCAGGAATTCCTCGAAGGTGAGAGCATGAGCGCTGATGGCCTTGGCGTCGTTGTCCTTGCGCAGCGAAGCCAGCTCGTCGCGCAGCGTCAGCAGGCAGCTCGGCTCGAGGCCGACGATCGGCACGCCGCGCGCGGCGAAGGGCGCGAAGGCGGCGACGAGACGGTCGAGCTCGGACCTCGCTTCATCGACGAGACCCGCGGACAGGAAAGTGCGGCCGCAGCAGAGCGGGCG
>NZ_JAEMSD010000870.1:1075-1629 GCF_016462955.1 Bradyrhizobium sp. | reverse complement strand
TGCTCGATTCCATGGACATCGAGCGCGAGCGCGGCATCACCATCAAGGCGCAGACGGTGCGCCTGCAGTACCGCGCCAAGGACGGCAAGGATTACATCTTCAACCTGATGGACACGCCCGGCCATGTCGACTTCGCCTACGAAGTCTCGCGGTCGCTGGCGGCCTGCGAAGGTTCCCTGCTCGTGGTCGACGCCAGCCAGGGCGTCGAGGCGCAGACGCTCGCCAACGTCTACCAGGCGCTCGACAACAATCACGAGATCGTCCCGGTCCTGAACAAGGTCGATCTGCCCGCGGCCGAGCCCGAGAAGGTCAAGCAGCAGATCGAGGACGTCATCGGCATCGACGCCTCCGACGCGGTGATGATCTCCGCCAAGACCGGCCTCGGCGTCCCCGACGTGCTGGAAGCCATCGTCACCCGCCTGCCGCCGCCGAAGGGCGATCGCGACGCGACGCTGAAGGCGCTCTTGGTCGACAGCTGGTACGACGTCTATCTCGGCGTTGTCGTCCTGGTGCGCATCGTCGACGGCACCATGAAAAAGGGCCAGCGCGTGCGC
>NZ_JAEMSD010000870.1:0-1065 GCF_016462955.1 Bradyrhizobium sp. | reverse complement strand
TGATGGGCACGGGCGCCGCCTACGACGTCGAGCGCGTCGGCTTCTTCACGCCGAAGATGCAGCAGGTCGAGGAGCTCGGTCCCGGCGAGATCGGCTTCATCACCGCCGCGATCAAGGAAGTCGCCGACACCCGCGTCGGCGACACCATCACCGACGACAGGAAGCCGGTCGCCGAGATGCTGCCCGGCTTCAAGCCGGCGATCCCGGTGGTGTTCTGCGGCCTGTTCCCGGTCGATGCCGACGACTTCGAGACGCTGCGCGCCGCGATGGGCAAGCTGCGCCTGAACGATGCCAGCTTCTCGTTCGAGATGGAGACTTCCGCTGCGCTCGGCTTCGGCTTCCGCTGCGGCTTCCTCGGCCTCCTGCACCTCGAGATCATCCAGGAGCGGCTGTCGCGCGAATTCGACCTCAACCTGATCGCGACCGCGCCGAGCGTCATCTACAAGATGAAGCTCACCGACGGCACCGAGCTCGAAATCCACAACCCCGTCGACATGCCCGACGTGGTCAAGATCGCGGAGATCCAGGAGCCCTGGATCGAGGCCACCATCCTCACGCCGGACGAATATCTCGGCAGCGTGCTGAAGCTGTGCCAGGACCGTCGCGGCTCGCAGAAGGAGCTGACCTATGTCGGCGCCCGCGCGATGGTGAAATACGATCTGCCGCTCAACGAAGTCGTGTTCGATTTTTATGACCGGCTCAAGTCGGTCTCCAAGGGCTACGCCTCGTTCGACTATCATCTGACCGACTACAAGCCGGCCGATCTCGTCAAGATGCAGATCCTCGTCAACAACGAGCCGGTCGACGCGCTCTCGATGCTGGTCCACCGCACCCGCGCCGAGGGGCGCGGCCGCGCCATGGTCGAGAAGATGAAGGAGCTGATCCCGCCGCACATGTTCCAGATCCCGATCCAGGCGGCGATCGGCGGCAAGGTGATCGCCCGCGAGACGGTGCGCGCGCTGCGCAAGGACGTCACCGCGAAGTGCTACGGCGGCGACATCACGCGCAAACGCAAGCTTCTGGAGAAGCAGAAGGAAGGCAAGAAGAAGATGCGGCAGTTCGGCA
>NZ_JAEMSD010000426.1 GCF_016462955.1 Bradyrhizobium sp. | reverse complement strand
CGCCTATATCGCCAGCTTCCCGGAGAAGGACGCGACCATCGTGATCACGTCGAACGGCGGGCCGGATGTGGGGACGCTGACCGAGAAGCTGGCCGACATACTCCTGAACGGTGGGTCGGGGACCCAGCCGGCGCCGGCGACGGTGACGCCCAGCGAGGCCACGCTGCAGCAACTGGTGGGAGTCTACTTCAACGGCCGGGGGCCGGCGCTGGAAGCCCCCGCCCCGGCTGGCCCCACCCCGAGCTACGCGCTGGATCCCGGCCAGCTTGAGGCCGCGACCTGGAGCGGCGGGCCGCTGCTCGTCGATGCTGGGCCCGGCACAGGAAAAACAAGAACACTTGTCCACCGTATCCAGCACTTGCTGGACAACGGCGCCCCGCCCGCCTCGATCCTCGCCCTCACCTTCTCCAATAAAGCCGCCGAGGAAATGCGTGAGCGGCTGTCCGTCAGCAACGCCGACGCCTCGATCGAAATGTGGGTCGGCACGTTCCACGCGTTCGGGCTGGAGCTGATCACCAAGTATCATCAGCGCATCGGCCGCACGATGAACGTGCGCATTTTGGATGAAACGGGCTCGCTCGCGCTGCTTGAAGCCAACCTCATCCGCCTGCCGCTGCGTTATTTTCAAAACCTATACGAGCCCGCCTATGAGCTGGTGCCCGTGCTGCGGGCGATCTCGCGCTGCAAGGACGAACTCATCACCCCTGCAGAGTACCGTGCCGCCGCCGAAGCCGCGCACAGCGTGGCAGTGACTGAGGAGGAACGCGAAGCCGCCGGCAAAGCGCTCGAAGTCGCGGACATCTATGAGATTTATCAGGATGAATTGGCGAAAGCCGATGCGGTCGATTTCGGGGATCTGGTTCGGCTCGCGGCGCAAGCGCTCGAGCAGAACCCCGACTTGCGCGCCGAGTACCAGGCGCGGATCGAACACATCCTCGTTGACGAATACCAAGACGTGAATCTGGCGAGCGCGCGGCTCTTGCGGGCGCTCGCAGCGCCACAAGCGGATGTGTGGGTCGTAGCCGATGAGCGGCAGTCCATCTACCGCTTCCGGGGCGCGGCGCCCAGCAACGTGCAGCGTTTCGTAACCGAGTTTTCCGGCGCACGGCGTTCACTTGGCATCAATTACCGCTCCGGCTCGCCGGTGGTGCAGGCGTTTCAAACCTTCGCCGCCAGTATGCAGGCCTCCCCCGGCGGACGCTGGACCGCTCAGCGCGGAAGCGTCGGCGCAATCCGCCAGATCGTGGCGCCTTCGGTCGCGGCGGAGGCGGCCGCGATCCGCGACCACATCGAGCAAGCGCGCGCTAACGGCATCCCCTATAGCGAACAGGTCATCTTGGCGCGCAGTCATCTCACGCTCGCGCGCATCACCGGCGCGCTCGAACAACTTGGCGTGCCTCTTCTTTATCTTGGCGATCTCTTCGAGCGCGAGGAGATCCGCGATCTGCTCGCCTTGATCTCAATCGACGCCGAATCCGGTGGAATCGGTTTGGTTCGAGTCGCGCAGTTGCCGGAATACGGCGCGTCCAAATCCGACGCGCTTGCCGTTATCAAATGGGCCGAGGCCAATAACCTGCGCATCTTCGACGCGCTGCGCCGGCTGCCCGAGATTCCGGATCTGACGCCGCAGGGCAGCGCGGGCCTGGCACGTCTTGCGAACCAGCTCGACGGCTTCGGCGCGGGCACTTCGCCCTGGACGCTCCTGACGACGTGGCTTTTTGAGCGCAGCGACTATCTCAAGCCGCGCCTGGCGGCCAACGACTCCAAGGCGCAGCAGCAGCTCGTCGCTATCTATCAGCTCCTCAAGGTCTGCGGTGAAATGGCGGCTGAAGGCGATTCCACCCGCAAGCACATGCTGGTGCGCGTGCGCCGCATCGAGGCCTTGAATGACGATCGCATGTACCGGGCCGTGGCCTCAGAAGCATCCGACCTCAACGGCGTCCGGGTCCTTACCGTTCATGGCAGCAAAGGGCTTGAGTTCAGAGCGGTTCACTTGCCGGCCCTGGCGACTCGATACATGCCGGCGAACCGGCAAGGGGTGCGCTGCCCGCCGCCGCCGAGCTTGCCGCATCTCGCCATCCGCCCCGCCGATCATGAGGCGGAAGAAGAATGTTTGTTTTTCGTAGCCCTTTCGCGTGCGCGGGACTTCCTGTACTTGAGCCGCGCCGAACGCTATAGCGCGAGCCAGTCCGCCAGCGCGTCCAAGTTCTTGTCACCCATCAACGGGCTGGCGCCGGCAGCACGGCGCAATGACTCTCCGCTTCCGGGACGGCTCGCGCGGACCCTCGCACCGCCCGGCGCGCGCACGCTTTA
Organism: Bradyrhizobium sp.; assembly: GCF_016462955.1. GTDB lineage: Bacteria > Pseudomonadota > Alphaproteobacteria > Rhizobiales > Xanthobacteraceae > Bradyrhizobium. The sequence continues at coordinate 3,716 of NZ_JAEMSD010000426.1, read as the reverse complement.
TCAGGAGCGCGAGCTTTCTCTTTATATTCAGTGTCCGCAGCGTTATCAGTTCGAGGCCTTGGACGGCCTGCGCGCCATTCGCGACGACTCTCCCTATGTCCGCTTCCATCGCTGCGTGTTCCGCACCATCGGCTGGCTTGAGACGCAGCGGGCCGCCGGCACGCCGTCTGATCTTCCCCCCGCGCTCGCGCAGCTTGGCCAAGAATGGGCGGTGCGCGGGCCGAAGGGACACGGCTTCGAGGCTTACTACCGTGCCTCCGCCGAAACCATGATCACGTCGATGGTGGACGTGATCGCCGCCGAGACGGGCAGCTATGACCAGGGCGAATGGATTGTGGATGTCGGCGGCAAGCAAATCGCGGTGACGCCCGATCGTGTCGTCATCGCTCCCGACGGCACAGTGCACGTGCAGCGCATCCGCACCGGGCGCAAGACCAAGTCGGATCCCGCCAACCGCATCTATGCGCTGCTCCGCCGTGGCGCTACGGCGCGCTACCCCGGGCGGCGTGTCGTGATCGAGGCCTATTACCTTGCGACCCGGGAAGCGGTGCCGATTCCACCTAACAAGGACGACAAGTTGCTGGAGGAATACACCGGCGCCATCACCGACATCGAACGCGGCGCATTCGCGCCGGCGCCGGAGGACGCGCGGCGCTGCCCGAATTGCCAGTGCTACTTCATCTGCGATTTCGTCCAGGGCGTCTCCTAGACTCACTTCCCGAAAATTCTACCTGCCGTCGCTTAGTCCTTAGGGGCCCAATCAAGGGCCGCGCGCCAAAGGGAATAAGCGATGAGCAAGACGATCATCTTCATCCAGGCCGAGGGCAAGCCCGGCGTCACCGAGGCCGAGATCGCGATCCCGGCGACGGTGCGCGACCTGCACGAGGCCTTCAAAACGCACGGGATCGATTTCGACAAGGAACGTGAAGCCTTTGTCGATGAGGCCGAGAACCCCGTGCCGCACGACGCCAAGGCCACGGTCGAGGGCCTCAAGCACGGCTCACGCGTCCACGTGACCCACTGCAAGAAGATCAAGGTCGCGGTCCACTACATGCACCGCACCATCGACCGCGCCTTCGCACCGGGCACCCGCGTGCGCACCGTCAAGCAGTGGGCCGTGCGCGAGCTGAAGCTCAATCCCACAGATGCGGGCGAGCACGTGCTGCAACTCTGCAACAGTACGATCCAGCCGCCGACCGACGCCGCGCTGGCGGAGCTGGTCAACGGCCGGAGCTGCGATGTCTGCTTCGACCTCGTCCCCGAAAAGCGCATCGAGGGCTAGCCGATGACGGTGGTCGTGCCTCCCGACCAGTTGCTCCTCGCGGCGGATCTCGCCGCCCCGGAATTCCGGCGCGGCGAGATCGAGGGCAAGTGGCGTCACATCGAAAACGCCGGGCCGCACGCGACCATCGCGGTCGCCGCGGCGAAGCGCCCGCACGCACCCGATGAATTCGGATTCCGGTTCGAGTGCAGCGGCTACCGCCACACGCCGGCAACGGCGCAGCCGTGGGACCTCGCCACGCGGCGGGCCCTGTCCGCGCCGCACTGGCCGACGGGCCGCTCCCTCATTCCGTCCGTGTTCAGGCCGGATTGGAAAGGCGGCCAATGTCTTTATTTGCCGTGCGACCGCATGTCGATTGAGGGGCACGGCGACTGGATTCACAAGCACCCGAACCGGCTGTGGCAGCCGCAGCGGGGCATCCTCTGCTACCTGGAGCAGCTTTATGATCTCCTCAATCAAGACGATTATTCGGGCATTCGCGGCGCCTGAGCACCGCTTGAACTGCCCGACAGCGCTATGGGCGCGCACTATGGCCGAGCTGCACCGGCGCACACAGCAGCGGCATGAATCCGGCGCGTTCCTGCTCGGGCATGACCATGATGGCCGCCGCGCGGCCGTCGACGTCGTCTACTATGACGATCTCGACCCGGCCGCGTACGCGAGCGGAGTGTGCATTCTCCACGCCGGCGCTTTCGCCAAGCTTTGGGCGATGTGCCGCGCGCGCAAGCTCGCCGTCGTCGCCGATATTCATACGCATCCCGGCGCGGCCTTTCAGAGCGAGGCCGACCGCACCAACCCGATGGTCGCGCAGCCCGGCCATATTGCCATCATCGTGCCCAGCTTCGCCGCGTCGCCGGTCCGCTACGAGGATCTTGGCATCTACGAATACCAGGGCGAGCACCGTTGGGCCGAGCGTGGTCACCGCCGCTGCCGCGGATTCGTTTACACCGGATTTTGGAGTTGATCCCATGACCGCTCTTATCGATCACACGCGCCTGCACCGCACGGCCAAATACTTCATGGACAGCGGCCGCGCGGCGACGCACGACGACGCGATGAGTATCCTGCGCGGCTTCGGCACTTTGATCCGCGTCGGTCCGGAAGCTGCCGTCTCGATCCCGCACCAAATCGCGCTTCTCACTTTGGTCAACCTTGCGCGCCGGACCTTGCTCGGTGGCGTCGAGGTGCTCGGCGTGCCCGATGCGCCTCTGCTCGTTCCGCTTGCGCGCGCGCGCAGCCTCGCAGACACCGTGGTGGAACTGGGCGGCACGCTCTCCACGACCGGCAATCCGCTTTGGCCGGTGGCGCAGATCGGCACGGTGCCGCCGCCGACGGACGCCTCGAGCTGGCAGCTCACCTGGCAGGGATGGCGGGGCGGTGTCGTGCCACGGCATGACGCCCGCCGCCTGTCCGATGATGCGGCGAATCCGCTCGCCGCCGCCATGGCCGCCGCCGCCGCTGCCGCCGAGCTGTTCGCCTGGCACGCGTCCGACCACCCGATGTCCGGACGGCGCGCCGCGGGGTTCTCGCTATGGAATCCGGGCGCCGATTGGCTTGCACCGGACGCAAGCGAGCCCGAGCTGTCCTACCTGCCCGCTTCGCTGTGGCTGATTGGCCTTGGCAATCTCGGACAGGCCTTCTCATGGCTGCTGGCTTGCTTGCCTTATGCGGACCGCAGCAAAGTCGAACTCACGCTTCAGGACTACGATCTGATTGCGGCCTCGAACGACAGCACCTCTTTGCTGTCATCCTTGCCTTTGGTCGGAACGAAGAAAACACGCGTCGTTGCGAGCTGGCTGGAGGCAGCGGGGTTCAAGACCGCGCTTGAAGAGCGCCGCTTCGGACCTTGGACGTTGCGCGGTCCGCACGATCCGGCCGTTGCCTTCTGCGGGGTCGACAACGCGCCGACGCGCGCCGATCTCGGCACCGCGAAATTCGAACTTGTGGTGGAAGCCGGGTTGGGCGCCGGTCCCGTCGGCTTTCGGAACTTCTCGCTGCACACCTTTCCGTCGTCGCGGAGGCCCGACCAAATTTGGCGCCGCGAAGCTGCTGGAAGCGCCTTTGATGTCTCCGCGATGCCCGCGTACAGCGCGCTGCGAAAGTCCGGGCTCGATACTTGCGGTCTGGCCCAGCTCGCGTCGCGCACAGTCGGCGTGCCGTTCGTCGGCTTGATCGCCGCCGCCCTCGCCGTCTCGGAACCCTTGCGCCGACTCCATGGCGGCAGCGGGGTGGAGATTGCCTCGGGGTCGGCCCTCAGTCTCTGTGATGTTGAATGTGTCCGCCTCCCGTTTTCGCCCTACGCATTCGGCCACTTGCCGGCGTTGTAGCCGACCCTGGTCCCTTCAAAGAGACCGCGAAGCCCTCGTTATCCCTTGCTCTCGAAATGCTTCCGGTCGGGATATGGCAATCGTGATGAAGGCCGCGCGCCGACAGG
>NZ_JAEMSD010000425.1:4424-6036 GCF_016462955.1 Bradyrhizobium sp. | reverse complement strand
GTCATGGTGTCGCCCGAGCCATATTGCGGCTTGTCGATCGAGGTCTCCAAGAGATCCGGCGTGTCGGCGCTGCCGTCGGAATACCAGCCGACGTCGAACTGGACCGAGGTCACGGGGCCGTCGGCATCGTTGGTCCGCACGTCGAGCCGGTAGCGGCCCGGCTGCGGGCTGAGCGAGATCCGCGCCGGCTTGTCGGCGGCGATTACGACGTCACCGTCGGCGACGCGCGAGGTCGACTTGACCGGCTCGTACTCCCAATAATTGTTCTGGCGATACCATTGGTAGCGCGATTCCATCTTCAGGAGCTCGTAGCGCAGGCCGTCGCGGCGCAGCCTCTCGCCCTCGGGCGAAACGAACACCACATCGAACTCGGCCTTGTCGCCCTCGGCGACGTTCTTGTCGCCGAACAGCGGCTTGATGCCGATCTGCGCCGCGCTGGGCGCGACCGGCAGCACGATCTTGCGCTCCACGGCGCGGCCGCCGGTCTCGACCATGCGGACGAAGATCTGCGCCTCCTGCGGGCGGGTCGAAGCCGGCTGCTTGTCCAGCGTCACCGGGAAGGTGGCAACGCCATTGGCGTCGGCCTCGGGCAGGTTCTCGAGCGGCGTTCGCTCGTTCGAGGTGCTCTCCTCGTCGTCCACGCCGAACTTGTAGCCGGCAAAGCCCGGACGTTCGCTCGCGGGCGCAATCAGCATGTCGCCTTCGAGCTGAAGGCCCGAGGCCGGTGCGCCGTAAAGGAAATGACCATCGGCCTTAAGCTCCACTGGAGCGTTAGCTTTGATGACCTTGTCCTTGGCCGACAAGTCGAATTCGATCCGATCGGGCACGTAGTCTTCGACCATGAAGGTGGTCTCGCCGACCGAGGCGCCCTTCGGATCGGTGAAGGCGCGGACGCGCCAGGTGCCGGTCGGGACGGCCGAGTTGAGCGGCACGGCCAGCGTGCGGCCGCCGGCACCCTGGTCGGCCAGCACAGCGCGGCGATATTCGACGCCGTCGGGCCGCTCGATCAGCAGCGTCATCGGCCCGCCCGTGACGGCATTGCCCTGCCCGTCACGCAAGAGCGCGGTGAGATAGACCGTCTCGCTGGACCGGTAGACGCCGCGCTCGGCATAGACGAAGGCGTCGGCACCAGCGGGCACCGCGCGACCGGAGACGCCGCGGTCGGACAGGTCGAAGGCGGAGGACTTGAGGCTCAGGAAGGCGTAGTCGGCCTTCTCGGCAGTGACCGTGAGCATCGCCGGCGACAGGCCGCCCTCGCCACGCGCAAGCCCGGCCTCGAACACCGCGTGGCCGGCACCGTCGGTCTGGCGCGTCGCCAGGATCTCGTTGTTGCGGGCGATCAGCCGCACCTCGGCCTTGACGATAGGGTCGGTCGACGCCAGCGAATTGACGAAGACGTGGATGCCGTCATTGCCGGAGTAAGCGGAAATGCCGAGATCTGAGACGATGAACCATTGCGTGGCAAGCTGGGACTCGTCGTCGGAGCCCGGGCCCTTGGCCGCGGCCGTCATGACGTAGACGCCGGGCTGGAGCTCGCCCACTGCCTGGTCCACCGGGAATGCCGTGGTGACGTCCTGGTTCAGCGTTATCGCGGTCGCGAGCTCGCCGGACC
>NZ_JAEMSD010000425.1:0-4414 GCF_016462955.1 Bradyrhizobium sp. | reverse complement strand
ATCCGACAGCTGGTACTTCGACAGGGTCTTCTGGAAGTCGCTGTCGACCACCGTGTTGATCAGATTGCGGTCGCCGATCCGGAAGACGTTGATGTTGACCGCGGGCGTGTTGACGCTGACCACGGGAATGCCGCGCTGGCCGGTCCTGGGCAGCACATAGGCACGGCTGGTGAATCGCACGAACGGCTTGCGGTCGCGGACATAGACGTTGAACTCGGCCGATTTCGGCAGGCCCTCCTTCACCGTGGAAGGCAGGCCGGCGCGCAGATTGATGTTGTAGCGCTCGCCGTGCTTCAGCCCGTCGACGCAGAGCTGCTTGCCTTCGGCCGACAGCGCCGGCTTGTCCTGCCCCGCCAGCGCCAGGAACGGCGCGAAGTCGGTGCGCTTGGCGAGTTCTTCCGAGAACTGGAAGCAGGCGCGCGGGCTCGCAGAGTCGGAGTCGACGGTGTAGTCGAGCAGCCGGAAGCCGTGCTCGTCGCGCATCTTTTCATACTGGCCGCGGACGTCGGCAACCTCGCGCATGTCGAGCGACAGCCGCAGCGCGTCCAGCGCCGGCCGCCACAGCTTGCGTTCCGCCAGCGCCTTGCCGAGCACGGCGAGCGCGTCGGCCTCCTCGCCCGCATTGCCGGCGCGCAGATAGGCGATGTAAGCCGCGGTCGAGGCGCGCTCCAGCAGGAAGGTCTGCTCGCTCGAGCTCTTCGGCGAGATCTGGAAGATGACCCTGGCGAGCCGCAGCCAGTTGCCGGCATCCTCGGGCGTGGTCGCGGCGATCTGGCCGAGCACCGTGAGGCCGGTGCGGTAATCATTGCGCCGGAAGGCGGCGTCGGCGTCCGTCTTCAGCGTCGCGTTGGACTTGGCGACCGGCCCCGCCTCGCTCTTGATCTGAGCCTCCAGCTTGATCGCGGAATCGGCGAGGTCGTCGCGCTTGAAGGCTTTGTCGGCGGCCTGCGCAGCGACAAGGCCGAGCGCCAGGGCGGCGCAGATTGTGGCGGCGCGAACAAGACCGATCATGGAGGACTCCCGGAAATCGCGGACGAACCGCGAAGGCAGATGAAATGCGCGGAAAGGTGACGGACTCAAGGCGATTGAACCAGAGGTGAAAATCGTCGCGTTCGCCATGACAAGGCAAGCCCAAGCAGAACCGATCGAAACACCAGCGCGCACCGTTCGGATGGCACTAACATGCCTGATCCATCGAGCGGCGGCCGTGCCCTTGGCAGCGTTCCCGGCAACGTGATCCCTCGTCCAATTCGTTGCCACCTTGACCGGGCGCCCTGACACACCACCGTCCCGCTTTGTCGCGGCGACGAGCAAATCGGTTCGGTCAAGCTTGAGCGATGTCCCATTATTTCTCCCCCGAGATCGGCGGTCTTCGGCCGGGCCCTGCGCGACGTCTGAGATCAGCAATCCCGCTGGAATCCAGGCCGCCTCTGTGTGACACTGTCATGATACGAGCTTGAGACAGTTCAACTTGGGACCGCCGTGTCGTAAAGTGCGCAGCTGCGAGGAAAGAGCCATCATCCGCGTCCCGGCGCACGGACCGGCCGGCCTGGTGCACGGCTGACATGACCGTCCGTGACCCGCCCGGCACTGATCTTGCCCGGCGCGCCGGCGCCCTTTTGCTCGACCTTTACGCGATGGCGCGCGCACTGCCGCTCGATCGCTTTCAGGAAGCCACGCTTTCCCGGCTGCGCGACCAATTGCCGTTTCGGTCTGCCTATTGGGGCATGCTGCGGGCGCAGCCGCGCGGCGGGCTCACGCTACACTGCTCTTACGTCGACGTTCTGCCGCACGACTTCGTGCGCGACTGGGAGGCCGTCAAGCACAAGGACGTCCTCGCCGCAAAGGTGATCGCCACTCCCGGCATCGCGGCCAGTGTCAGTGCGAATTCCATGGGACATGCCGAATTCGTCGCCATGGGAGAGCGGTTCGGCATCGCCAGCGCAATCTCGGTGGCGGTTGCCACCCCCGTCCCCTGCCTGCTCGCTTTTCTGTCGCTCTATCGGCCGGCCGATGCCCCGCAGTTCGACCATGCCGACCGGACGTTTCAGGAAATCGTCATGCCGCATATCGTGGCTGCCTGGCATACGAACCGCCTGCATCATGTCGAGGGCCTGCGGGCCGGCTTGGATCGCTTGCAGGAGGGCTTTGCCGTTGCCGACCGGCACGGCCTCATGCACGCAAGTGAAGCGACATTCGCCACGTTGCTGAGCCTCGAATGGCCGCGTTGGCGCGGGCCCGAATTGCCCCGCCTGCTGCGCGATACGGTGAACGCCGGTCACAGATATGATGGCCGGGCCATAAGCGTCGATGTCGTCCGCCACCGTGATCTGGCCGTGCTTCGCACCCGTCCCCGCGATGCGACCGACCGCCTCTCGCCGCGCGAAACGGAAATTGTCGCCTTGTACCGCGATGGCCGCTCCTACAAGGAGATCGCGGTGCATCTTGGCTGCTCGCCTTATACTGTACGCCACCATCTTCGCGCCATCTACGACAAGCTGGGCGTACGCAACAAGGTTGCGCTCCTGCATCGCACGAGCGGCATCAGCCCCACCATGAGGGGCTGACGCGGACCCGATCCCCGACGAAAACCGCGAGGGGTGGAACATCTGGTCGATGGCACCTCGCCCGCGATCCCGGTTTCCTGCTGCGAGGCTCTTGGAACGAGAGCCAGCATGTCAGGAGACAGAAATGAACCTCGACGACTATGCCCGTTACGACGGATTAGGCCTCGCCGCGCTGGTCCGCAGGGGTGAGGTCAGTGCAGCAGAGCTGGCGGCTGCCGCCCGCCTGGGCATCGAAAAGGTCAACCCCACCCTCAACGCCGTCATCGGCGAGATCGACGCGCAACCGCCTGCGTCGGCCACCGGTCCGTTCGCGGGGCTGCCGTTCCTGATCAAGGACCTCGTCATGCACGCCGAAGGCGTCCGCTGCGACATGGGCAGCAGGCTCGTCGACAACAGCTTCGTCTCGCCGCACGACACGGAGCTGATGCGCCGGTTCAAGGCTGCAGGCTTCGTCGCGATCGGTCGCACCAATACCCCGGAATTCGGATTTGCATCCACGACCGAACCGGTTCTCTACGGTCCGACACGCAACCCCTGGAATGTCGAGCGATCCCCCGGTGGCTCCAGCGGAGGTTCCTGCGCCGCGGTTGCGGCCGGCATCGTCCCGATCGCCCATGCCAATGATGGAGGCGGGTCGATCCGGATCCCGGCGGCGATGTGCGGCGTCGTCGGCTTGAAACCAACGCGGGGACGCACCCCGACCGGTCCCGAGTTCGGCCAACCGCTCCACGGCCTCGGCATCGAACACGTCGTGACACGGACCGTGCGCGATTGCGCGGCGGTGCTCGATTCGGTGCAGGGCCCGGGAATCGGCGACCCCTTCATCATTCCTCCGCCACCGCGTAGCTATGCCAGCGAAACCGCCGCTGCACCCAGCCGACTGCGCATCGCCGTGTCACTGGCGGGCATGAAGGGTGCGCGCGCCAAAGGCGAGGTGCGCGAGGCCGTCATGCGGGTCGCACGCGAACTGGAAAGTCTCGGTCACGAAGTGAGCGAAGCCTCTCCGGACTATGATGAAGAGATGTTCCACCGTGCCAATATCGTCTACTGGTGCGGCTTCCTGGCCGCGGGGGTTCTCGGCACCGCCCAGCTCAACGGACGCAAACCGTCGCTCGAAACGCTCGAAGCGACCACGCTCGCCTGCTACGAATATGGGTTAGGCCTGAAGCTCGTCGATTTGGAGATGGCCGACGCCTTCGCCAATATCGTCTGCCGATCGGTGGCGCCCTTCTTCAACGCCTACGACGTGCTGCTCACGCCGACTCTTGGAGAGCAAACGGTCGCCCTTGGACACATCGATGCAAATGACGCATCGCTGGATGCGCAAGGCTGGTACGATCGCCTGTTCAATCACGCCGCCTACACGGCCCTGTACAACATGACGGGCCAGCCTGCGATCAGCCTGCCCCTGACGACCGACTCGGAAGGAATGCCGCTCGGCATGCAGTTCGTGAGCCGTTTTGGCGCCGAGGATATCCTGCTGAGGCTGGCGGCCCAGCTCGAGCAAGCCCTGCCATGGGCGGGCCGTCATCCAGCCGTCCACGTCGGGAGCGTATAGTCCTCCCACAGGGCCGAGGTCGTCGCGCAACCATCCGGTGGGCAGGAAACCTGCTCACCACGCCTCCCCTGCCGACGCCCAACGACGATTAGGCGCCGCGTTGCTTACGTTTGCGGCGGATAGGGCTCGGTTCGGGCTTGGCGTGGCCGCGGATTTTTCATATTTGCCGTGATAGAAGTCCGGCAGGCCTTAACCAAGGCCGGCACGGCGACGGTCCCGTAGCTCAACTGGATAGAGTAGCGGATTTCTACTCCGCGGGTTGCAGGTTCGAGTCCTGCCGGGATCGCCA
>NZ_JAEMSD010000869.1 GCF_016462955.1 Bradyrhizobium sp. | reverse complement strand
CTCGCGAACATGACGACCTCACGATCGCCCCTCAAGGATGAGCCGGGATGGGCGAGACATACGATAATTCCGAATTTCGGTAAAGCGAAATATTTTCGCGGAGGCGGATTGACAGAGGGCGACACAGCAAGCCCCCTCGCCGCCTCCGCATGCGAGGGAGGGAGCCCACCGCCGATGCCGCCGCATCGTGCACACCATATGCGACAGCCATGGCTCGCCAGTGGGTCTCGCGCAACGTCATCCAGCGATCGCGTCTCAAACGTCCGGATCTTCGCAGCGCGCGACGGAGCAACGATCCAGCTGGCATAGCCCGCACCGTGCACGCAAAAAACACCCGGCGGTTTCCCGCCGGGTGCTGGTCGAAATGCTTCGACAGATCTTACCAGTTGCGCTGGGCGCGGAGCAGCAGGGTGATGCTGTCCTGGTCCTTCAGCTCGTACACAGCGGTCGGCTTGGCCGTGTTGGCAGCCGGGCTGAGCACGGCAGTGCCCGAGTACTTCTGGTCGAGGCGGGTCCAGTTCAGGTCGCCCGAGAAGGTCAGGTTCTTGACCGGGGTCCAGCGGGTGATGAGACCGATCTGGCCGATGGCGAAGTCAGGGTTACAACCCGTGACGCCGGCGAGACCGCCGAACACGCCGCCAGCACCGCCTGCGCCGCAGAGCGCAGTCTTGGCGAGACTGCCGAACTGGGCCTGAGCGTAAGCACCGTAGAGCGCGGTGTTCCAGTAGGGATTCCAGTTGTGGGTGTAAGCACCACGGAAGCCCCAGGTCTTGACCGTCTCCTGCTGCGAACCCGTGACGTACACGGTATCCGGAGCATTGGCGAAGCCGACGCTCTGGTAGGCAATGCCCGAGCTGCCGTACATCTGGTAGGAGCTGCCCGCCAGGTTCTGGAAGTTGTAGCGGGTCGCGCCGTCCGTGTAGACGCCCTGGATGTTGATCACGTCACCCGCACCGGTCGGGATGTTCTTGATCGACAGAGCGAGCTGAACCGCCCAACCCCACTTGTCGTCGGGATGGCCAGTGGTCTCGGTCGCGCCGTAATAAGCAACGTGGTTGTCGTGCGCGGCGACCGATGCCTGGAACAGACCCCAAGCCTGGTCGACACGAACCATACCGACGAGGTTCGGCGAACGCGAGCCGCCGATGGCGTTGGTGCCATACGAACCGCCAACCATGCCAGCAGCCGTTGCGCCGGTCATGTTGAGGTTGCCGGCCTGGTAGTAGGCCGTCGCGTCTTCGGCCGAGAAGGCCGCCGTCACGCCCTGGCCGAAGTCAGCGGTGTAGGTGAACTGGTTGACACCAGTGACCGTGCCGCTGCCGCCGACGAGGCTATCGATGTTGTTGCCGGGATAGTTGGTCCAGGGCGCGTCGAACTGCGACACGGCCTTACCCATGGTGAAGCCGGCGAACTGGATGAAGGCATAGTACACGCCGAGCGAACCGCCCGAGGTGCCGCCGTCCGACGGATTGCCGACAGGAGACGACCCGGAATAGGCCGTAGCACCGGTGCCGGAGCCCGTGCCGGTGTAGCCACCGGTCGTCCAGGTGAAGACCGCGTCGAAGTAGGTGCGGACGACGCCGTACTCGGTCGCGGTGCGCGTGTCGATGTTGAGATCCTGACGAGCGCGCAT
>NZ_JAEMSD010000424.1 GCF_016462955.1 Bradyrhizobium sp. | reverse complement strand
CAACACGGCCAAGACCTTCCCGGGCTTCGAGAGCGAGGACGGCAGCGTCAAGGTGCTGATCACCGAGCTGCCGCCGGCGGCCTATGGCGAGGTGGTGAGCGCCTTCAATTCCAATCCCGCCGGAGCCAATGGCGTCAAGCAGGACAAGATCGAAACGCCCGCGGGGCTGGCTTATTTCACCACCGAGAGCGGCAAGGCCGGCGACACCCCGGTGAAGCGCTATTCGATGATCGTGCCCGGCGCCGGCTTCTCCGGCTATGTCGCGGTACAGATTCCGGAGAATGCGGCCAAGATCTACACGGACGAAGCGGTCAGGCAGATGTTTGCGAGCACCGTCACCCGCAGGCAGGTCTCGGCCGAAGAGCAGATCGCGCTGATGCCGTTCAAGATCACCGATCTCGCCGACTTTAAGGACATCCGGACGCTGGGGCCCGGTTCGAGCATCATCCTGGCCGACGGCGATGAGACCATGGGTTATGAATCGAAGCCGTTCATGATCCTCGGCGTGATCGGCGCTACCCCGCAAGCCGCCGACGACCGCGCCCGCTTCGCTCAGGAGGCGGCACTCCAGATTCCCGGCGTGCGCGAATCGCGCGTCACCATGTCCGAGCCGATCCGCATCAACGGCCAGCAGGGTTTCGAGACCCGCATCGACGGCGTCAGCGGCAAGGACAAGATCCCGGTGACCGTGGTGCAGTGGATCCGTTTCTCCAGCGGCGGCGCCTCGCTGCGCATCATCGCCAGCGCCCCGCGCGACCAGTGGCTGCCCGCCTTCACCCGCTTCCGCGCCGTGCGCGACGGGATCCAGCCGAAGGGGTAACCCTTCGGGACACGCACCGCACAAGGGCGCGGCTCCTCACCATGAGAGTCTGAGACTCAGTTCGGGGCGCCGCTCGACTCGTTGTTGTTCGCCGCCGGCGCGGCCTTGGCGCCGCCCTTGGCGACACCGACCAGGGCCGGGCGCAGCACGCGCTCGCCGATGGTGTAGCCGGCCTGCATGACCTGCACCACGGTGCCTGAGGGCACCGACGCATCAGGCACTTCGTACATCGCCTGGTGGAAGTTCGGGTCGAACTTCTGGCCCTGCGGATCGAGCTTCTTCACGCCATGCTTTTCCAGCGCGCTGTGCAGCGAGCGCTCGGTCAACTCGACACCCTCGATCAGCGCCGTGAGGCCGGGATCGGCCGCAGCACGCGCCTCCGCCGGAACGGCATCGAGCGCACGCTGGAGATTGTCGGCGATGTCGAGCACGTCGCGCGCGAAGCCGGTGATGCCGTAGAGGCGGGCGTCAGCGACTTCCTTGGCGGTGCGCTTGCGCAGGTTCTCCATCTCGGCCAGCGTCCGCAGCACGCGGTCGCGCGCCTCAGCCGCTTCCTTCTGCAAGGTTTCGACCGAACCCGGCTCGGGATCGTCGGGCATGATGTAGGGTTTCGACACCACGGGCTCGCCGGTCGCTGCAGTCGTGTCTTGAGGTTGCCGGTCTTGCTCGGTCATCGGCTCTGATCTCGAAATCGTTTCAGGGATGTTGGCCCGGATATCGTGCCTAAACTCGCGAAAATCAAGCGCCCGTGATCGGCGGAAACGCCGGTCAGCCCCCCAGGAGGCGGCTGACGATGCGGGCGGCATAGTCGACGGTCGGGATCACGCGGGCATAGTTCAGCCGCGTCGGGCCGATCACGCCGAGGACGCCGACGATGTGGCCGGCGGCATCCCGATAGGGCGAGATGATGGTGGAAGATCCGGACAGCGAGAACAGCTTGTTCTCACTGCCGATGAAGATGCGCACGCCCTCCGCGGTCTCGGCGCGCCCGAGCAGGTCGATCACGCCGCGCTTGGTCTCGAGATCATCGAACAACAGGCGCACCCGCTCCAGATCCTCCAGCGCATGCAGATCTTCCAGCAGATTGGCATGGCCGCGGACAATGAGCTGCCGGTCCTCGCTCTCCCCTCCGGACCAGCTGGCGATCCCGGCCGAGATCACTTTCTGTGTCAGCTGATCCAGCTCGGCACGGGCCTCGCCAAGTGCGGTCTCGAGCTCGAGCCGCGCCTCGGCCAGCGTGCGACCGCGGATGCGCGCATTGAGGAAATTACCGGCCTCGGTCAGCGCCGAGGAGGGAACTCCGGGCGGCAGGGTCAATACGCGGTTTTCGACCTGGCCGTCTTCGCCGACCAGGATCACCAGCGCCTTTTCCGGTTCCAGGCGGACGAACTCGATGTGTTTCAGCCGCGCATTGGATTTCGGCGTCAGAACGACGGCGGCGGCCCGGGTGAGGCCGGAGAGCCGCATCAAGGCCTGGTTCAGCGCCGCCTCGACCGACTGCGCCTCGCCGACCGAGGAGAGCTGGCTCTGGATCGACTGCCGCTCGGCCTCGTTGAGGTCGCCGACCTGCATCAGGGCATCGACGAAGAAGCGCAGGCCGAGCTCCGTCGGCAGCCGGCCGGCCGAGGTGTGCGGGGCATAGATCAGGCCGAGCTGCTCCAGATCGGCCATGACGTTGCGCACCGAAGCCGGGGACAGCGGCATGGCGATCAGACGGGAAATGTTGCGCGAGCCGACGGGCTCGCCGGTCGCGAGATAGCTTTCGACAATTTGACGAAAGATGTCGCGGGAACGCTCGTTGAGCTGGGCAAGGCCTGCGTGCGGCGCGATCAGATGGATCGGATCGTGATGGGACACAGACGGTAACTCCTCTCGGATACTGGTAATTTGTCCATCCGGGACGGTTCTGACAAGCGTGGCGTTGGCGGCCTCGACGTCAGGGGTGAAAAAACCTTGCCGCCCACCCCCGCCGCACCTACAAGCACGGGCCAACAGGCCTTTTCCCGTGAGTTTTGGAGGATTCCCCATGCGGCCAAGCCGCCGTGCGCCCGAAGAATTGCGCCCCGTGACGCTGGAGCGCGGCGTGGTCAAATATGCGGAAGGCTCCTGCCTGGTGAAATTCGGCGACACCCACGTGCTTGTCACCGCCACGCTGGAGGATCGCCTGCCGCCGTGGCTGAAGGGCCAGGGCCGCGGCTGGGTCACCGCCGAATACGGCATGCTGCCGCGCGCCACCGGCGAACGCACCCGCCGCGAGGCCTCTGCCGGCAAGCAGAGCGGGCGTACCGTCGAGATCCAGCGCCTGATCGGTCGCTCGCTTCGCACCATCGTCGATCTCGAAGCGCTCGGCGAGCGCCAGATCACGGTCGATTGCGACGTGCTCCAGGCCGACGGCGGCACCCGCACGGCCTCGATCACCGGCGCCTGGGTCGCGCTGGCCGATTGCATCAACTGGATGAAGGCGCGCAACATGGTGAAGGCCAACGTGATGCGCGACAACGTCGCCGCAATCTCATGCGGCATCTACAACGGCACGCCGGTGCTCGATCTCGACTATGCCGAGGATTCGGAAGCCGAGACCGACGCCAATTTCGTCATGACCGGCGACGGCCGCATCGTCGAGGTGCAGGGCACCGCGGAACGCGAGCCGTTCACGCAGGACGAGTTCCTGAAGCTGATGGCCCTGGCGCAGAAGGGCATCGCGCGCCTGGTGGACTTGCAGAAACTGGCGGTGGCGTAGTCAATAGGCCATGCACCGCCGAATCACGGACAAGCTCGTCGTCGCCACCCACAATCCCGGCAAGCTCGCCGAGATGAACGAGCTGCTTGCGCCGTATGGCATCGCGGCGGTGTCGGCCGGCGAGCTCGGCCTCGCCGAGCCCGAGGAGACCGGCAACGATTTCCGCAGCAACGCCGCGATCAAGGCGATCGCGGCGGCGCAGGCGACCGGGCTTGCCGCCTTCGCCGACGATTCCGGCATCGTGGTCGACGCGCTGGACGGTGCGCCCGGCATCTACAGCGCGCGCTGGGCCGGTCCGTCCAAGGATTTCAACGCTGCGATGGCGCAGATCGAGCGGCTGCTGCAGGAGCGCGGCGCCACCACCCCGGACAGGCGCACAGCGCATTTCGTCTCCGCGCTCTGCGTCGCCTGGCCCGACGATCATCGCGAAGAGGTCGAGGCGCGCGTCGACGGCACGCTGATCTGGCCGCCGCGCGGCACCGCCGGCTTCGGGTACGATCCGATGTTCCTGCCTGACGGCCACGACCGCACCTTCGGCGAGATGACCAGCATCGAGAAGCACGGCCTGCCGCCGCTCGGCCTCGGCCTGTCGCACCGCGCCCGCGCCTTCGTGAAACTGGCGGAGATCTGCCTTGAGCCGCGATAGAGCGTTTTCGAGCGAAGTGGGTACCGGTTCGCGCAAGGAAAACGCGTCAAAACAAGAATCTGGAGCTTTCGGCGTCTACGTGCACTGGCCGTTCTGCCTGTCGAAGTGCCCCTATTGCGACTTCAACAGCCATGTCCGCCACGCCGCGATCGACGAGGCGCGCTTCTCCGCCGCCTTCGCGCGCGAGATCGCAACGACCGCCGAGCGCGCCCCCGGCCGCGAAGTCACCTCGATCTTCCTCGGCGGCGGCACACCGTCCTTGATGCAGCCAGCAACGGTCGGCGCCGTGTTAGATGCGATCGGCAAGCACTGGACCGTCGCGGGCGACGTCGAAGTCACGCTGGAAGCGAACCCGACCAGCGTCGAGGCCACGCGCTTCGCCGGCTATCGCAGCGCCGGCGTCAACCGCGTCTCGCTCGGCGTGCAGGCGCTCGACGACGCCTCCCTGAAGGCGCTGGGCCGTTTGCACAATGCGCGCGAGGCGCTCGATGCCGTCGCCATCGCGCGCCGCTCGTTCGACCGCTATTCGTTCGACCTGATCTATGCCCGCCCCGACCAGACGCCGGCGATGTGGGCCGACGAGCTGCGTGTTGCGATCGGCGAAGCGGCCGAGCATCTGTCGCTCTATCAATTGACGATCGAGGAAGGCACGCCGTTCTTCGGCCTGCACAAGGCCGGCAAGCTGAAGACGCCGGACGAGGCTGTCGCACGCGCGCTCTACGATGTCACGCAGGAAACCTGCGACAAGCTCGGCCTGCCGGCTTACGAGATCTCCAATCACGCGCGGCGCGGTGCCGAGTGCCGGCACAATCTGGTGTACTGGCGCGGCGAGGAATATGCCGGCATCGGCCCCGGTGCGCATGGCCGCCTCGACATCGACGGCGTCAGGCACGCCATCGCCACCGAGAAGCGTCCCGAAGCCTGGCTGATGCGGGTCGAGACCAACGGCGACGGCGTCGTCACCGACGAGCTCCTCAACAGCGAGGAACGCGCCGACGAATTCCTGCTGATGGGATTGCGCCTGGCCGAGGGCATCGACCCCGAGCGCTACAAGGCCCTCGCCGGCCGCCCGCTCGACCCCCGCCGCATCGCGCTCCTGCGCGAGGAAGGCGCGATCACGGTGGACCCAACGGGACGGCTGCGTGTGACCAGCAGCGGATTCCCGGTGCTCGATGCAGTGGTCGCGGATCTCGCGGCGTAATATCAGCCAAACCGGCGGTGCGCTCCCTCGCCCGCTTGCGGGAGAGGGGTGGGGAGAGGGTCTCTCCGCAACGGGACAATCCCCAAGAGGAAGAACCCTCACCCGGCGCTTCGCGCCGACCTCTCCCGCAAGCGGGAGAGGTTGGACAGCTACGCCCCAAAGCTCTTCGGCGAGCCCGCGACCGCAACGCCGCCGCCCTGCGTCACCTTCATCACGGCGAGGCCACGTTCATTCGTGCCATCGGCACGGAAACGGAACAGGCCGTCGATGCCGGCAAAGCCCGACGGGTTGGTGAGCACATCGGACGAAAAGCGCTGGCCGCCTTGCGTGCGCGCAAGTGCGGCGACGAGAGCGACGGCGTCATAAGCGAGCGTCGCAGTGCGGATCGGCTCGGCGCCGTATTTGGTGCGATAGCGGCCTGAGAAGGCGCGGAAGCCCGCCGGATCCGGCGCAGCGTAGAGGCCGCCTTGCAGGTTGGCATTGGCATAGACGCGCGGATTGTCCCACAGGCCGGTGCCGAGCAGCTGGATGTTGCGCAAATTCGCGCCTGCCGCCGTCATCGCATCCGCCACCGACACGACGGCATCGCCGTCATCCGCGATGAACAGCGCATCCGCGCTGCCGAGCTGCTGCGCGAC
>NZ_JAEMSD010000423.1 GCF_016462955.1 Bradyrhizobium sp. | reverse complement strand
TGCTCGACGAACCCTTCATCGCCATCGACAGCAAGACCACGGGCGATCTGCTCGCGCTGGTCCAGGATTGGCACGCCGAGGGCCGCACCGTGCTCGCCGCGCTGCACTACATGGAGATGGTGCGCAACCATTTCACCGAGACGCTGGTGTTGGCGCGCGGGCCCGTGGCCTGGGGGCCGACGGCGGAGGTGCTGACGCCCGAAAACCTGCTGGTCGCGATGCGGATGTGCGAGGCATTCGACGACAGCGCGGCGGCCTGCGCGGCCGATGACATCGGCTCGCGGGCGGCCTGATCTCCGATGCTCCATGACGTGCTAATCGGTCCGTTCACCGAATTCGAGTTCATGCGGCGCGCGCTCGCCGCCGTGATCGCGCTCGCCCTAGCGGGCGCGCCGATCGGCGTGTTCCTGATGCTGCGGCGGATGAGCCTCGTCGGCGATGCCATGGCGCATGCGATCCTGCCGGGTGCAGCGGTCGGCTTCCTGCTCTCGGGCCTCAATTTGTTCGCGATGACGGCGGGCGGCCTGATTGCCGGCTTTGCCGTCGCGATCCTCGCCGGCGTGGTCGCGCGCTCGACCGGGCTGAAGGAGGATGCTTCGCTCGCGACCTTCTATCTGGCCTCGCTCGCGCTGGGCGTCACCATCGTCTCGATCAAGGGCACCAATATCGACCTCCTGCACGTGCTGTTCGGCAACATTCTCGCCATGGACGACCAGACGCTGCTTGTGGTCGCCTTCAACGCCACGGTGACCCTGCTGGTGCTCGCGGTGATCTACCGTCCACTGGTGATCGAGAGCGTCGATCCCTTGTTCCTGCGCACCGTCAGCCGCGCCGGGGGGCCCGCGCATCTGGCCTTCCTGGCTCTGGTCGTGATCAACCTCGTCAATGGATTTCAGGCGCTCGGCACGCTTCTCGCGGTCGGCCTGATGATCCTGCCGGCCGGCATCGCGCGGTTCTGGTCGCGCGACCTCACGGCGATGATCTGCATCGCCGTCGTCGCCGCGGCGGTCTCCGGCTATGCGGGCCTCGTGCTGTCGTTCCAGACCCGCGTGCCGTCCGGCCCTGCGATCATTCTGGTGGCGACGGCGATCTACGTGATCTCGGTTCTGTTCGGCCGCGTCGGCGGCATCGTCCGGCAGCTGTTTCCCGGCCGGCATCTGGAAGCATGACGATGCGGTTCTTCCTGTTTTGTGCGCTGTTGTTGATCGCCTCGCCGCTGCAGGCCGCGGAGCGGCTCAATGTGGTCGCGAGCTTCTCGATCCTCGGCGACTTCGTCCGCAACGTCGGCGGGGACCGCGTCAACCTGACGACGCTGGTCGGCGCCGACGGCGACGTCCATGTCTACACGCCGGCCCCTGGGGACGCGAAACGGATCGCGGCGGCAAAGCTCGTCTTCGTCAACGGGCTCGGCCTCGAGGGTTGGCTGCCGCGCCTCGTGCAGTCCGCGGGCAGCAAGGCGAAGGTGGTGACCGCGAGCGCCGGCATCACGCCGCTGAAATTGGGGCCGGCTGCCGATCCCCACGCCTGGCAGTCCGTTCCCAACGCCAGGATCTACGTCACCGACATCGCCGATGCGCTGGCCGCGGCCGCTCCTGACGACGCGGAGGTCTTTCGCACCCAGGCCGAGGCCTATTGGGAAAAGCTCGAAGCGCTCGACCGCGAGGTCCGCGAGGCCATGGCGAAAATCCCGCCCGAGCGGCGCAAGGTGATCTCCACGCACGACGCCTTCGGCTATTTTTCCGCCGAATACGGTATCCAGTTCATCGCCCCCCTGGGCGTCTCCACCGAAACCGAGCCGAGCGCGCGGGACATTGCGGCCATCATCGGCCAGATCAAGGCCGCGAGGATCCCGGCGGTTTTCCTGGAAAATATCAGCGACGACCGGCTGATCCGGCGGATCGCGGCCGAGACCGGCGCCAAGGTCGGCGGGACCTTGATTTCCGACGGTTTGACCGGCGAAAAGGGGCCTGCACCCACTTACATTGACATGGTCAGGCACAATATAAAGGTCCTGACCAGCGCGCTTGACCACTAGGGCAGGGCCACCCGCCTCGCGTCGCGCGACAAGCCCGAAGTCCGGAGTTGTTATGTCTGAAGCGACCTCCCAGAAGATTCCCGTGACCGTGCTGACCGGCTATCTCGGAGCCGGCAAGACCACGCTGCTCAACCGCATCCTGTCCGAAAACCACGGCAAGAAGTACGCCGTCATCGTCAACGAATTCGGCGAGATCGGCATCGACAACGACCTCATCATCGGCGCCGATGAGGAGGTTTTCGAGATGAACAATGGCTGCATCTGCTGCACCGTGCGCGGCGACCTCGTCCGCATCATGGACGGCCTGATGAAGCGCAAGGGCAAGTTCGACGCCATCATCGTCGAGACCACCGGCCTTGCCGATCCGGCGCCGGTCGCCCAGACCTTCTTCGTCGACGAGGACGTGCAGAAGAACGCGCGGCTCGACGCGGTGGTCACGGTCGCCGACGCCAAATGGCTGTCCGACCGGCTCAAGGATGCACCCGAGGCCAAGAACCAGATCGCCTTTGCCGACGTGATCGTCCTGAACAAGACCGACCTCGTCTCCAAGGGCGAGCTCGCCGAGGTCGAGGCCCGCATCCGCGGCATCAATCCTTACGCGAAACTCCACCGCACCGAGCGCTGCTCCGTGGCGCTGGCAGACGTGTTAGATCGCGGCGCCTTCGATCTCGACCGCATCCTCGACATCGAGCCGGATTTCCTGCAGGCCGACGATCATGATCACGACCATGATCATCACCACCACGGCCACGACCATCACCACCATGATCACGGCCTGAAGCACTATCACGACGAGGACATGCAGTCGCTTTCGCTCAAGACCGACAAGCCGCTCGATCCCAACGTGTTCATGCCGTGGCTCCAGAACCTGGTGCAGGTCGAGGGCGGCAAGATCCTGCGCTCCAAGGGCATCCTCGCCTTCCACGACGACGACGACCGCTACGTCTTCCAGGGCGTCCACATGATGCTGGAGGGCAATCACCAGCGGAAATGGCAGGAGGGCGAGAAGCGCGAGAGCCGCCTCGTCTTCATCGGACGCGAATTGCCGGAAGAGGCGATCCGCAAAGGTTTCGAGAGCTGCATCGTCTCGTGATGACAGAGTTCACGCCGCCGCCGGATTCCGCCTCGATCGTCTCCGTCACCGACCGCGTCAAGCCCATTGCGCTCGGCATGGCCGTGACCTCGGTGCACTTTATCGGGCCACGCGCCGCCTTTGTCGGCGGCGAGGAAAACGTCGTGTTCGTCGATGGCCAGGGTGAGTTGACAAGGGTCGCCGTGCACAGCGGCGGCATTCTCTCCACCGCCTCCGACGGCAAGCGCCTCGTGATGGGCGGCGACGATGGCAAGGTCGTGTCGCTCGATGCCAAGGGCGAGGTGACGCTGCTCGCCACCGACCCGAAGCGGCGCTGGATCGACGCGGTGGCGCTGCACGCGGACGGCGCCTTCGCCTGGTCGGCCGGCAAGACGGCCACCGTGAAGAGCGGCAAGGCCGAGGAGAAGTCGCTCGACGTGCCCTCGACCGTCGGCGGTCTCGCTTTCGCGCCAAAGGGCCTGCGGCTCGCGATCGCCCATTACAACGGCGTGACGTTGTGGTTTCCGAACATGGAAGGCTCCGCCGAGTTCCTGCCCTGGGCCGGCTCGCATCACGCGGTCAGCTTCAGCCCGGACAACAAATTCCTGGTCACCGCGATGCACGAGCCGGCGCTGCACGGCTGGCGGCTCGCCGACAACAGGCACATGCGCATGACCGGCTATCCCGGCCGGGTCCGCTCGATGTCCTGGAGCGCGGGCGGCAAGGGGCTGGCCACGTCGGGCGCCGACACCGTCATCATCTGGCCGTTCGGCAGCAAGGACGGCCCGATGGGCAAGGAGCCCGCGATGTTGGCGCCGCTCCAGGCCCGCGTCGCGGTCGTCGCCTGCCATCCTAGGAACGACATCCTCGCCGCCGGCTACAGCGACGGCACCGTGCTGATGGTGCGTTTGGAAGACGGCGCCGAGATCCTGGTCCGCCGCAACGGCACGCCCCCCGTCGCCGCGATCGGCTGGAACGCCAAGGGCACGCTGCTCGCCTTCGCCGATGAAAATGGTGACGGGGGCCTGCTGGAGCTTTGAACTGTCATGGTTCCGGCCGTATAGGGGACCATGCGCTTTCTCACGACATTCCAGCTGGCCGACTTTGGCGACACCCTGGTCAGCCTGACCACCGCCTTCATCCTGGGCACGCTGATCGGCGCCGAGCGGCAGTACCGCCAGCGGACCGCCGGCCTGCGTACCAACGTCTTGGTGGCGGTCGGCGCCGCAGCCTTCGTCGATCTCGCCATGCATCTGGATGGCGCCGAGGGCGCGGTCCGCGTGATCGCCTACGTCGTCTCCGGCATCGGTTTCCTAGGCGCCGGCGTCATCATGAAACAGGGCATGGACGTCCGCGGCCTCAACACCGCGGCGACGCTGTGGGCGTCGGCCGCCGTCGGCTCCTGCGCCGGCGGCGACATGGTCGCGCAGGCGGTGGCGCTCACCTTCTTCGTCATTGCCGGCAACACCATGCTGCGTCCGCTGGTGAACGCCATCAACCGCATTCCCATGAACGAGCAGGCTCTGGAGGCGACGTACTATTTCAAGCTCGCGGTTGCCGCTGACGCTCTTCCTGATATGCGCGACCGACTGGTCGAGAAGCTCGAGGGTGCGAAATATTCGGTGGCCGATATCGATGTGGCCGAGATCGGCGAGGACATTCTGGAGATCGCCGCAAAGCTGGTCGCGACTGCTGTCGATCCCAACGAGCTGAATGCGGTCGCCACCGATCTCCAGCATCTGCCGGGCGTGCGACACGCCACCTGGGAAGTCAGTACGACGGACTAAGCGCGGCGTTTTGGCATGCACATGGGTTCCACCATGCTGCTGACGGAACCCAGGTCGGGCGATTTCGTTGATTCCGCGGACAAAGGCGGTGATCGACATGCCCGGCCAAGACGACAAACGCAAATTGAAGCTCGACCTGACGATTGCAGCATCGCTGTTGGCAGCAGGAATCGTGGTGGCGGTTATGTCCGTCGCCCAGATCCGCGCCGAAAGCCGGATGGAACTGGCGCAGGCAACGCCGCCGCTCCAGGGCACGCCGTCCGAGGACCAGAACAAACCCGCGGAAGCCAAGCCCGGCGGCGATCGGCCGACCACGCCGGCCCCTGAGCCGGCGCGCCCGGATCCGCAGACGCAGGGCGCGGCGACTGCTGTGCAACCGGCACTGCCTCCGGCCCCAGCGGAGAAGATCGCCCCGCCGATCAAGGAGAAGTAGGTTCTCCGCCGTCATTCCGGGGCGCGCGAAGCGCGAACCCGGAATCCATTCATCCGCACGTATTGCCGCCCGATGGATTCCGGGCTCGACGTTACGCGTCGCCTCGGACTGACGAGCGGAGAGCTCCCTCACCGCACCAGAATGTTCCTGAACTGCCAGGGATCGCTGGTGTCGATATCTTCCGGAAACAGTCCCGGACGGTCCGTCAGCGGCGTCCAGTCGGTATAATAACCCTTCACCGGGCCGAGATACGGCAGCTGGATTTCCAGGAGGCGCTCGAAATCCATCTCGTCGGCTTCGACGATGCCTTCGTTGGGATTCTCCAGCGCCCACACCATGCCGCCAAGCACGGCCGAGGTCACCTGCAGGCCGGTCGCGTTCTGGTAGGGCGCGAGTGCGCGGGTCTCCTCGATCGAGAGCTGCGAGCCGTACCAATAGGCATTGTTGTCGTGGCCGAACAGCAGCACGCCGAGCTCGTCGATGCCGTCGACGATCTCGTTCTCGTCGAGGATGTGGTGCTTCTCCTGCATCTTCGCGGCGCGGCCGAACATCTCGTGCAGCGACAGCACGGCATCGTCGGCGGGGTGATAGGCGTAGTGGCAGGTCGGCCGGTAGATCGCCGTACCCGAGGCGTCGCGCACGGTGAAGTAATCGGAGATCGAGATCGACTCGTTGTGGGTGACGAGGAAGCCGTATTGCGCGCCGCGGGTCGGGCACCAGGTGCGCACGCGCGTGTTGGCGCCGG
>NZ_JAEMSD010000422.1 GCF_016462955.1 Bradyrhizobium sp. | reverse complement strand
CTCGGTGAAGCTCGGCTCCCGCCCGATCAGCTTCAGGATGCGCTCATACTCGTCGGGCTTGAGCCCGTGGGCGGCAACCAGTTCGGGGGTGATCTTGGGTTCGTTCTTCATGGATTCGAAGCTTTCGGCGGCGGTTTGGCCGTTCTTAGGAACATCGGACGGCTTCGAAAAGCCCTTTATGGCGCATTTTCCCGCTGTCCCACGTTTTGCAGGCAGGGCCGGCGGGAACAGGAATTGCACGGCGCGGTCGGATCGGATTTAAGGGCTCGACACCCGCAATTGAAGGCCTATTTCCTTGCACGAATTGACCAAAGCACCCCCGCCCCGCCGCCCCGACCTCCACGTCGCCACCGAGGGCGAATTTGTGGGCTGGCGGACCTGGATTCGCGACAGTTTTGAAGTCCATGTCGGCCCGTTCTGGCACCGGATCGAGGCGGACGGCAACGTCCGCAGCGCCTTCCGGGTCGAGAAGAAGCACCTCAACGGCTCCGGGAACGTGCATGGCGGCTGCTACATGGCCTTCGCCGACTATTCCCTGTTCGCGATCGCTACCCATGTCCTGGACAGCCGGGCGGTGACGACCAACTTCGCCTGCGAATTCCTCGACGCGGCACAGGAGGGTGAGCTGATCGAATGCACCGGCGAGGTCACCCGCGCCGGCGGTTCGCTGATCTTCCTGCGCGGCAAGATGACCTCAGGGTCGCGCGTGCTGCTCACCTTTTCCGGCACGATCAAGCGGATGAAGCGGAAGGCGCTCCCTCAGCCAAACGCATAGCTCGGCGGCTTCCCTTTTCGCGCGCGCTCGCCCAGACTTTCGGGCAAGCGCGTTCGCGCCGGGGAGCAAGAACAAGGTGCCGCAGAGCACATCGGAGGCGGGTCGCAAAACGGCGTCCGCATCGACGCCGTTGCCGTCCATGCCCGCCACCGGCGCGCGTAACTGGCGCGACTATGCGCTGCTGCTCGCGCTCGCCTGCTGCTGGAGCTCGACCTATCCGCTGACCAAGCTCGCGCTTCCCAGCATCCCGCCCATCACCTTCATCTCGGCGCGCTCGCTGATCGCGTTCGTCTTTCTGTTCGCGATCCTGCGGATGCGCGGCGTCAAGCTGCCGACCGACGTGAAGGCCTGGAAGCTGTTCGCGACCCAGCAGCTGATCAACTCGACCTTCCCGTTCCTGGTCATCACCTGGTCGCAGCAATACGTGCCGGCGTCGAACACGGTGGTGCTGGCCTCGACGACGCCGATCTTCGCCTTCCTGATCACCTCGCTGATCACGCGGCACGAGCCGGCAACGCTCCTCAAGCTCGCGGGCGCGATCCTGGGATTGGCCGGCACTGTCGCGATCGTCGGGCTCGATGCTCTGCATGGCCTTGGCAGCGAGATCATCGCGGAGATCGCGATCCTGCTCGCCACCATTTCCTTTGCCTGCGCGACCATCTTCGGCCTCCGTCTCTCCGAGTACGATCCGATGGTGGTGGCAACCGGCTCGCTGCTGTTCGGCGGTCTCGTCCTGCTGCCGCCCGCGCTGATCATCGACCAACCCTGGACGCTGCACCCGACGCCGACGGCGATCGTCGCCACCATCGTCATGGGCATCGTCTCCAGTGCATTGGGCCTGCTGCTGTTCTATGTCTGCCTGGGCCGGCTCGGCACGCTGACGACCAACGCTCAAGGCTATCTGCGCATCCCGATCGGCGTCGGGCTGTCGGTTCTGCTGCTCGGCGAGAGCGTGCCGTCGAATCTGGCACTCGGATTGCTGCTGGTGATGGCGGGCGTCGCGGCGATGACGGTGCCTGCGGAGAAGCTCAAGCTGCGTTAGGGTCTGGACCCAACCAAGCTATGGCCGTGGAATCGATCTGAACAGGAGAAACAGAACATGGTGAGCGACGCGAACGTTTGGGCCGGCCAGTGCCATTGCGGCGGGGTGCGCTTCGAGGCGACGCTCAGCGACGGCTTCAATTCGATCCGCCGCTGCACTTGCTCTTACTGCCGGATGCGAGGCGCCGTCATTGCCATGGCGGAACTGGGTGGGATCAAGTTCCTGCAGGGCGAGGATGCGCTCACAACCTACCGCTTCCATACCGGATCGGCGCAACACTTCTTCTGTTCTCGCTGCGGAATATACACGCATCATCAACGACGATCCGACCGGACATCATATGCCGTCAACGTGGCCTGCCTGGAGGGGGTAAGCCCATTCGACTTTGCCGAGGTGCCCGTCATGGATGGCGTCAATCACACCAACGATACCGGCAGGCCAACGCGTCGCGCAGGCACACTCCGGTTTATCCCGGCCGACTAGCGATCGACGACCGACAGCGCCGCTACTTGTTGGCGTCGTCCGCCAGCATCTTACGGTACTTCTCGACGTCGCGCGTCACGAGCTTTTGCAGCACGTCCGGCGCGTGCTCGTCGGGGTCGGGCGCGACGGTCGACAGGTCGGCGAAGCGCTTCTTCACCGCGTCGGTTTCCACCGCCGTGCGCGCCGCTGCATTCAGCTTGGCGATGACGGCCGGCGGCGTGCCTTTGGGCGCGAACAGGCCGTTCCAGCCTTGTGCCTCGAACTCAGGCAGGCCTGCTTCCGCCGACGTCGGCAGGTCCGGGAGCGTGGCGAG
This sequence comes from Bradyrhizobium sp., assembly GCF_016462955.1. Taxonomy (GTDB): domain Bacteria; phylum Pseudomonadota; class Alphaproteobacteria; order Rhizobiales; family Xanthobacteraceae; genus Bradyrhizobium. The sequence continues at coordinate 3,459 of NZ_JAEMSD010000422.1, read as the reverse complement.
CCGCACGGTCGAGCCGACCACCAGCCCCTTCACCAGCTTCTCGTTGATCGATTGCGAGACCGAGGCTGCCGCATCGCAGACGCCGTCGATCTGGCCGCCGACCGCGTCGGTGAGCGCGGGCGCGGCGCCGCGATAACCGATCAGGGTCGCGTCGATCCCGGCAGCCGTAACGAAGCTCTTGCAGATCAGATAGTTCGAGGAGCCCACGCCGGCATGGCCGAGATTGATCTTGCCGGGATTGGCCTTGGCGTAGGCGATGAACTCTTTCAGATCCTTCGCCGGAAAATCCTTGCGCAGCGCGATGATGCCGAACGTCTTCGCCACCATCGCGATCGGCACGAACGACTCCGGCGTGAACGGCAGCTTTGGGTAGATCGTGTAGGTCGCGGCATTGGTGCCGGCATTGCCGATCGCGATGGTGTAGCCGTCGGGCTCGGCGCGGGAGGCGCGCGCCAAGGCGGTCGAGCCGCCGGCCCCCGCCACGTTCTCGATCACGATGGTCTGGCCGAGCGCGATCCCCATCTGCTCGGCGACCGTGCGCGCGATCACGTCCGAGGTGCCGCCGGCCGCGAACGGCACGATCATGGTGATCGGACGCTTGGGATAGTCCTGCGCGAAGGTAGAAGTTGCGAACACGACGACCACGACAGCGGCCGACAGCCGCCTCAGCAGGAAGGAGATCACGCGGCCTTTTCCAGATGCTGGACGAGGCCGGCGAACAGGCCGCGACCGTCGGTGCAGCCCATGATGTCTTCGACGTGGTTTTCCGGATGCGGCATCATGCCGAGCACGTTGCCATTGTCGTTGACGATGCCTGCGATCGATTGCGCCGCGCCGTTGATGTTGCTGAGGTCACCGACGGTGCCGTCCGCCGCGCAGTAGCGATAGAGCACCCGCCCCTCGCCTTCGAGCCGCTTGATGGTCTCTTCATCCGCAGCGTAATTGCCCTCGCCATGGGCCACGGGCACACGGATCACCTGGCCGGCGTTGTAGCCGCGGGTGAACGGCGTGTCGGAGCGCTCAACGCGCAGATGCACGTCGCGGCAGATGAATTTCAGCCGCGCGTTGCGCATCAGGACGCCCGGCAGCAGGCCGGATTCACAGAGGATCTGGAAACCGTTGCAGACACCCAGCACGAGACCGCCCTTGGCCGCATAGTCGCGCACCGCATCCATCACCGGCGCGCGAGCCGCGATGGCGCCGCAGCGCAGATAATCGCCATAGGAGAAGCCGCCGGGCACCACGACGAGATCGGTCCCCGCCGGCAGCGAGGTCTCGGCGTGCCAGACCATCGCGGGCTCGTGGCCCGAGATCAGCCTCAGCGCCCGCGCCATGTCGCGCTCGCGGTTGATTCCGGGGAACACGAGGATGGCGGCTTTCATGGCAAAGAATCCGACAAGGCTGGAATCGAGGCTGGCCAATGGGCCAATTCGTGAACAGACATAACCATTTGACGGGGATTTTACCAGTGCTAGCGTTGCGGAGCGCCCTTGTACACAGGCCATAGCCACCGCATTTGGCCGCTCGCTTTGCCGGGATCCATGCCATGAACGTCCCGTCCCTGCCCGCATCCCTCTCCGAACCGGTATCCGCCGAAGGCGTCGTCGCCGCCGGCGCTTATGTCGATGGCCGCCGAGTCGCCAACATTGCCATCAGCGAAGCCTCCAGCTGGCGGGCCAAACCCGGCCACGTGGTCTGGATCGGCCTGCACGAGCCGGACATGGCGCTTCTCGGCGCGGTGCAGACGCAGTTCGATTTGCACGACCTCGCGATCGAGGACGCCAACCACGCCCATCAGCGGCCGAAGATCGAGCAATATGGCGAGGCCCTGTTCATCGTCGCGCGCACCGCGCAACTGATCGAGGGACGCATTGCCTTCGGCGAGACCCACATCTTCGTCGGCGAAGGCTATCTGGTCTCGGTGCGCCACGGCGCGTCGACGTCCTACACGCCGGTGCGCGAGCGCTGCGAGAGCTGTCCGCGGGCGCTCGCCCGCGGCGAGGACTACATCCTCTATGCCATCCTCGATTTCATCGTCGACAATTACTCGCCCGTGCTCGAGAGCATCCACGACGAGGTCGAGAGCATTGAGGACGACGTGCTCTCCAAGCAGATCAGCAAGGCGCAGATCGAGCGGCTCTACATGCTGCGCCGCGACCTCTTGCGACTCAGGACTGCGATCGGCCCGCTGGTGGAGGTCTGCCGCCGGCTCGAGCACGACGACCTGTCGATGGTGCGGCGGGCCATGCAACCGCTGTTCCGCGACGTCACCGACCACGTCCGCAATATCCAGGAACGCATCGACTCCATGCGCGAGGTGCTTGCCTTCGCCTTCGAGGCGAGCCTGCTCGTCGGCCAGGCCCATGAGACGGCGGTGTCCAAGAAGCTCGCGTCCTGGCTCGCGATAATCGCGGTGCCCACGGCGCTGGCCGGCATCTACGGCATGAACTTCAAGCACATGCCGGAGCTGGAATGGGAGTACGGCTACTTCATGCTGCTCGGCGTGATGCTGACCGCCTGCGGCGCGCTGTACTGGCGGTTCCGGCGGGTCGGTTGGCTGTGAGCGCTGAGTTAAGGCGCAGCAACTCCGCTCAACTCGAGCCTGCGCTCGATGTGATCAAGCCTCACGTCAGAACGTCCGAGTATCCCATACACGTTCTGGAGATCCTGCTGCATTGAAATCTGAGGTCCTCGGAGCGCATTTAGCTCGGACTTGATCTCGTCGATCTTGTGATCAACCCGGTCGAGCCTCTGTTGCACTTGCTTGAGAACCTCAAAGATCAACTCGTTGCTGACCTCGGCCATCACTATCTCTCAGCCTTTCATCTCGATCGCATAATTCTCGATCACGGTGTTCGCCAAGAGCTTGTCCGCGGCCTCCTTCAGCGCGGCTTCCGCCTTGGCCTTGTCGGCGCCGGCGAGCTCGATATCGAACACCTTGCCCTGGCGGACGCTGGCGACGCCGTCGACGCCGAGCGACTTCAGCGCGCCTTCGATGGCCTTGCCTTGCGGATCGAGGATTCCCGTCTTCAGGGTCACAGTGACACGTGCCTTCACGTCACAATCCTCTCAGCTCTTCACCAGCACGGGGCCCGAGCCCGCCGGGCGCTCGTTCTCCATGAGGATGCCGAGGCGCTTTGCGACCTCGGTATAGGCCTCGAGCAGGCCGCCGAGATCCCTGCGGAAGCGATCCTTGTCGAGCTTCTCGTTCGACTTGATGTCCCACAGGCGGCAGCTGTCCGGCGAGATCTCGTCGGCGACGATGATGCGCATCATCTCGTTCTCGAACAGGCGCCCGCACTCCATCTTGAAGTCGACGAGGCGGATGCCGATGCCGAGAAAAAGACCGGTGAGGAAATCGTTGACGCGGATGGCGAGCGCCATGATGTCGTCGATCTCCTGGGGCGTCGCCCAGCCGAAGGCGGTGATGTGCTCTTCCGACACCATGGGGTCGTTGAG
>NZ_JAEMSD010000421.1:5086-6077 GCF_016462955.1 Bradyrhizobium sp. | reverse complement strand
CCGCAGGAATCGCACATGAGCCGAATTCCTGCCTGATCCGCTCGATCTCGGCGATCCGCTCGTGCAGCCGCTGCAAATGCTCGGGCGATGTCGCCCGCCAGAACCGGAAGGTATCCGCCGTGAGCGGCAGGAAGGCGGTGCCTGATAGCGTCGGCTCGGGACCGATGGTGCGTCCAAGCAGCAGGAAGCGGTCGTTGCCGGCGACGACGAGCGTGGCATAACCGCGGTTGCCGATTCGCCTGATTCCGTTCAGCGACCATTCGGCTAGCCGGCTGAAATACGGCTCCTCGCGCCAGCGGTCCGGACAATCGTCGTCCACGGTGACATTGACGGCGTCCTGGCTGAAATGCACCACGAGGCCGGCCTGCTCCGGGAACCAGTCGTCATCGAGATGGCCCTGAAGCCAGGCGCAGGTGAACGACCGGCACATTTGCGGGCGGCGGTCGTAGATGGTGCATCCGGTCCCCTGTTGCCAGTGCCTGCACAGCTGGTTCACCGGCTTGTCGACAGCCGCCACTTCGAGGATATCGCAGCAGGCGTTGCACGAGCCGCATTGCCGGGCCGGACGCGCCGCCTTCGGCAGGCCGGTCGCGCGGAACCCGTAGCCGTCGCGGACCAGCAGCTTCTGCTTCTCCAGCGCGGTCAATGCACGTTCGATCTTGAGACGGGATAATCCGGTGGCGTCGATCACGCCCTTCATGGTCGTCGCGCCTGCCTCCACTGCGCGGACGACGCTCAGCATCGCCTGGTCCATTCTTCTTTTTCTTGTTCTCTCAGTCGCATTGCGATCGCGCCGGACGACAGACCGGCAAACAGGTTTCTGAAACCTGACTTAGAAACATATAGCACTCATCTTCTTGGCGCTGGCAAGGATGCGAGCCCTCCGTGCGCGCATGCGGCGCTTGCGGGAATGACGGACCGGCGCGTCAGGGGAGGTCGTTTCGCCCCCGAAATTGGCGCGCTTCGCTGCGAAGCGCCGGTGATGGCACTG
>NZ_JAEMSD010000421.1:0-5076 GCF_016462955.1 Bradyrhizobium sp. | reverse complement strand
CGCGATGTGAAGGGCCCTTGAGCGTCCGGGTCCCTGAAGGGCATCGTCGAGTTCATGCCACACCGGGAACAGTGCCGCGCCGAGCCACACGAGAGCGGAAGCGATGCTCGGCCGGAAATGACGCAGATCAAGATCCGCGCGGCCTGGACCTGCTATCTGGCCGTATGACTTTTCTGACCTTCTTCACGGCGACCTACTTTCTGCTGGCGGTGCCGGGGCCGACCAACACCTTGCTCGCGACATCGGGTGCAGCGGCCGGCATCTGGCGCTCCCTTCACCTGCTCGCGGCGGAGCTGTGCGGCTATCTGCTGGCGATCGCGGTGCTGCGTCTGGCGCTTGGTCCGGTCATCAGCGACATTCCGATCGCGGCGCTCGTGCTCCGCGTCGCCGTGACGATCTACATCCTGTGCCTCGCCGTCATGCTCTGGCGCGTCAACACGCGCGAGCTGCGCGACGGCGCTGCGGTGACGTTCGGTCAGGTGCTGCTGACGACCTTGTTGAATCCGAAAGCGCTGGTTTTCGCCTTCCTGCTCCTGCCTCTGGGAGCCGGGCCGCTCGAACTGCTGCCCTGGCTCGGCGCAATCGCACTTCAGATCGTCACCGCTGGCGCCGCGTGGATCATTCTTGGGACAACGCTCGGCCGCGGCGCCCGTCGCTTCGGGCGTCCTGACCTCGTCACGCGCACCGGCGCGGTGACGCTGGTCGCCGTGACCGGCCTGATCTGGCTGCAATCATTTCTGACGGCCTGAGCGCCGGCGTCGCTGGACGCGGCGGCGCTACTGCGACCCGGAGCCGCCTTGTACGATCCTCTCGTTCAGCTTCTGGTCCACGGTATCGACCGTGCGGTCGATCTCGGTGTTGGGCACGCCGAGCTGATGTGAGATCAGCTTCACCAGGAGATCGACGCGCTCGATGAAGGGCGCGCCGCTGGCGACCGCGCGCGCCGCCGACGACGGCTTGAGCAGGCTCTCCGCGGCCTTGGCGTATTTCGCGAACGGCACCTGGTCCTGGGGATCGGCGCCGAGGCGGCGGGCGATCGCATCGACATGCTCGTAGATCGTCTGCGAACGCGCAAGATCGCCATGCACGGCGTCGCGGATCGATTGCGGCTCGTTCGGCGTGATGCAGCGGTAGTTGCCGGTGAGTAGCATCGACCATTTGGCCAGGGGCACGAACAGCGAGTCGAACACTTTCAGCTTTACCGGCACGTCGTGGCCGCCGAGCGTCACCGCGTCTATGTCGGCCTCGAGCTCGCGCAGCAGCTTGTTGTGCTTCTCGTCGGCGAAGACCGATGCCTTGAAGTTGGTGGGCAGGCCGACGTGAAGCACGTTGGCGGCCTCCTCGGGCGGACGAAACGCCTGAGGGTCGGGCGAGCACAGCGTCACCAGGCCCGGCTCGAACCGCTCCCACACCTGCGCATTGGTGTAGGCCTCCTCGAGATCCATGTCGGCGAGCGCCGGAATCCGCTTCAGGTAGGGTAATGGCGGCATGTTCATGATCGACAGGCACGGCAGCCGCGCCGCGGCGATCTTGATCATGAGCACGCGCACGGTGTGGTTGGTGTATTGCGGCTCCTGCATCGCAAGGCCGACCAGATCATAGCGGGAGAGATCGACATTGGCGGGCGTCACCGCATCGAGCTTACCGGGCAGGTCGCGCGAGAAGATCGCACGGTGCACCGCCTCGTCGCGCAGCTTGATACGCACCTCGGTACCGTCGCGGTTGATCAGCTCCGCAGTCTTGGCGCGGCAGACCAAGGTCACGTTGTGCCCGGCCATCAGCAGCTTGGTGCCCAGCAGCGAGCCGTAAGAAGCTCCGAGAATCAATATGTTGCGCGCCATGCTTCATCCCTTGAAGATCTGTGTGATTTTCAGCCCCATCCGTCATCCGCGGTCGGGTTTTGGCGGCATGTAAAGCGAAGTGCGGGAGGATGGCAACTGGGATAATGCATACAAGGGAATGGCAGTGCCCCGGGGTAAGGGCTTTCAGGGACGACTTCGCTTTCCTGATTGGGCCGCGTTGCGGCCATTGCACCTGCCGGGGGCGCGACCATCGTTGTCACACGTCGTTCGCGAATGACTGTCACAACGGGCGTTCTTGACGTTGTCCTACGGCTTGGCACTTTGATGGTAATGCGCTGCATCCTTCACCATAACGTGCCTTCACAATCGGGGCTTACACAGGCATGTCTCTTGTGTCGGCACGGGTGGTTTTGAGGCCGATCGCAACAAGAAATGACGAAGCCCGCTGCGCAGAGCCGGAAGGTTACTCGGCGCCTGACTGTGTATCAGCGACGGAGCTGGGGACGTGACGATTGGGGTGAGCCGGCCGGGACTTTGTGCCCAAGCCCGCTCGTATGGAATGCTAACCGCGCGCAGCAGCTTTGCCGCGTGGCGCCGCGCAGAGCGCGATGCCGGCAAGTCTGGATGCAAGTCCGGGCAATCCTTGGCGGCGTCGTTCGGGGGCTGACATGCAAGCTGAATATCTTCTTCACCGTTCGTGCGACGGCGCCGGACGAGATCTGGCACATTTGCGGGATCGAGCCTCCCACTTCTTCCAAAGCCTGTCGGTCGCCGAGCTTGCGCGCGAGCAGCACCGGCATCTGTGGATTTCGGACTGGTTGAGGGTCGCCGACGACTACCGGACATTGGCCGAATCTGCGCGCGAAACGCGTTCGGCTCAGATTGCCGGGGAGGCGTGGCTGTGCTCGTTGACGGCCCTCGAAGTCGTCAGAAGTCTGTGCAATCCGGGAGATGTCGAGAGTGCCGCCCTCGCAGACGAGGTCGGCACCGGCCTGAGAGGCCTGGAGACGGAGGCTGGTCTGCCGATCGAGCGCGTCAAGATCGACTGCTTCGATCAAGGCGCTCTGGCCGGCTTCTTTCTGCCGGCGCTTCGTTACGGCTCTGCCGCGCCGGCGGTGATCTGCGTCGGTGACGACGATGCTACCCTGGGCTCGATGATCAGCAGGCTGTTGCCCGTCGCACTCTGCGGGACCATGTCGCTCCTGCTCGTCGACCCGGCCAATTCGACCGTTCATCGCTCCTTCAAGCCGGAGCACAGGCTTCAGTTCTGGTTGGACTATCTGGAAGCACGCCCTGATGTCGACCCGCGGCGGATCGGTATCTATGGCGAAGGAGTGGGCGCCGCTCATGCCTCCCGCCTTGCGCTTTCGGATCGCAGGATCGCGGCCGCCGTCTGCGACGGCGGGCTGGTGCGTCCGGTCATGTGCCAGGCGTCACTTCGCTGGATGACCGGGCAGGCCGTCCCCGACGGGATCTCGAGAGAGGCTGTGCTGCCGCCGCGTCGAGTCCCGTGCCCGCTGCTCATGGTCGTCGGGAGCCGCTCGATGGTCTGGGAGCAGGATGCTCTCGAACTCCAGGCCGACTACCGGCGGATTGGAGCCGATTGCTCGGTGGTCGTACCCAACAATGTCCCGCATCCGTTCGGCGAGGTCGAGAATTTCGTCGCCGTTGACGACTTCATTGTGGAGTGGCTCGCCAGCAAGCTTGGAGCTGCCCGTAAGCTCGACGCGGTGACCCGGCTCTAAAGCATGATCCGGAAAAAGGCCGAATTGGTTTTCCGGAAAGATCAGGCGCGAACGACAACCGAAAATGCGATGACGGTTCATCCAAATCTCGTCGCGTTTTTGCTTGGGCGGCGGGCTTTGCAGGACCCCGCGGCGCGACGACAACAGCGTCCGGCTCGGGCGTCCACCCCCGCATCCTGCATCTGCCGATCAAGACGCGTCGATCGCCAGCAATCGCGCAGCCAGCCGGGCGTTCTTGGCGATCGTTGCCAGCGAGGCATTCAATTCAGCCAGGGTCTTTTCGTTCAGATCGTTGAACATCGTCGAGTTCAGGGCGAGCTTTCGCTTCGATAATTTCTCGATCTCGGCCGTCGCCTTTTCCGTGAGCGACATCAGGACGAAGCGGGCGTCGTTCGCCGACGGTCGTCGTGACAGAAAACCGCCTTTTTCGAGGGACTTGGTCTGGTTGGTCACGAAAGCCGGGTGGACCCGCAGCTTGTTGGCGATGTCGATCCCGGCGACGCCGTGTCCATCGTCCAGTTCGGTGATCGCCATCAGGATCAGCCATTGCGGCTGGGTAATGCCCAGCAATCCCGCCCAGCTGGTGTGAATGTTCTCCAGCTGCGAGTGAATTTCGACGACGTTCCAGATGAAGTCTGTGATCGCCCTGTCGAGTTTCCTCTCGATCATCGGGTCCCCCAATTTGCACTGACCGTTTTTCTTATTGCTCTTGGAGCAGTGTTCTAGCCGGATATTGGAGAGCCGTCTCGGACTTCGCGCAATGATGGGCCGTTGACGCCGCGTCCCACCAACAAGCGGGATTCGATGCTTGCAAAAAACAACTAATTGGATTACGTCTCCCGCACTCAAAATTTGCTGCTCTTGACCCTTGCGATCGGCAGCAATGTGAGACCTCCAAGAAAGCCCTCGGGATGCCCCCTGAGGGTTTTTTCTTTTATTACAGTATGTTGAATACGTGCCTAAAGATCGGATGTTGCTCCGCAGCAACATGCTCGCGCGAAGTTTCAACTCACGAGATCAATAAATTGAGGCAATGGATTTTATAAACTATACGTGAGTCACGACGGAGGGGGGGCACCTCACTGTCGTTTCGGTCCGGACCTTCAGTGCGGACCTGAATTGAACGGAAATTAAAGAGGGTAGAGCGGCCTCCGCCGAGGAGCCGAGCCCCCTGAACCGACGTGGAGGTTTACTAATGAACTTGACGAAGTCGCTCTTTCTCGGCTCGGCAGCCGGCCTGATGGCCGTCTCCGGTGCGTTTGCAGCCGATCTTCCCGTGAAGGCCAAGGCGGTCGAATACGTGAAGATCTGCTCGCTGTACGGCGCCGGCTTCTACTACATCCCGGGCACCGACACCTGCATCAAGCTGGGTGGTTATCTGCGCGCTGAAGTCGCGCTCAACACCAACAGCAACTACGGCATCTCGAACGGTGCTCCCGCCGGCGCGCACAACCGCCTGAGCAACTACTACAACATGCGCGCTCGTCAGGATCTCAACATCGACACGCGCACCGCGACCGAGTACGGCG
>NZ_JAEMSD010000868.1 GCF_016462955.1 Bradyrhizobium sp. | reverse complement strand
ACATTGTATCGCGTTGATCACGAATGAAGCGACCGTGAAGGTCGCCGGTATACTGATTGAAACCCGAATTCGTGCTGAAGATCGCCAACCAGGTCGACAATGCAGCGAATACAATGCATCCGATCATCCATAGCCGCGTTGCCTTCATAGCTCACCTGTAACTGACAGCTTTGGCCGCGGCGACGACTTCGGCCACCGTCGGCAGCGCAAGCTTTTCCAGATTGGCCGCGTAAGGCATCGGCACATCCTTGCCCGACACGCGCACGACCGGCGCGTCGAGATAATCGAACGCCTGCTCCATGATGCGGGCCGCGATCTCCGCGCCGACGCCGGACTGCTGCCAGCCTTCCTCGACCACCACTGCGCGCGAGGTCTTCTTCACCGAGTCGATGATCGTCTCGGTGTCCATCGGACGCAGCGTGCGCAGATCGATGACCTCCGCCTCGATGCCTTCCTTGGCGAGTTCATCGGCGGCACCCAGCGCATAGGTCATGCCGTTCGACCAGGCGATCAGAGTGACATCCTTGCCCGCGCGCACGATGCGCGCCTTGCCGATCGGAACGACATAATCGTCGAGCTTCGGCACGTCGCCGGTGTGACCGTACAGAATTTCGTTCTCGAGGAAGATCACCGGATTCGGATCGCGGATCGCGGCCTTGAGCAGGCCCTTCGCGTCCGCCGCGGAGTATGGCGAGACAACCTTGAGGCCCGGAATCTGCGAGTACCACGCCGAGTAATCCTGGCTGTGCTGGGCAGCAACGCGTGCCGCTGCGCCGTTCGGACCGCGGAACACGATCGACCAGATCATCAACTCCGCCGCGAAGACGCTCTACATGTCCGGCGGCCAGATGGGCTGCTCGATCGTGTTCCGCGGACCGAATGGCGCGGCGGCCCGCGTCGCCGCCCAGCACAGCCAGGACTACTCGTCCTGGTACTCGCACATTCCTGGCCTGAAGGTGGTCGCGCCGTATTCGGCCGCCGACGCCAAGGGTCTGCTCAAGGCCGCAATCCGCGATCCCAATCCGGTAATCTTCCTCGAGAACGAGGTGCTCTACGGACACACCGGCGAAGTTCCCAAGCTGGATGATTTCATCATCCCGATCGGCAAGGCGCGTATCGTCCGCACCGGCAGCCACGTCACCATCGTCGCCTGGTCGAACGGCATGACCTATGCGCTGAAGGCCGCCGACGAGCTCGCCAAGGACGGCATCGAGGCCGAGGTGATCGACCTGCGTACGCTACGCCCGATGGACACCGAGACCATCATCAACTCGGTGAAGAAGACCGGGCGTGCGGTGACGGTGGAAGAGGGCTGGGCCCAGAGCGGCGTCGGCGCCGAGATCGCCGCGCGCATCATGGAGAATGCCTTCGACTATCTGGACGCGCCGGTGACGCGCGTCTCCGGCAAGGACGTGCCGATGCCCTATGCGGCCAACCTGGAGAAGCTCGCGCTGCCGTCGGTGGCCGAGGTCGTCGAGGCCGCCAAAGCCGTCTGTTACAGGTAGATCATGGCGGGCCCCAAGGAGCAGCCACTGCCGCCCGACGTCATGGCCCGCGACGACGCGGTCGAGATCCTGCGCGTGTTCGTGCTGGACGGCGGGCTGTCGATGGCGTTCCAGCGCGCCTTCGAGGAGCCTGACA
>NZ_JAEMSD010000046.1:9676-22923 GCF_016462955.1 Bradyrhizobium sp. | reverse complement strand
GCATCCGTCCCACCGGTGCCGGTGCCGGTCGAGGTCCGCCAGCCCGATCCCGGCGCGTTGGAGAGTCTCAGAACCCTGATTTCTCCGCTCATTCATCCGCTCGCGACCACCGGCATCATCATCATTTTCGTCGTATTCATCCTCATTCAACGCGAGGATCTCCGTAATCGCTTCATCCGGCTGGCGGGCTCGCTGGATCTGCAGCGCACGACCGCTGCGTTGGACGATGCCGCGAGCCGCCTCAGCAAGCTGTTTCTGACCCAACTCATCCTGAACGGCGCATTCGGCGTGGTGATCGGCACAGGCCTCTGGTTCATCGGAATTCCGAGCGCGGTTCTTTGGGGCATCCTCGCGGCTGCGCTTCGCTTCGTCCCTTATGTCGGCGCCGTTATCGCTGCCGCATTCCCGCTGGCGCTCGCGGTCGCCATCGATCCCGGCTGGTCGATGCTGCTTTGGACTCTCGCTCTGTTTCTTGTCGTTGAACCGCTCGTGGGCCATGTCGTCGAGCCGATGGTGTACGGCCGCAGCACCGGGCTCTCGCCCGTTGCCGTGGTCGCGTCGGCGACGTTCTGGACGGCGCTCTGGGGACCGATCGGACTCGTCCTGGCGACTCCCCTCACGATTTGCCTCGTGGTTCTCGGACGGCATGTCGAGCGCTTGGAATTCCTCGACATCATGTTCGGAGACCGGCCGGCGCTGTCGCCTCCAGAAATCTTTTATCAACGGATGTTGGCGGGCGATCCAACCGAAGCGGCCGAAAAGGCCGAAGAGTTCCTGAAAGAGCGTTCGCTGGCTTCGTACTATGATGAGGTCGCCCTGAAGGGCTTGCACCTGGCGCAAGCCGACGTGGAGCGCAATGCGCTCGACCAGGAACGTCTCATGAAGATCCGGGATGCCGTCAGCGAATTTGCCGCCGATCTTGCCGATCAGGACGACCGGCCGCCCGCGAGGAGCAGTTCCACCACCGATGCTGAAGCATCATCCGCGGTCGAAAGTATTGCCGAGAATGCAGCCAATGAACGCTTGCCTTACCTCCGCAGCGAGGCTCTACCGCCGGATTGGCAGGGTGAACACCCCGTCCTGTGTGTGGCCGGACGCACCCTGATCGATGAGGCGGCAGCGATCATGCTGGCTCAGCTCTCGACTGAGCACGGCCTTCCGGCGCGAGTCGAAGGCGCAGCATCGCTCTCCACGACAAATGTCTTTCGCCTGGATACAACGGGCGTTGCGATTGTCTGCCTGGTCTACCTCGACGCCCGCGCTGCGGCGCACATGCGCTACTCCGTGCGGCGTCTGCGGCGAAAACTGCCGAAGGCAACCATCATCCTCGGCTGCTTGGTCAACGACATGGACGAGGCCGCCATGGAATTGTTGCGGGAAGGCGCCAAGGCTGACCTCATCGCGACGAGCATCGGTGAGGCAGTGAAGCTGTGCATCGAAGCGACAGGGACAACGGAACCTGGGCACGAAGCCGCCGGGCAGGACAAGTCCACGACAGCCGCGGCATGAAATTCTCGTTGCGGCTGTCGATGTTTCGCGTCTCTCCGGCGCACTTGGCACGTCCCAACCGTTAGCCTGCCGGTCGAGTGACTGCTGTTGATGCTGCGCTTTTGCATTCGGCCCGCGCTGCGGAACGCAGCTCCACAGGCTACGCGACGCTCCTCCTACTACGCTGCCTTCAAAGCACGCAGGACCCGCAACAGGGCATTCTCTTCTACCTCGCGGGCGCGGAACGCGTGCCGAAATCTGCTCTTGCCGTTGATTTGATTACAGACCTGCGCGTAGGCAGGCTATGCTTTCGAGGCGCCGACCTTATCCATCGAACAGGTCGACGGCCCTGCTGCTAACGGGCAAGCGTATCCTTGTAGACAATTCCATCTTTCATGATGATCTTGAAATTGTTGGCGGGGTCGGCAACAAGGCCGATATTGTCCAGGGGATTTCCGTCGACGAGCAGCAAATCCGCGAGTGCGCCCTGTTCCACGACGCCGAGCTTGCCGGGATAAGGATTCCGCTTGCCCGATAGCGCCAGCAATTCGGCATTCGTCGATGTCGCCATGGTCAGCGCTTCGGCGGGCGTGTACCAGCGAACGAGTGAGGCCAGGATGGCCCCCTGTTGGCGCGCGAGCGCTGCAGAGAACAGGATGTCGGTGCCCCACGCCGTCTTGATCTTGTACTTCCTCGCCAACTCGTAGGATCTGGCTATGCCGGGCCAGACCTCATCCGCCTTGGCTCGCTGGACGGAGCCTACGGGAAAGCCCAGCCTCAGATCCTCGGGGAGAGGCTGCATGCTCAGCCAAACACCCTTCTCTGCCATCAGCTTCGCTGTTGCGTCGTCCATCAGGAAGCCGTGTTCGATACATTTCACCCCAGCCGCAATGGCTCCCTGAATTGCAGCAGCCGTAAAGGCATGCGCAGCGACATACGTGCCCCAATTCTCAGCCGCTTCAACGGCGGCGCGTATCTCGGGTTCGGTGAACGTGGTCACGTCGATCGGGCTGAAAGGCGACGACACTCCGCCGCCAGCCGTCAACTTGACTTGGGAGGCGCCTTGCATGAGCTGCTCGCGGACACGGACGCGGACCTCGTCGGGACTGTCAGCAACCATTGCCCCGCCCGTCTGTTCCATGCGGGTGAGCATGCCGCCGATCGTCCGCGGCAGGTCGGTAGGCTGGCGGAAGTCCCCATGCCCACTCGTGACGGTAATGACCGCGCCGGACGGATAAATGCGCGGACCCTTGATGATACCTTCGTCGATGGCACTTTTGAGCCCAAACACCGGCCCGCCCACATCTCGAACGCTGGTAAATCCGCGCATCAGAGTGTGCGTGGCCTCGTCGCCGGCGACAAGATTGACGTAGCCGACGTCACCGAACGACTGTGCCGGCGTCACTCGGATCAGCATCGCATGCCAATGGTTGTCGATGAGGCCGGGCATCAATGTGCGTCCGCCGCCATCGATAACGCGACTGTCCGCCGGGCCATCCACCGCTATCGGCTGTAGCGAGATTGATTCAATCTTGTTGCCGCGTACCAAGACGTTGGAAGCAGCAGACAATGTGGCGCTCTTGCCATCGAAGATGCGGACGTTCCGAAAGAGCGTGGCCGCGCCAGCCGTCTGAGGCGCTTGCTGCGCCAGGCTCGCTCCACCGGGCCAGGCCGAGAGCGCCACCGCGATCGACAGCGAACGACATGTTGCGCGCATCGACGGCCGGATCTGCCGCGCGCCGTACGATGCATTCAAGAGAGTTCCTGTCATCATCTCATCATCGCGCACGGCCCCTCTCCGAATGTGCCGGACAGCAGCATCACCAAGCCCGCTACGAAGGTGAGGTCGCGCAGCTCCTTGAATGCTGTAAAAAAACGAGGCCATCGCTTCTCGTTGGCGAAGAGCTACTGTAGCGTGTAACCATTCACAATGAAACGACAGGTGATCTGACACAACGGAGCAGTCGAGGGGCTTCGCCGAAGCTCCGCGGCAGGAGCAGCCAGATGACTTCAGTGCGTAAATTCCTATCAATGTTGCTCATGTGGCCGAGAAAGCCGATTGGCGTGCTCATTCGGATCATGCTCGTCTCATGGGCCGTGCTGGCCATCTACTACTCGAACTTGCCTTGGTCCTGGCTGCGGACGATTGCGGCCGGAGCGTTTGCGGGCTTTGCGATTTGGGCGCTCTGGCGTTCGCGCCAACCGCGCATGTCCGTTCTCTTCCTCGTCATGTTTTTCGGTGTCGTCGCGTGGTGGATCTCGATCCCTCCATCACACGATCGGGATTGGCGACCGGAAGTCGCAGTGATGCCGCGGGCGGTCATCGACGGCGACCGCGTGCGCCTGACCGGTGTCCGTAACTTCGACTACCGGAGTCGAAGCGACTTCACGGTCCGCTACGAGGAGCGCGAGGTGTCGCTGTCGCACTTGATGGCCCTCGATTTCTACGTTTCCTATTTCACGGAGGGGCCGGTCGGGCACACGTTTGTGAGTTTTGTCTTCGACAATGCGCCACCACTGGCCATCTCCATCGAGACGCGCCCTGAGGTCGGCGAAGGCTTTGCGCCCGTCGCCTCCCTGTTCAAGCAATTCGAACTCATCTACGTGGTCGGTGAAGAGCGTGATGTCGTGGGCGTGCGCACCAACCATCGCCACGAGCCGGTGTACCTATATCGCCTCAATACATCGGCCGACGACGCGCGCCGGCTGCTGATGGTCTATTTGACGCGCATCAACGAACTCGCCGATCGGCCGGAGTTCTACCATCTGTTGACCAACAGCTGCACGATCAACATCGTGCGCTATGCAAATGCGGCGGGCCGCCGCGGGCGCTTCGACATTCGACATCTTTTCAACGGACTTATCGATAGCTATCTCTACCACTCCGGCCGGATAGAGACGACGCTGCCGTTTGACGAACTGAGGCGGGGGTCCTTGATCAACGAAGCCGCGCAGGCGGCCGATGGCGCGGCCGATTTCTCACAGCGGATACGCTTATCCTTGCCGACCATGGTGCGACCCTGACCGCATTGGGCTCGCACGAAAACGACCAGTCGCCGCTGCTACGCTGTCCGCAACACCGGCGCCGGCGGCTGCGACGGCCGGATCAGCGCAAACGCCACCTGCACGATGCCGCCTGCGAGCCCCAGCGCCACGCCGATGCGCCAGGCCATGGTGTAGGAGCCGAGCGCGTCGTAGAGCACCCCTCCCCCATAGGCGCCGAGGAAGCTGCCGATCTGGTGGCTCATGAAGGCGAGGCCCTGGATCATCGCCTGCCAGCGCAGGCCGAACATCTCGGCGACGGCGCCCGCGACCAGCGGGCCGACGCCCATCCAGAGGAAGCCCATGATCGCGCCGAACAGCAGCGTGGAGAACGGGCTCGCCGGCAGCATGAAATACCAGGCGAGCGCCACCGAGCGCAGGATGTAGATGCCCCCTAACAGCGCCAGCTTGTTCCAACGCTGGCCGGCCCAGCCGAAGAACAGCGAGCCGAGCACGTTGAAGCCGCCGATCATGCCAAGCGTCTGCGCGCTGAGCATCGGATCGAGGCCGCAGATGGCGAGGTATGACGGCAGATGCGTGGTGAGGAAGACCAGCTGCATGCCGCAGACGAGATAGGCACAGGTCATCACCACGAAGGACGCATTGCCGAACGCGGTCCTCGCCGCAGCCGCAGCCGTGGCATCGCCGATGTCGGCGGCGGTGGGCTTGGGCAACGGGATCTTGTCGATGCGCCCGGCGTACCAGGCGGCCGGAATCATCAACAGCGACATGACGACGAAGCCGGCGAGCCCGACGCGCCAGCCGAAACCCTCGTTGAGCATCTGCCCGATCGGCGCCGACAACAGCGCCCCGAGCGAGCCCGCGCCGGAGACGATGCCGAGCACGGTCGAGCGCACCGTCTCCGGCACCGCACGCGCCGCCACTGACATCGCGATCGCCGCCGCCGTGCAGGCCATCGAGGTGCCGATCAGCAGGCCGCCGCCGATCATGATGCTGACGAGGCCGTTCGCCGTTGCCATCAGCGCGAGGCCGGCGATGTACATCAGCGCGCCAACGATCATGATCGGGCGGAAGCCGTAGCGCACGGTGAGCGCGCCGGCGGGCGGCTGGAGGAAGCCCCAGGCGAGGTTCTGCACTGCCAGCGCCAGCGTGAAATCCGAGATCGAAATGTGGATGTCCTGCGTCAGCGGCTGCATGAAGATGCCGAGCGACTGTCGCAGCCCCATGCTCAAGGTCAGCATGATCGAGGCGCCGATCAGGATGGGCAAGGTCGGACGCAGGACCTGCAACAGGGGCATTTTCTTCTCCCTCTTGGGCACGGCACGCGTGCCGAGGTCTGCTCATGCGCTGATTTTGGTTACACAGACCTGTGTACTTAGGCTATGGTTGGGAGGTGCTGTCAAGCGAACAGGACGCATGTCGCCGCATGGCTCCCCCGCCCGAACCACAGACGATGAAGGAGCGGATCCTCGAGACCGCCGACAAGCTGTTCTACCTTCAGGGCATTCGCGCCATCGGCGTCGACACCATCGCGGCCGAGATCGGCATCTCCAAGCGCACGCTCTACAACCACTTTCCGTCGAAGGACGCGCTGATCGCAGCCTATCTCCAGCGCCGCTTCGTCCACGCCCGCCCCTCGGACAAGCCGCCGGCGGAGCAAATCCTCGCGACATTCGATTCGCTGGAGCGACGGTTTGCGGCCAAGGACTTTCGCGGCTGCCCATTCGTGAACGCGGTCGCCGAGCTCGGCCCTGCCGACCGCGCCGTGAAGAAGATCGCCATCGCCTTCAAGGAAAGCCGACGCATCTGGTTTCGCGACCGCCTGATCGAGCTCGGCGTTGCGGAGGCTGACGCGCTGGCGACACAGCTCGTGCTGCTGGTCGACGGCTCCATCGCGCAGGACTTGGTGCGTGACGATCCCGCGATGGCCCGAGCCGCGAAGGACGCGGCGAAGGTGCTGCTGCGGAATGCGGGCGTGGACGTGACGTGATCGAGCAGCCGCAATGAGGCGAGGCAAGCGCGCTTTCCGCTAATCGCCCTGCAACGCATCGTAGATTGCCCGCTGATAGATGGGCAAGGCTCTGCGGCCCGCAGCGCCGCGGCCTGTTGCGATCGTCGCGCCCGAATTTGCCGAAACGGGCACCTGATGCTGGATCAGGTAGATCATGATGAGATCGTTCACCGGATCGGCTTGCCACCAGGTGCCGAAGATGCCCGGCCAGGTGATCGAGCCAGGCGCACCGCAAGCATAGGGATTGTCGACGGGATCTTCGGCAATCGAAAGTCCCAGTCCGAAACCGGATTTCTGCCAGAGCGGCATGCCTGCAAACGGAACCTTGCGTTGGACGTCAGTAAGCCGGTTGGTCCGCATCAGTCGGACAGTCTCGGGCTTCAGCAAGCGAGCGCCATCATGCTCGCCCTCGCCGAGCAGCATGCGCGCGAACCGGAGATAATCAGGCGCGGACGAGATCAAGCCGCCCCCGCCCGGCGTATAGGCCGGCGCCTCGTCGTACATATCCGGCACGACTTTCGCGAGCCGATTTGCCGTCTCGTCATATCCGTAGAGGCTGGCGAGGCGGCTTCGCTTGTCGAGCGGAAGCCAGAAGTCCGTATCCTCCATGCCCAGCGGCGCGAAGATCATCTCGCGGAGGACGCGGCCAAGCGGCCTGCCGAGGAGCCGGCCGATCAGGAAGCCGAGAACGTCCGTCGAATGGCCGTAGTGGAACAACTCGCCAGGCTGATAAGCCAGCGGTAGCGTGCCGAGCGCGCCCAGCCATTCGTCCGGCGTTAGTCGATTCATCGCGGGATCACCGAGCGCCTGCTCATAGGCCTGCTTGAGAGGGCCCTCAGAGAAGAACCCGTAGGCAATTCCCGATCGATGCGTCAGCAGATCCTCGAGGGTGATCTCGCGTTTCGCGGGCACCGTGTCGTCCAGCGATCCCGCGGCATTCCGCAGGACCCTTGGATCGGCAAGTTCTGGAATCCAGCGCGATATCGGGTCCGATAGCGCGATCCTCTCCTGCTCCACCAGCATCAAGGCCGCGACCGACGTGATCGGCTTGGTCATCGAGGCGATGCGAAACAGAGTGTCCGGCCGCATCGCCGTCCTGGTTTCGATATCGCACCAGCCGAGCGCCT
Organism: Bradyrhizobium sp.; assembly: GCF_016462955.1. GTDB lineage: Bacteria > Pseudomonadota > Alphaproteobacteria > Rhizobiales > Xanthobacteraceae > Bradyrhizobium. Next base: position 15,294 of record NZ_JAEMSD010000046.1, on the reverse strand, counting down.
CGGATTGAACGATTCGGCCGCGATGCGAGGTCAGTGTCACGATGCCCGCGAGTTCGCCCCGATCGATGAATTGCTGGAGCGCCGGGCCGACCCCGGCAAGCCTTTCAGGATCGAAGCCGCGAACACGTCCGATGACATCACTGGTCATGCAGCAACGCTTCAGTCAGCCTTGAACTCGTCGGTCAGGATCGGTCCGAACAACACCCAGCGCTGCCCGTCGAACTTCATCATCTGGAATTGCTTGTTGATGCGATAATCGTCGGGGCTGGTGTTGATCGACATCCCAGGCAATCCCAGATCCGGGACGAAGCCCTTGATGCTGGTCGCCTGCTTCATGATGTTGGCGCGGGTGAGTTCGTCGCCGCATTGCTTCAGGATGTGGACCAACATCGCCGCCGTGGAGTAGCCATAGGTGGCGTAGCCGCTGTTGGCATCCTCATTGGGCGCATATTTCGCCATGAAGGCCTTGTAGCGCTTCATGCCTTCGTCATTGGCCCATTGCGGATCTAGCGGATCCTTGCCGTAGTTGACCGAGATGATGTCCTTGGCATTCTCGAGGCCCGCCGGGACAAGAACCTGGCCCACTGCGGTCGCGTTGACCTCCAGGATATGGACGGGTTTCCAGCCGAGCTCCGCCGCCTTCCTGATCGATTGCGCGGCAAATTTCGGCGTCGACATGTTGTAGAAGAGATCGGCGCCCGACGCCTTCAGCGTCACCATCTGGGAATCGATGGTCGGGTCGGACAGTTCGTAGGACAATTCCTTGACGATCATGCTCGTTTTGGTACCCAGCCCTTCCTTCAGGCCCTTGACGTAGTCTTTTCCGAGATCGTCGTTCTGATAGAGGATGCCGATCTTGGCGTTCGGATAGTTCTCCAGAATGTACTTGGCGTAGATGTGCGCTTCCGACTGGTAGTTCGGATTGGCCGAGATCGTCCATGGGAAGTTCTTGGGGTCGGTGAATCGCGATGCGCCGCTTCCGGCCAGCAGCTGCGGCACGCCCTTGGCGTTCAAGTATTTCTGCACGGCCGCGTTCGGCGGCGTCCCGATGATTTGGAACGTCGTAAGCACTTCATCGCTTTCGACCAGCTTGCGCACCTGCTCGACCGTCTTCGGCGGGCTGTAGGCGTCATCGTACTGGATGAGATTGATCTGGCGACCGTTGACCCCGCCCTGCTCGTTGATCATGCGGATGTAGGCAGCCTCAGCCTTGCCGATGGCGCCGAATGCAGACGCCGGGCCGCTCAACGGGGTGGTCTGACCGATCTTGATCTCGGTGTCGGTTGCGCCGGTGTCGTATTTCTTCTGTGCCAGCGCAGGTGCCGCAAGCGTGGTGCCGAGCATCAGCATGGCGGCGGCCATCGATTTCAAGCCGGTCATGGAGTCCTCCCGTAGGGCAGCTGGTCGTTGCCAGCCATTGTTCTGGATTGCGCTCACGTCCTGCTGCCGCCGGACGATGCGGATTTCTGGCAGGTGCACCAAACCGTGGTCCCCGCTCCATCGGCACTACCTCGCGGCCTCCAACAGGTCAAGTTCATTCATTTAGCACTAAATGAATTTTTCCTCGGGCCAGTCGGCTCCCTGCTTGACCAGGCCGGGGCTGTATCCCATCGTGACGTCGAGTTGGTCGGACAGTGCTGTCGTCCCGGACGCTTCCGATCAGGATGACGGAGATCATGCCAGCAGCGTTGAAACTCGAGGGCCGCCGTACCCGCGCCGAGCAGCGCGCAGCGACCGTGAAGCTGATCCTCGACACGAGCGAGGAGCTGTTCGCGCAGTTCGGCTATTACGGGGTAACGATCAAGGATGTCGCCGATAAAATGGGCATCCATCCCGCCCTCATTCACTACTATTTCGACGGCAAGAAGTCGCTGTTCGACGCCGTGTTCGAGCGCCGGGTGGGGTATGCCGTGACCCTGCGCACCGCCGCGCTCGATGCTTACGAAGCAAGGATTAAGGGCCGTCCAACCGTCGAAGGCGCGCTTCGCGCCTACTACGATGGTGCCTTCGACGTCTACATCAACGACGAAGAAGCCTGGCGCAATTTCGGCCGCATCTTCGCCCAGGTGAACAACGCGCCGGGCTACGGCGCGGAGAAAATGGAAGCCTATCTCGATCCGCTGGTGCTGAGGCTGATCGGCCTGCTCCAGAAGGCGCTGCCCGACGCCAGGCCGGAGGACTTGTTCTGGGGCTTCCAGTTTACGTCGGGGGCCTATTCGCTGCTCATGTCGCGAACGGGCCGCATCGACCGTCTATCGAAGAATCTATGTTCGTCCGACGACTTCGAGGCCGTTCGCGAGCGCTTCGTCACGTTCATGGCGGGCGGTTTCAATGCGCTCTACAAGAGGCGCAAGCCTAGGTCGCGATAGTCGGCAGTTCAGTCTAAGGCAGCGGCGCGGGAACGACGCTGTTTGTGGGACATGCTGCGCCATGATGCCAGAGTGCCCCTGTTTTGCCCGACGTGTCAAACGACACTGCTCTCAGCACCGGTCGTTTCGCCTACCCGCGTAAGTCATTGACCTACCTCGTTCCGGCTACTGTGCATGGGGTTGTTTTCGCAACTTTACGCGGACGGCCCTCACGCCGCCTGCGACACCACGCGATTGCGGCCGTCGTGCTTGGCGCGATACAGCGCGGTGTCGGCGCGCTTGAGGACGTCGGCGACCGCCTCGCCCTTTCGCTCCAGCGTGGTCAGCCCGATCGAGATCGTGACCTCGATGCGCTTTGCACCCTTGTGGATCGCGAACGGCTCGCCCGCGATCGAGCGGCGCAGGCGCTCGGCGACCATGCCGGCGACGTGGAGATCAGTCTCCGGCATTACGATGACGAATTCCTCGCCGCCGTAGCGGCAGGCCAGATCGATGCCGCGGATCGACTTGCGCACGCGCACCGCGAACTCGCGCAGCACGTCGTCGCCGGCGTCGTGGCCGTAATTGTCGTTGATCGACTTGAAATAGTCGATGTCCAGGATCATCAGCGCCAGCGGCTTGCCGCGCGTCGCGGCCTGCTCGGCGAGCGTCGCCAGATGGCTCTCCATGTAGCGGCGATTGTGCAGCCCGGTGAGCGCGTCCGTGATCGCCATCTCGATCGAGTTCTGCACGTTGTCGCGCAGATGATCGGTGTAGCGGCGGCGGCGGATCTGGGTGCGGGCGCGCGCCAAGAGCTCGGTCTTGTCGATCGGGCGCAACAGGTAGTCGTTGACGCCGATCTCGAGGCCGCGCAGCAGCCGCGTCGAATTCTCGGGGTCGGCGATGGCCAGGATCGGCACATGCCGCGTGCGCTCCAGCGAGCGCGCCTGGCTGCACAGCCTGAGGCCGTCGAAATTGTTGAGGTCGAGCGAGACGATCAGGAGGTCGTAATTGCCCTCGGCGGCGTGGAACAGCGCTTCCGTCGGGTTCGGCTCGACGTCGATGGTGTGCTCGGCCGCCAGGATCGTCGCCAGCCGCTCGTAGGAGGACTCGCGGTCGTCGACCAGAAGAATGCGGCCGCCCTTGCCGGTATCGGCGACGGCGCTGCGCTCGGGCGCCTGCATGCCGATCTCGAGCGAGGTGATGGCGCGCATGCGCAGCTCGTCGGTCATCATCTTCAGCCGCGTCAGCGAGCGCACCCGCGCGATCAGCACGACGTCGGATACGGGCTTGGTGAGGAAGTCGTCGGCGCCGGCTTCCAGCCCGCGATTGCGGTCGGACGGGCTGTCGAGCGCGGTTACCATGACGACGGGAATGTGGTGCGTGGCCGGATCGGTCTTGAGGCGGCGGCAGACTTCGAAACCGTCCATGTCGGGCATCATCACATCGAGCAGGATGATGTCGCATTCCGCGCGCCGGCTGATCGCCAGTGCCTCGGTGCCGTTCGAGGCCGTCATCACGTCGAAATATTCGGCGGAAAGGCGGGCCTCTAACAGCTTGACGTTGGCGGGGACGTCGTCGACGACGAGGATACGCGCGGACACTGTGTACTCACTTCCTATCCGATAAAACGCCGGACCGTCTCAATGAATTTGCCGACCGAGATCGGCTTGGACAAATAGGCTTCGCAGCCGCCCTCGCGGATGCGCTCTTCGTCGCCCTTCATCGCGAACGCGGTGACCGCGACGACGGGAATGGCACGCAGCTCCGGATCGTCCTTGATCCAGCGCGTCACTTCGAGACCGGAGACCTGCGGCAATTGGATATCCATCAGCACGAGGTCGGGCCGCATCTTGCGCACGAGGTCGAGCGCCTCGTAGCCGTTGCTGGTGCCTGAGGTCTGGTAGCCGTGCGCCTCCAACAGGTCGCGGAAGAGCTTCATGTTGAGCTCGTTGTCTTCCACGATCAGGACGGTCTTAGCCATCCCGCCCTCCTGATTGGTCCGAAGGACCGGTCCATGTAACGCCTCAGACGCCGCTTCCCGGCGTTTCGAAAACTGGATTCAAACTAGCCTCAGATTCGCTTGAGTTTCGTTAAACCCGAGGGCTTTCTTTCTACGATGTGGTTTCCAGTTGCTTGTCCGGGGTCGGAAGACTCGAGGCCGAGACTCGGGCATGATGCAAAGTAGACACCGAAAGTTAACGGAAAGGCAAACCGTCCCCTTGAAAAAGCCTGTTCACAACCCCCGCGAAGTCGCTGAAATCGTTGCGATTCAGGCGCTGTCCTTCGTCGCCGGCGAGCCCGAGCGGCTGGGCCTGTTCCTGGCCGAGACAGGGGTCGGTCCGGAGACCCTGCGCAATGCCGCCGCGGATCCGAATTTCCTCCTCAGTGTGCTCGATTTCGTGATGCGAGACGATGCCACGGTGAAGGCCTTTGCCACGTCGGCGGAACTGCATCCGACCAACGTCGCTGCGGCGCGACAGGTCCTCGGCGATGCGCTGGGCGACCGCTCCTGGGAGCGCGACGTGCCGTGAGCATCCCCGAGGCGGCCGGGCCCCGTTGCTTCTGCCGGGATTGTTTGGCTGACCTCGATATGGGGGTGCGGCGCTGCTCGGCCTGCGGTTCCCCCCGCCTCGTCCGCCACCGCTCGCTCGCCAGCCTGACCATCGCCCATATCGACTGCGACGCCTTCTACGCGACGGTCGAGAAGCGCGACAATCCTGATATCGCCGATAAGCCCGTCATCATCGGCGGCGGCAAGCGCGGCGTGGTGTCGGCCGCCTGCTACATCGCCCGCACCTATGGCGTGCGCTCGGCCATGCCCATGTTCAAGGCGCTGGAGGCCTGCCCGCACGCGACCGTGATTCCGCCCGACATGGCGAAATATGTCCGCGTCGGCCGCGAGGTGCGCCAGGCCATGCAGGCGCTGACGCCGCTGGTCGAGCCGCTCTCGATCGACGAGGCCTTCCTCGATCTCTCCGGCACCGAACGGGTGCACGGCATGATACCCGCCAAGGTGCTGGCCCGCTTTGCGTGCGAGGTCGAGCGCGACATCGGCATCACCGTCTCGGTCGGCCTGTCCTGCAACAAGTTTTTGGCCAAGATCGCCTCCGACCTGGACAAGCCCCGCGGCTTTGCCGCGCTCGATCAGGAGGAAGCGCGCTTGATGCTTGCGGACAGGCCGGTCGGCTTCATCTTCGGCGTTGGCCCGGCCACGCAGGAGCGCCTCGTGCAGCGCGGCTTCCGTGTCATCGCCGACCTGCAGAAGGC
>NZ_JAEMSD010000046.1:0-9666 GCF_016462955.1 Bradyrhizobium sp. | reverse complement strand
CGCCAAAACGATTTCCAGCGAGACCACCTTCGAGACCGACATCCGCGACTTCGCGACGCTGGAGAAGATTTTGTGGCGGCTCTGCGAAAAAACCTCGTCCCGGCTCAAGAGCAGCGCCCTCGCCGGCTCTACCGTCACGTTGAAATTGAAGACCGCCGATTTCCGGCAGCGCACGCGCTCGCAATCGATCGCAGCGCCGACGCAGCTTGCCGCAAAGATCTTCTCGATCTGCCGCGAGATGCTGGCAAAGGAGATCGACGGCACCGCCTTCCGTCTGATGGGCGCCGGCGTCAGCGCGCTACGCGACGGCTCGCCTGCCGACGACACCGACATGCTGGATCGCCGCGCCGCCCACGCCGAACGTGCGGTGGACAGCCTGCGCAAGAAGTTCGGCAGCGCCGCGGTGATCCGCGGCATCGCCTATGAGGGCCCGGAGAAGGCGCAGGAATGATGCGTCACGAGAGGGCGTCGTTCCGCGCCGCCGCCGTGGCCGCGCAACAGCTCAATCCGCGACCGCGATCGCCTCGATCTCGATCAGCCATTCCGGCGCGGCCAGCGCGGAGACGCCGACCAGCGTCGAGGCCGGCGGCTCCATGCCTTCGAAGAAGGCCGAGCGAGCCTTGCCGATGATCGGGCGCAGCTCCGGCTTGTAGTTCACCACGAAGGTCGTGATCTTGACGATGTTGGCGTAGGTTGCTCCGGCTGCCTTCAGCGCGTGGCCGAGATTCTGCATCACCTGCGTCGTCTGCGCGGCGATATCGCCCTCGCCGACGATCCGTCCCTCCTCGTCGGTCGAGACCTGCCCGGAAATGTAGATCGTGCGCGCGCCCGTGGCGGTGACGACGTGGGAATAGGCGGGATTGTGATGCAGGCCGCTGGGACGGAGATGGTCGAGCTTGGGCATGGGCTGGCTCCCGGAGTTTGTGGTTAGACAGAGCGTAGCCGGGGATGATGACAAGAGCTAGTCCGTCACGGTGAAGCGGCGAAGAAGGATCTTGTAGGGTGGGCAAAAGCGCCCTTGCGCCGTGCCCACCATCTAACAATGATCGTCGAGAGAATGCGTGGGCACGCTACGCTTTGCCCACCCTACGGCGCTGCTCGCGAGGAGAGAGCATAGCCCTCAATTACAGGGCTTGCTGTCCTTGACGTCGAACTTGCCCATCGCGCCGGAAATGACGAAGTCGTTGTAGTCGAGCACGAGCTGGCGCGACACGCCGTTCTCGTAGAGCTCGAACGCCATCGCGTAGACCGGCGTTTGCTCGCCCTCTTTCTGCTGGGCGTCGCGATCGAAATAGCTGACGGTGACCGGCCAGCGCTTGAGCGACCTCATGTGCTCGTCTGCGGTCGACGGATCCGACGAAGTGGCGCGGTCGGCGGGGATCGGCTGGCCGATCACGGTCAGCGTGTTGTAGACCTTCTGGCCGTCGTCGGAGCCGTCGTAGACGGAGAGCTCCAGCAGCGACTTGCCCTCCCTTGCGGCGGCGATGATGCGCTGGATCTGCTCGGTCGGGAACACGATTTTGCCGTCGAGGGTGAAGGTCTTCGGCGCCGGCAGCTTCAGCTTGACGTTGATGTGGTCGCCGTCGCGCTCGGCCGAGCCATCGACTCGGCCGGCATCCGCCTCGTTCATGCGGGTCTCGATCTTGAATCGGTAGCTCTTGCCGGCGGCATCCTCCCAGGAATTGGAGCGGAGGTCGCTGAGCGTAACCTTGCCCTCGCCGCTGTCGAGCTCGGAGACCTGGCGGAATTCGGAGGTATAGCCTTCGCAGGCATTCCCCGTGAAATTGTAGAGGATACGGCCGCGGGCGCTATTGACCGAGTTGGAGCGCGATTTCACGAGGCTGAGGTCGTAGAGCGCCTGGTGCGGAAGGAACGGACCGTTGGCCGCCGGGGCCACGCCGCCAAGGCCAACCGTGGCCGCCGCGAGCGCCATGACACCGAGCGAAGTCCGGAAAAGGTGCACCATGTCTCATCCTTGGGGAGCGCAGATTCGACATTTTAATGACCGTCCCATTGCGTCGCAACTGAGACCATTTCACGTAAATTTGCCCCGTGCCATTGAACCTCCGGCCCTTCCTTGCATGTGGCGGCACAATGGGCGAAACAGGCGCGCCCGGCAGCGGTACCGAAACGGCACCGGACGGGCGAATTTCGGGACAATGAGGTCGAACATGGCGGGCACGGTCGAGCAGAAACTGGCGGAACAGGGTATCAAGCTACATGAGGCCCCCACCCCCGTTGCCAATTACGTCCCGTTCGTACGCACCGGCAATTTGCTGTTCGTCTCTGGCCAGGTCTGCTTCGACCCCGCCGGCAAGCTGATCGCCAAGGGCAAGCTGGGCGCTGGCGTCTCCATCGCAGAAGGTGCGGCGGCCGCGCGCGGCTGCGCGGTGAACCTGCTGGCGCAAGTCAAGGCGGCGCTCGGCGACCTCGACAAGGTCGTGCGGGTGGTGCGCCTCGGCGGCTTCATCAACTCGGCGCCGGACTTCCTGGACGGGCCGAAGGTTCTGAACGGTGCCTCCGACCTGATGGTCGCGGCCTTTGGGGACAAGGGCCGACATGCCCGGACCACCGTCGGGGTCGCCTCGTTGCCTGCGGACGCGGCGGTCGAGGTCGAAGGCGTGTTCGAGGTCGCCTGACGCCAAATGCGCGCTCCGGATTGGCTGACAGCCCGGCCGGTCGCCCATCGCGGCCTGCACGACATTTCGCGCGGCATCGTCGAGAACATGCCGGGCGCCGTGCAGGCGGCGATCGCAGGCAATTTCGCCATCGAGGTCGACATCCAGCTCTCGTCCGACGGCGAGGCCATGGTGCATCACGACCATGCCCTGGGCCGCCTCACGGAGGCCACCGGAGAGGTGGTTTCGAAGACCGCCGCGGAGCTGAGAGCCGTCAGGTTCAAGGACACCGGCGAGCGGATGATGTCGCTGTCCGACCTCTGCACCATTGTCGCCGGCCGCGTGCCGCTGGTCATCGAGGTGAAGAGCCATTTTGCCGGAGACCGCAAGCTTGTGAAGCGGATGGCCGAGGTGCTGGCGTCCTACGACGGCCCCGCCGTCGGCATGTCGTTCGATCCCGACCAGGTGCTGGCGTTGCGCGAGCTGTTGCCCTCGCGCCCGCGCGGCATCGTCGCCCAGCGGACCTATGAGGACGATTATTGGGCGGGGCTGACCAAGGCCCAGCGCGACAGCATGCTTTACCTGCGCCATGGCCTGCAGACCCAGCCGCACTTCATCGCCTTCAAGGTCGACCACCTCCCGGCTCCCGCACCCTGGATCGCCCGCAACCTCTTCGGCTGCCCCCTGCTCGGTTGGACGGTGCGCACGCCGGAGCAGCGGATGCGGGTTGGGCAGTATGCGGACCAGATGATCTTCGAGGGGTTCGTGCCGTAGCACCTCGCGTGTCCCGGACAAGCTGCAGCGCTTCAGCGTTGCGGCGCAGAGCCGGGACCCATCTGTCCGCGAGCCCGCTGCCACATGGGTCCCGGCTCTGCAGCGGACCTCTGGAGGAGCGCTGCGCTGGGTCCGAGGCACGAGAGCTGTGTTTCCCCACCCCTTGAACTCGCTGCTGCAATGCACGATCTTGGGGCACGATGGCATCATCCGAAATCACGCTCGAGGCCGTACCTTCGATTGGCGACGTGTCCGCGGAGGATTGGGACGCCTGCGCCAATCCCGGGGGGCGGTGCAAGGGGGCTGGCAACGGAACCTCATCTGTCCTTCCAGGCGGCTCCCTCGACCTCTCAAATCCCGGCTATAACCCCTTCGTCTCCCACGCCTTTCTTTCTGCCGTTGAGAAATCGGGTTCAGCGACCATTCGCACCGGCTGGGGGCCACGCCATCTCGTGGCCAAGCTCAACGGCCGCGTTGCCGGCGTGGTGCCCTGCTATCTGAAATCGCATTCGCAAGGCGAGTACGTCTTCGACCGGGGCTGGGCGGACGCTTATGAGCGCGCCGGCGGACGCTATTATCCAAAGCTCCAGGTCTCGGTTCCCTTCACCCCGGCGACGGGTCCGCGGCTGCTGGTCCGCGACGGCGTCGACCGCGAGCGCATCATGGACGCGCTGGCGAGCGGCCTCATCGCGCTGTGCGGCGTCAGCAAAGCCTCATCCGTGCATGTCACCTTCGCGCGCGAGGCCGAATGGAAGCTGCTCGCCCAGCACGGCTTTCTCCAGCGCACCGATCAGCAGTTCCACTGGCGCAATGAGGGCTTTGCGAGCTTCGACGATTTCCTCAGCACGCTGAACTCGCGCCACCGCAAGTCGATCAAGCGCGAGCGGCGCGATGCGCTCGCCCCCGGCATCACCATCCATTGGCTTACGGGCAAGGACATCACCGAGGACGCCTGGGATGCGTTCTTCGACTTCTACATGGAGACCGGCTCGCGCAAATGGGGCCGGCCTTACCTGACGCGCGAGTTCTTCTCGCTGATCGGCGAAACCATGAGCGAGGACGTGCTGCTGGTGATGGCCCGCCGCAACGATCGCTGGATCGCTGGCGCGATCAATTTCATCGGCTCGGACACGCTGTTCGGCCGCAACTGGGGCGCGGTCGAGCACCATCCGTTCCTGCATTTCGAGGTCTGCTATTATCAGGCGATCGACTTCGCCATCAAACGGGGCCTCGGGCACGTCGAGGCCGGCGCGCAGGGCGAGCACAAGATCGCGCGCGGCTACCTGCCGCGCACCACGCATTCCGCCCACTTCATCGCCGACCCCGGCCTGCGCCGTGCCATCGACGATTACCTCAAGCGCGAGCGCGCCTATGTCGCGGAGGCCGGACGAGAGCTCGCCGAGCTCGGCCCGTTCCGCAAAGGGGCCGACGAGACGCCTTGACGCCTCGCCACGGCTGGTGACAGTAAGCGCAAATCGTTCGAGGAACCGCCGCCATGACCGCCTACGACACCAACAACATCTTCGCGAAAATCCTGCGCGGCGAGCTGCCCTGCCACAAGGTCTACGAGGACGAGCACGTCTTCGCCTTCCTCGACATCATGCCGCGCGTACCCGGCCACACCCTGGTGATCCCGAAGGCTCCCGCTCGCAACATCCTAGACATCAAGCCGGACGATTACGCTCATGTCGCCCGCGGCGCCCACAAGATCGCGACGGCCGCGATGAAGGCGTTCGACGCCGACGGCATCACCGTGCAGCAGTTCAACGAGCCGGCCGGGGGACAGGTGGTGTTTCACCTGCACATGCACGTGATGCCCCGCCACGACGGTGTCGCCATGCTGCCGCCGGCGAGCCGCAAGGAAGACGACAAGGTGCTGCAGGAGCATGCGGCGAAGCTGATTGCGGCGTTGAAGGGGTAGCCCTATCAACTCGTCTCGAGATCGCCCTTCTGCGGCGCGGCCAGCGGCGTGAACTCGCAGCGGTCGGGCTTGAGATCGATCAGCGGTGTGTTGTCGAGGCAATCGAGCCCACGCACAAGGACCGCGTTGCCCTCGATGCCGACCAGCTTCACGATCGACGTGCCGATCGGGTTGGGCCGCACCGGGGAGCGCAGCGAGAACGTGCCGCGGGTCTTCTCGTTGTTCTTCGGACTTTGCAGGATGATGTCGCGGCGCGACTGGTCGAGCCAGTAGAGCACTTCGAGATTGCTGTAGAAATCGACGCCCTTGATCGCGGGCACGAACGGCTCGAAGATCTCGAGCCGGCAGATCGGGCCATCCTGCCGCCCCTGCCGCGGCGTCTCCAGCCGCGACGTCCAGGGGGTGCGGATCCGGCCGATAAAGACGAGACCGGCGTCCTGCGCCGGCGGCAGCTCGATGGCGACCTCGCCCTCGCGCAGGTCCTGTTCGCGAGCCATATGTCCTCTTTCCTGGCTGTTCGCCCGCGGTTTTAACCCAACCACCATTTGCCGGCCAGCATGAAGACTTCCCCCGTGACCACGCCCGCGAAGATCGAGCGGCGGGTCAGGAGGAAGACGACGAGCCCGGCAGCGACCGCGCCATAGCGCAGCACGTCAGGTACAGTGGCAAGCGCCCCTGGCGGCTGGACCACGATCTGGGCGATGACGCCGGCCAGGATCGCCGTTGCGACCGCCCTCACCCAGACCAGCAGCTCGGAGCCCTCGTCGATCCCGCCCCCGAACCACAGGCCCAGCATGCGCCAGATCTGGTTGGAAATGACACCGGCGACGAAGAGCACGGCGAGCGCATGCCAGTCCCCGATCGCTTGCGCAAAGCTCATGCGCGCACCTCCCGCCACCAATGCACGCCATAGGCGATCGTGCCGGCCAGGACCCCCCTGACAAGGATATCGAGGCCGGAGTTCATCATGGCCGCCAGCGGATAGAGCACGATGCCCAGCACGAGCGCGACGACATCGGCAACCTCGCGGCTGTTGCGCGCCGTCGAGAACAGGAACGATAGCGGCGTCAGCAGCAGGATCGCCGCACCCAGCGTCTGCGTCAGGTTGGCGGCGAGGAAATAGCCGACCGTGTTCGCGACGAGGCACACCGAAACGAGGCCGCAGCCGAGCCCGTGGACGAAGGCGATCCGCCGCTCGCGCGGTACCTGCGGCAGGAAGCGATGGCATTCGACCCACAGCGTCACCGCGGTGAGATGCGCGGCGAAGATCAGCTCGCGCCGCTTGGTCGTCGGCGTGCGCATCAGCGGCAGCACGGAGACGACCATCGGAAACAGGCGGATCGCGCTCACGGTCACCGCGATCGCCGATTGGATCAGCGTGGCGCCCGAACCGAGCGTGGTGATCAGGATGATCTGCGCCGGCCCCGCCCAGACGAACAGCGTCGAGCACAACGTCCAGAGCAGGCTGAAATGGGTGTCGTGGGCCAGCGCGCCGATACCGAGATAAGTCACGAACAGCACGATGGTGAGGATCGTCTGCGTGATCGAGCGCAGCCCCCAGGCAAACGCGCGCCAAGGACTTTGCCATTGCGGTGAATCGAGTGGAGGAAGCGCCACGGGAGATTTGGCCGGTGAGGAATCGGGCCTGCATAACGGGCAAGACGGCGGCGCGCGTCAAGGAAGGGCGCGGCGGGGCTGGCATGCGTGACACCCGGGCCCACCGTCGTCATTCCGGGGCGCGCCACTTGGCGCGAACCCGGAATCCATCAGGCCGCAGAGATCGTTGCACGATGGATTCTCAGGTGCGCAATTGCGCACCATAGTTCGCGACTTCGTCGCGCCCCGGAATGACAGCTCATCCTACCCCGCCACACCCCGGTTCTTCAGCACGAAGCACGCACCGCCCGCCTTGCGGATGCGGTTGCACAGATCGTCGGCCTCGGCGCGCGTGTCGGCTCCGATACGCACCTGGTAGAATGCGCGCGTGCCGCGGCTGCGCATGACCGAAGAGAGCAGGCTCGGATCGCGCTCGCCGATGACGGTGCTCAGTTTCGTCACGGCACGGGAGTACATCGCCAGCGCCCTGTTGCGGTCGAAGCCGGCGGCGAGCTGAACGCCCCAGGTCTTTGCGGCGGCAAGCTCGACATGCTGCTCGAGCTCGGCCACGAACGGGTTCGGCGCGCGCTTCAAGAGCGCCATCAGGTCGCGGCAGCCCGTCGGCGGCGAGCTCGGCGGCCCCTTGCCGGTCGCGCCCGCCTTGGCCCAGGAGTCGATGCTGGTGCCGGTGATGGCGTAGACGTAGTTGCGGGTTTGCTCCGGCATTCCACCGGTGCCGGCGAGCCATTCCTGGACCCGGCGCGGCCCCGCATTGTAGGCGGCGGCCGCCAGGCCGAGATTGCCGAACTGGTGGCGCAGCTCGTTCAGGAATTCGGCCGATTTCGGCAAGGCCTGCACCGGATTGAAGGGATCGAGCAGCCCGCGCTCGCTGGCGGTGCCCGGCATGAACTGCGCGATGCCCCGCGCATGTTCGCCGCTGCGCGTCATGGGCCCGACGGCATCGGCCTGGAAACGGCTTTCCTGCCAGATGACGCGCGCGAAAAATTCCAACGGCAGGTTGTTGTCGCGCGCGGCCGCCTCCACGATCAGGCAGATCGACTCCCGCGTATCGCTCTCGCGCCCCTCGTTAGGTTTCTCGGCCGGCTTCGCAGGTTCCTCGGCTTTCGCTGGCGCGGCGACGGCCGGCGTCTCCTCCGCAGCCGCCGGCGAAAGCACGAAGACGTGGCACAAGACAGCGATAACCCGAGCTATTCGCATGGCATCGACGTAACAGAACAAATCGGACCTTGACTTGGAACCCCAGCTATCTAGCAACGAACGGCAGTATCAACGCAGGTCGCGCCCGATGGTGACAATCTTTTTTGATCTCGACGGCACTCTGACCAACCCCAAGCCGGGGATCACCCGCTCAATCCAATATGCTCTGGAACGGCTCCACGTTCCCGTCCCCAGCGAGGACGAACTGACCTGGTGCATCGGCCCTCCGCTGCTTGCGAGCCTTCGAAAGCTGACCGGAACCGATGAGCTCGCGGATCGCGCGCTCCTGCTCTATCGCGAGCGCTTCAGCGACATCGGCCTTTTCGAGAACGAGGCTTACAGCGGGATTGCGGAAACGTTGTCGTCGCTCGCAGCGACACGTCAGCGCATGTTCGGGGCGACCAGCAAGCCCGCGGTCTACGCCACGCGCATCGTCGATCATTTCGGCCTCGAGCCGTATTTCGAGCGCGTGTTCGGCTCCGAGCTCGACGGCACGCGCGTCGACAAGCGCGACCTGCTCCGCTATGCGCTCGACGAGACCAGGGTCGATGCTGCCAGCGCGATCATGATCGGCGACCGCAGCCATGACGTGGTCGGCGCCCGCACCAACGGCATGACCGCCATCGGCGTCCTCTACGGCTACGGCAGCGAGGCCGAGCTACGCGATGCCGGCGCGCATCACATCTGCGCCGCGCATCCGGAGCTGCTCGGCCATTGCGTGGCATAGCGGCGAACGGCAGGTCCGCCCTCGCGCTTGGTGATCAGTTCGCAGCCGCGGCCGTTTCCGCCTGCTCGACGGTATCGACCGGTAACGCAAATTGCTCGACGCGATGGTACCGCTTCTTGTTGAGCAGCAGCCGCGTCACGTCCGGCCGCGAATAATGGCCAGCGGGATCTGCCGCGTTCTTGGCAACGCCGATAGCGCCGAGATCGATCTCGGCAACCAGCAGGCCCTCCTGATCCGGCGCCAGCTTGTCGCCGATCTGGCTGCCGTCGGGGCCGTAGATCGCGGCAAAGCCGCCACCGGCATGCAACAGCGCGTGCTTGTCGGGCCGATCGCAGAGCTCGTCAATCATGGCCTGCGACACCGTCGCGCAAGGCGCCAGCACGAAGCAGGAGCCCTCCACGGCATAGACGCGCGAGGCGGCGTTGTTGACCTCCGCGCCGAGCGCCGGCGCGAAGGGATCGTAGAGCGAGAAGCTCGGCCATGCCGCGACGTGCACCTGCTCGTTCTGGGCATACATCGCGTATTTCGACAACGGCTGGAGATGCTCCCAGCAGCACAGCGCCCCCAAACGACCGATGTCGGGCCGCGCATGCACGGCAAGGTCGCTGCCGTCGCCCTCGCCGTAGACCGTGCGCTCGGCGTGGGTCGGCCGCAGCTTGCGGCGCTTTGCAATCGTCTCGCCGTCTGGCCCGATCAGCCATTGCGCCAGATAGAGGCTGCCGCCGTCGCGCTCGGACAGGCCGATCACGGCGGTGAGCCCAGCCTTGCGCACGGCATCGCGCAGCCGTTCGGCCTGAGGGCTGTCATAGGAC
>NZ_JAEMSD010000867.1 GCF_016462955.1 Bradyrhizobium sp. | reverse complement strand
TATATTTCCAATTGCTTGCCAAATATGTTCAAGATTGGTAGCGAAGATGTTGAGGTGTGCTTGCCGGGAGAATACCAGGGCGGCACCAAGCTCAGACTGAAGCCTGAAAAGCAGCGTATATTCTTCCTCAAGGGGCAGGCAGGACGTGATCTCCTGAGCAATATCGCCCATCAAGTACGCACGCTCTCAAGCGAGCGGCGTCTGATGCCGTTGGTCGATGAGATGGACGAAACGGCCTCCGCTCGGGCGCTCGCCGCAGCAGCGAGCGCTGCTGAGGAACCAGATTCCTTGCGTCGCGCCGACGGCTTGACCCTCCGGCGCCTTGGGTGGTCGCTTCAGCTTCGTTCGGCCGAAATACTTGCGAAGGATCTAGATCAAACGACCTGGATTGAACAGAGGCGGCGCTTCTACGAATTCGCCTGCAGTCATATATTGAGGCCGGATAAGATCCTGGAGCAGATCGACTATCTGGATAGGCTTATTTCCTTGGCCGTGTCTTTGGCGGATTGGCAGCACGCCCACCGGATGTATCAGCGAGCGCTGAATGCTATAGAACAGTTGGAGGCCGTGGTAGGGGGCGGCGAATGCCGGCTCAACGGGCAGTCCGTGGCGGCGACACCGCAACTCTGGAACGATTTCCGAACTTGGGTGGCTAACGCTTGCCGCGAAGCGGTTCTGCGGTCTCTCCCTTGGGATGGCGATACAGGCAAGCCCCGGCGCCTGCCGCGCGAAGCCGAGCGGCTGTTTTCGCTCATAGGCATGCCCGAAAAAAATGCCGAGGTGCGCTCGGCTGCACTTAGTTTGCGCGAGACCGACTGGGCAAAGCAGTCCTACAAAGAACACCTGCGCTGGGATGCGAATAGCCAGCGGCCGGCCATCGAAGGCGAGGCAGAATTCCTTCAGATGCTTGAAGACGAAGGTGACCGTCGTCGCCTCGCAGATTTGCGCGCGTTTATTGAAGGGACTCAGGGTGAAGACCCGACCACAGGATTGCGGCGCGTTAATCGTCGCCTCGGCGAAACAAGGGCTGGTGCATTACCGTCGCTGCTGCCCTACCTGCTCGCGACCCGCCCCTACACCGCGCAGGAGGTAGCGCTCTATCGCCCCGGCGAATGCGTTTTTGGGCCGAGAGAGAGAGCTTTTGAGCGGTGGGGAGCGTATACGCGCGCGCTTCGCGGCGCCTTCCATCGATCTGAAGGGATCGATGATGAGGCAGCGTCCTGGCTGGCCGGCGAGCAGCCGGAGAGACTACGAACTGCGGACCTGGGAGCGCGCCGCTCGGCGCGCCCGGTGTTACTCGGCATAACAAGCCTTAAGACGGATACGCGGAGTTGGGCAGCGGCCGCAGCTCGGCGTCCTGATCTCTCTATCGAGCGCTATGATCGGCTCGCGACTATCGTGAACATGGCGATCAACGCCAAGCCGCGACCGACCCATTTGTTGCTGCCGGAGTTGAGTGTACCCGACCGCTGGCTTCCGACGATGGCATCGCGGCTGCTCGAGTCCGGTATCAGTCTCATTACTGGCCTGGACTACGAGCACTACGCTGACGATCAGATCGGCAGCAGCGCGGCCCTTGTCTTGACAGATGATCGATTGGGCTTTGCGTCATCCATACAGATACGCCAGCCAAAGTTAGAAG
>NZ_JAEMSD010000420.1 GCF_016462955.1 Bradyrhizobium sp. | reverse complement strand
CGACCACGACGAACGCCCACGCATCCAGAAGGATCTCGGCACCAAGAACCATCTCCTGCTGCGCAATCACGGCACGCTGACGGTCGGCCGCTCGGTCGCCTCCGCGTTCGAGCGCATGTATCACCTCGAGCGCGCCTGCTCGATGCAGGTGCGCACGCGCGCGCTGGGGACCCCGGTCTATCCGGTCGACCACAGCGCGATCGACAAGAACACCGAGCTGCTCGCCAACCGCGACCGCGCCGAGCTGCGCGCCACCACCCTGGTGTGGCCGCCCTTGCTGCGCAAGCTCGACCGCGAGCTCCCGGGCTACAGGTCTTGAGATTGTCGGGATCTGGTGTAGAGTAGAGCCCAACGAACCTCTACGCCTTTTGGAATGAAACGCCGCCCAATTCCGGGCGGCGTTTTTGTTTCGTGAAATTCGTAGGGTGGATTAGCGAAGCGTAATCCACCTCTTCTCTCGGAGCAGGCGCATCGGTTGGTGGATTACGCCTTCGGCTAATCCACCCTACGGCACCTCGCGCTATTTCACCTCGGCCAATGCGGCGAGAATCCTCGCCCAGGAGCGGATGCCCTTCTGGAAGCTCTGCAGGTCGTATTTCTCGTTCGGTGAGTGGATGTTGTCGTCGTCGAGGCCAAATCCCACCAGCAGCGAGTCGAGGCCGAGCGTGCGCTTGAAATCGGCGACGATCGGGATCGAGGCGCCGGATCCCATCAGCACGGTCTCCTTGCCCCATTCCTCCGTCAACGCCTTGCTGGCGGCGGAAAGCGGCTTCATGGTCCAGTCGAGCGCGATCGCGGGCCCGGCGGAGTGGTCGCCGAACTCGACCTTGCAGTCCGCCGGAATGCGCGCCGTCACGTAGTCGCGGAAGGCTTTACGGATCTTTTGCGGGTCCTGGCCCTGGACCAGGCGGAACGAGACCTTGGCCGAGGCATGCGAGGGAATCACCGTCTTGGAGCCCTCGCCGATATAGCCGCCCCAGATGCCGTTGACGTCGCAGGTCGGCCGCGTCGAAGCCTGCTCGACCAGGAGCCTGCCCTTTTCGCCCGCCGGGAGCGACAAGCCGACCGGCTTGAGAAAGGTCTCGGGCGTGAAATCGAGCTTCTTCCAGCGCTCCAGGATGTCGGGCGGCGTATCCTTCACGCCGTCATAGAAGCCGGGGATGGTGATGCGGTTGTCGTCGTCGAACAGGCCGCCCAGGATCTTGGTGAGCAGGCGGATCGGGTTCATCGCGGTGCCGCCGAACACGCCGGAATGCAGGTCGCGATTGGCGGCGGTGATCTTTAGCTCCTCGTACAGCAGGCCGCGCAGCGAGGTCGTGATCGCCGGCGTGTTGCGGTCCCACATGCCGGTGTCGCACACCAGCGCGTAGTCGGCCTTGAACTCGTCCTTGTTGGCCTCGATGAAGGGCACGAAATTCTTCGAGCCGACCTCCTCCTCGCCCTCGATCAGGAAGGTGACGTCGACCGGCAGCGAGCCCGTCACCTTCTTCCAGGCGCGGCAGGCCTCGACGAAGGTCATCACCTGGCCCTTGTCGTCCTCGGCGCCGCGCGCGACGATGATCTTGCGGCCGTCGGCATGATCGGCGACGACGGGCTCGAACGGAGGACGGTGCCAGAGATCGAGCGGATCGACCGGCTGCACGTCGTAATGGCCGTAGAACAGCACGTGCGGCCGCCCGCCCGCGCCGGTCTTGCCGACGACGGCGGGATGGCCCGCGGTCGGCCTCACCTCGGTGGCGACACCGAGGCTGGCGATGTCCCTGGCGAGATGCTCGGCCGCAGCTTTGCAATCATTAGCGAAGGCCGGATCGGCCGAAATCGATTTGATCCGCAACAACGAGAACAGGCGCTCCAGGCTGTTGTCGAAATCCTTGTCGTTGGGGTCGAGCACGGATTGGAGCTGCGCATTGGCCATGATTGCGATCCTGACTGTTGGTCTCAAGAGGTCCCGGGTTTTAGCGCCACGGCGGCGTGGGAGCTAGCCGCAACCGGCGGATGCCTGATGTGCCAGGCGAGACACCCCGCGAGGATGGCGGTCGCAGCGAGGTTGTTGCCCCAGGCCTGGATGAGGGTCGGAAACCACGGCAGCGACAGCAGCATGAGGATACCGGCCGCAGCGAGAGCGAGCCAGGTTCCGAGGCGCACGCGCGCACGCGTGTCGAAGGCCGCGCGATGCATCAGAACCGTCATCGGAAAGAACAGCCACATGAAGTAGTATTGCCGGGCCAAAGGCGAGGCGACCGTCATCAGGCAGAACAGAATGCCGAGCTCCTCGGCATCGGAGCGCGCGGTTCGGTGCGCTTGCCGCGGCATGATTGCGACGAAGCCGAGCCCGAGCAGCACCGCCAGCGCGAGCACGATCCAGTTCGCCGTTCGGTAGTCGACGTCGATCACGTTCATCGTGCGCGGCGGCTTCCTGGGATCATCCTGATTGTAGTTGATCGGCCGGACCAGGCGATGCGTGACCGCGATGAGGGACTGGTTGACCCACGACCAGTTCTGCTCGTCGCGCTGGCCGAAGCCCTTTTCCGAGCTCGTCCCGACCATGCCCTGGTACCAGGTGGCAAGTTCGGCCGCGTTGCGCTCGAAGCCACGGATCGGGGCCGGCAGGACATAGAGCAGAATGCCGGTGAAAACGATCGTGCTGGCGAGGGCGGCCCATTTGCGTCGCCAGAGCAGATAGGGCAGCACGGCGATCGGAAACACCTTGATGGCAGCGGCGAGCGCGAACATGAAGCCGGCGAGCCACGACCGATGTTGCCGCAAGCTCCAGAAACCGTAGAGCATCATCGCCAGCAGCAGGAGATTTGGCTGCCCGAGATCGAACATGTCGAACACGAAGGTGACGGTGACGATGGCCGGCAGCGCTTCCAGCCAGGGGCCAGGCTTGCGGTCCGAGCCGGTCATGACCTGGGAGAGCGCCCCGGTGTACCACCACGCCACGGCGTTCAAGACCGACAGGACGACGTAGAGCGGAATCTTGCCGAACCAGCTCGGGATCGCCAGCAGGATCGCCGGAAGCGGCGGATAGATGAAGTCGAAATAACCCTGCGGCGTGGCAGGATAGAGCGGCGCGCCGTCCAGCACCTGCTGCCCCGCCCAGTACCAGAGCAGATAGTCCTTGGTCTTGCCGCGGCCGAAGATCTCGGGGACGAGCACGTCGGCCGTCAGGAGAACGCAGCAAAACAGAAAGAACAGGTCCAGCGGCGCACGTGGCGAGAAGCGTCTGGGTGCGTCGGGCTTGGGAAACGGTGCGGGCGTGGTCACAATGCGGTCCTGTTGCGGCGGCGAAAACAGGACGTAACAGACCGGCAAAGGATTGGAGAGTCCCCTCACCTGAATGTGTACCGCTTCGGCGTTCTGCCTACCGCCGCAGCAATCCGCCGAGCGCGCCGCGAACCAGCGTGCGGCCGATCGAGCCGCCGAGCTGGCCGCCGATCGACTTGCCGACATTGGCGGCCAGCCCGCCGATCACCTGGTTGGTCACCGATCGCGTCACGTCCCGTGCAATGACCTGGCCGGTCGAGAGGCGGCCGCGCTTGACGTTGGTGCCGAAGATGGTGCCGACGATCGTGCCCAACTGCCCAAGAATTCCGCCGCCTGCGCCGGCTCCACCATTTTGTGCGTCGGCAGGCGCAGCCGTGCCGGCCACGCGCTTCTGCAGCATCTCACTGGCGGACTCACGATCCACTGCGGTATCGTATTTGCCCTTCACCGGGCTCCTGCTCATGATCGTCTTGCGCTCCTCGGGCGTGATCGGCCCGATCCGCGCCGTCGGCGGCCGGATCATCACCCGCTCCACCATCGAAGGCGTGCCGTTGCCCTCGAGGAAGGACACCAGTGCCTCGCCCTTGCCGAGCTCCGTGATCACCTTGGCGGTGTCGAGCTTCGGGTTGGGCCGGAAGGTCTGCGCCGCTGCGGCGACCGCCTTCTGGTCGCGCGGCGTGAAGGCGCGCAGCGCATGCTGCACGCGACCGCCCAACTGGGCCAACACCTTGTCCGGCACGTCGATCGGATTCTGGGTGACGAAATAGACGCCGACGCCCTTGGAACGGATCAGACGAACCACCTGCTCGATCTTGTCCATCAACGCCTTCGGCGCATCGTTGAACAAGAGATGCGCCTCGTCGAAAAAGAACACCAGTTTTGGCTTCGGCAGGTCGCCGGCTTCCGGCAATTCCTCAAACAACTCCGACAGCAACCACAACAGGAACGTCGCGTAGAGCCTGGGGCTCTCCATCAGCTTGTCGGCAACCAGGATGTTGACGATGCCGCGACCGTCGCTATCGGTCTTCATGAAATCCTTCAGCTCCAGTGCAGGCTCGCCGAAGAATTTCATTCCGCCCTGGTTTTCCAGCACCAGCAGCTGGCGTTGAATGGTGCCCACCGTCGCCTTGCTCACATTGCCGAAGCTCTGCGCGGCCTTCCGGATCTCTGCTAACGGATCTTCCTCAGCATCCGGTCCCTTCTTGCCGCTGGCGGGCACGATCGCATCCAACAGCGATCGCAGATCCTTCATGTCCAACAATGGCAGGCCGCTCTCGTCCGCGACGCGGAAGGCGACGTTGAGAACACCCTCCTGCACGTCGTTCAGGTCGAGCATGCGCGCGAGCAGCAGCGGCCCCATTTCGGTGACGGTCGCACGCACGGGGTGGCCCTGCTCGCCGAACACGTCCCAGAACACGGTCGAGAACTGGTCCGGTTGAAACTTGAGACCCATTTCGCCGGCGCGCTTGAGAATGAAGTCTTTGGCTTCGCCGACTTCCGAGATGCCGGCGAGGTCGCCCTTGATGTCGGCTGCGAAGACCGGAACACCGGCGCGCGCAAATCCTTCCGCCATCACTTGCAGCGACACGGTCTTGCCGGTTCCGGTTGCACCCGTGACGAGGCCGTGGCGATTGGCGAGCGCCAGCGTCAGCCATGCCTGCTCGTCTCCCTTGCCGACGAAGATCTTCTCGTCGGTATCGCCGAGCTTGCTGTCCTGTGCGGTCATTATTCTCTCTGATCTCTCTGCGTGGTTTCGCGTATCGAAACCCGAATGCACCAGTTCCGTAGTTTACGCATGTCGCGCACCAATTTAAACCGTTCAACGCGTTCCAGGCGTGCGACATCGTCGGAAACGGACGGAGACATCAGCCGAAAGTCGGAATGAGGTGTTCGGAGGCAGCAATTTTTCGCCGATTCCGTCTTCGCTCTTGCACGGCAGCAACACTCTTCGCGGGTTCGAAGATGAATCGCGGCAGCGCGTGCGTTCATCGCTTGAATTTCACATCACACCGGCTCAAGATCATTTTCGAAAGCAAGACTCCGGCATGTAAACCGGTTGAGGGGCGGGTTTTATGGACGAGCTGATCGGACGGCTGGCGACAAACGCCAGCATAGATGGTGCTGTCGCCGAAAAGACCGTCGGCATTATCCTGGGCTTCCTCCGCAGCGAGGGTCCTTCCGAGAGCGTGCAGGCCCTGATCGACCAGATCCCCGGAGCAGAAGCTGCCATCGAGGCTTCGAAGAGCGGCGGCGGCCTGTCGCGGCTGATGGGCGGCGGCTTGATGGCGGTCGGCACGCGCCTGATGGGCCTCGGCCTCGGAATGTCCGACATACAGAACGTCGCCCGTGAACTTTTCCGCTACGGGCGAGACAAAATCGGAGCGGATCAGATGGGCAAGATCATCGCGGGGACGCCGGGCCTGAGCCAGTTCGCCTGAGCGACGCTTTTCACATCGAGCATCATGACATATCCGATCTCCGAGATTGAGGGCCTGCCGACCTTTGCCGCCAACAAGCTGAAGGCGCAGGGAATCCGCACGACCGACGCGTTGCTCGAGGCCGCCTCCACCGTGAAGGGCCGCAAGGCCCTTTCGGCCAAGACCGGCATCAGCGAGCAGCAATTGCTGGAATGGGCCAACGTCTCCGACTACATGCGCATCCCCGGCATGGGCAGAGCCAAGGTCGGCCTGGTCCGCGCCGCCGGCGTGACCACCGTGCGGGAGCTCGCCTATCGAAATCCGGCAAGGTTGGCGCAGAGCATGCGCGAGGCCAACGAGAAGAAGAAGCTCGTTCGCGTGCTGCCTTCCGAGAAGTCGGTCGGCGACATCATCGCCAAGGCCAAGAAGCTGCCGCCG
>NZ_JAEMSD010000866.1 GCF_016462955.1 Bradyrhizobium sp. | reverse complement strand
AACGCCTTCAGCAGCGGCTTCGGCAGCGCCAGGCCCGAGGTTTCGATCAGGATGTGATCGGGTCGCACCGGGCGCGCCAGCAATTTCTCCATGGTCGGAATGAAATCGTCGGCGACGGTGCAGCAGATGCAGCCATTGGCGAGCTCGACGATGTTCTCCTCCGGGCAGTTGGCGTCCGCGCAGGATTTGAGGATCTCGCCGTCGACGCCTTCGCTGCCGAACTCGTTGACGAGCACCGCGAGCTTCTTGCCACCGGGATTGGCGAGCAGATGCTGGATCAGCGTGGTCTTGCCGGAACCGAGGAAGCCGGTGACGACCGTGACCGGAACTTTTGCGAGCGAGTTCATTCGGCAGCCTCCGGCACGACGGCAATGGGGGGAATGCGGGCAAGCGACTGCTTGCGGAAGATCTCCGGGCGGCTGCGCCAGGGCACGAGGCCATCAGGCGCGGCGGCATAAGCCGCAGCGCCCGCGACCACATCGCGCGCATTCGTCTCCGACAGGCGGCCATAGACATAGGACCAGCGGCCCGGCGCGCTGAGCGCGACCGAGCAGCCTTGGCTGCACGCCGACAGGCACTCGACGGGAACCACGTTGACGCCGTCGGGCACACCGGCCTCGAGGATCGCGCCATGCAGGCGCTTGCCGGGCGTCGTTTCGCCCTCGCCGAGCGTCGCGCCGGCGCGGCAGGTGATGCAGACGTGAAGTGTGACGGTCATTCGCCTCTTCCATAAACAGCGGGAGGCGATGAGGCACACGGACCATTCCGCAGAAGGTCCGTTTCCCCGTCGCGGAACACCCCGTCCGCCGGTTCAAAATCGTCCGCGCTGGCAGGTCTCCCGGCTTGCGGAGCAGGGTTTTCGCCCTTCGATCCCCGCCTTCCCGATTCCCTTTGGGGACTCAGTGGCTTCGGGCATCTCTCCGGTCACGGTCGCGGGGGCGGCTGCATTTTGGAGCCAAATCCTGCCGATTCGGACCCTATCGCATTCCCTCTTCGCCTGTCATAGGACAGGAACCAACGTCAGGCCACCATTTGCCGGTGGCCGCCACTTGTCAAGCCGAAGGACCGGGATCGATGACGCCTGAACCGGACACTCAAACAGCCGACGAAAGTGACGCCCGCCACGCCGCCAAGATGGCGAAGAAGAAGGCCGCCCGCGACAAGATCATGGCGACCAAAAGCGGCGAAAAAGGCCTGATCATCGTCCACACCGGCGCGGGCAAGGGAAAATCCTCCTCCGCCTTCGGCATGATCGTTCGCTGCGTCGCGCATGGCTTCCCTTGCGCGGTCGTGCAGTTCATCAAGGGCGCCTGGGACACCGGCGAGCGGCGCCTCCTCACCGGCCATTTCGGCGATCTCTGCCAGTTCCACGCGATGGGCGAAGGCTTTACCTGGGAGACGCAGGATCGGGCCCGCGACATTGCGGCCGCGCGCGCCGGCTGCGCCACGACGATGCGCGACTGGGAGTCGCGTGCGGGTTGATGTGCGCGGCGGCCGCATCGACCTCGAGCATCGACCAACGTTGTCGAGGCCGTATGACGAGCCGGTATAACGGTCATTGCGGTAATCGACGTTCACAACTTGAACTCCGGCGGCTCTGCGTTGCCTGGCCCGCGCGGCCACCGTTCGGATTATAATTATATAACGCGATGG
>NZ_JAEMSD010000419.1 GCF_016462955.1 Bradyrhizobium sp. | reverse complement strand
GCTTCGGTCGGCGCGCCGCCGACGGGGGCCGCGCCATTGACCGGAAAGGACGATTGCGGCGCCGCGCCGACCGAAGCGGCCGGGGCCGAACCGTTGACCGGAGGGAACGGGGAATTGGTGGCAGCCTGGTTGGGCAGCGGCGCCGGGAATGCGCTTTGCGCACAGGCGCCGGCTGCGCCCATCGTGACCATTGCGGCAGTGACAGGAACCATCAAATGACGGATCATCAAATTGGTCTCTCCGGCAGAAGCTTACGGGGCTCAGGGCTTCCAAATTGAAGCGCAACCAGCGTGTTCGCGTTTTTACGATTCCCGCCGGCGCTTAACAACCCGTGGAATAGGGCGAGAGCGCGGCGCTGGGACGCACCAGCCTGGCAATATTTACCCCCGAAATGGCGCCTTTCGGTTAAGAACGGCCGGCAATCGGACCCCCAAGCGATGCCTTCCCACGATTTTCGTGCCCCCCGCCTGTTCGTTGACGCCCCCCTGGCCCAGGACGCAAGGGTGGCGCTCGACCGCGACCAGGGCAATTATCTCGGCAATGTGCTGCGGCTGGCCGCAGGGGCCGAGGTCCTCGCCTTCAATGGCCGCGATGGAGAGTGGCAGGCCGCCATCGAGGGCCGCAAACGGCCGGACGGCCTCGTCATCCTCCAGCAGACCCGCCCGCAGGACCGGCTCGCCGACCTCACCTACGTTTTCGCCCCGCTCAAGCATGCCCGGCTGGACTACATGGTGCAGAAAGCCATCGAGATGGGGGCCGCCGCGCTTCAGCCGGTCGTCACCCGGTTCACCCAGGCCTCCCGCGTCAACACCGAGCGGATGCGCGCCAATGTCGTCGAGGCCGCCGAGCAGTGCGGCATCCTCAGCATCGCCACCGTGGCCGAGCCGGTACCGCTGGCGCGGTATCTCAGCCAGCGCGCTCAGGACCGCCTGCTGATCTTTTGCGACGAGGCGGCGGAGATCCAGGATCCAGTCGAGAGCCTGCGCGGCGCACGCGAGGCCGTCAAAGGTATCGACGTGTTGATCGGCCCCGAAGGCGGCTTTGCCGAGGAAGAACGGGCCCTATTGCTGCGGCAACCCAAAATCCTGCGGCTGGCGCTGGGCCCACGGATCATGCGGGCCGACACCGCCGCAGTGGCCGCCCTGGCGCTGGTGCAGGCGGTGCTGGGCGATTGGCGCGGCGGCAGCGGTTAGCTCGCTTCCCGCACCGCGCGGTGCAGCGTCTCGGACGGCAGCTCCCCGAAGGCCGCCCTGTAACTCGCGGCGAACTCGCTCAGATGCCAGAAGCCGTTTGCGATCGCGCAGGCCTTCACGCTGCGCTGCCCCGGTCCGCTGCGTAGCTGCTTGCGCACCGACCAGAGTCGCAGAATTCGGCTGTACCGGTGCGGGCTCATGCCGCAGATGGCCTGTGTCGCGCTCTGTAGCGTGCGAACGGACACGCCCACCTGCTTGGCCATCTCGGTCGTCTTGTGCCAGACGCTCAGATCTTGCCGGATCAGCCTTTCCATGTCCGCGACGATCCGCCGGTAGCCATCCGTCACGGACGACACCGGGCCGCCACTCTCTCCGGTGCGCAGCGCAGCTTCCATCGCGCCGAGCAGGGACTGCTCGACGGCGGTCAGCGACATCGGCTGGTTCAGGAAGTCCGGATCATGAGCCGCGATTTCCAGCGTCACCGAGACGAGATGGCGCAGCGAGGCGAGTGCGTCCGCAGCCGGGTTTACCAGATGATAGCCATCCGTCAGTTGCACCCACGGCTCGCGTTGCGGCGGAGCGAAATACACGACAGCCATCAGGCGCCCCTCAGGCTCATACACCACGCAATCAGAGGTGCCCTTCAGTACGACGATAGAACTGCCCATCGATTGGCCGTTGATGCGGGCCGAGGTCACGTGATCCATCGGCACCACGACGGCGGCGGCATCCGTCAATTGATAGCCGCGAACGATCCTCGGGAAGCTCTTCACCAGCGAGAGAGTGAGGGTCGGCAGGCTCAGTCGAGCCCGCATGATTGCCGTCGCCCCGCCCGACAACGGCATGCTGGACGCGCCGGCATATCTCTCGGTCTCGCCGAAATGGTCGATGTCATATGCCTCGAGCTCGAGGGCCGACGACGGCTTGAGCTTCTGGAAGGACATCAAGCGGTCCGCCGCCAGCTCGCGTGCTCCGTCGCGCGCAATATCGAGATGGCCATGATCCATGTCGTGTCGCTTACTTTGCCTTCCTTGCGGACGCCGCGCCCCTGGCGGTGCGCAGATCATCCGGCCCGCTAATGCCGGCACGTTTGAGATCGCGTAGCAGCTTCGTAAGCAACAGCATGTTGGTCTTCTGAAGTTCGTGGTTGTTCCCAAACCTGAATGCGTTCTGCTCGGTCACGATGAGTCCTGCCTTGGTCTCGGCAAGGATCTTCCGCCTCTTCAGTCCCGTCACGCGGCGGCGAACCGTCTCCAGCGGCAGGCTGAGGAAGCGGGAGAGTGCGGCGCGCGAGACCCCCTGCTTGATCACATCCGGCTCGACGGCATGAATGCTCGAAAATCTCTCGTCCAACGCCGGATCGTTCATCACGTGGATGACATTGGCATTCAGGACCGCATGAATGATCAGAAGGTCCAGCGGATCGAATTCGTCGTAGTGCCGGAACAACTCGCTCATCGAGAACAGCATATAGGCTAGCGTGTGCCGCGAGACGGTCCGGATAATATCTGAAGCATTGCGCATGAATCGAAACCAGTATTGATCTTGTAAACGATGGCCACGGCGAGCGGATCATCGGCCATACCCAAAATGAGTATGGGGCGACTTGCCTGTGGTTCTCAATTTTTCATTGTGACGCTCGGCCTTCGGCGGCCATGAACCCTCATGCGCCGACGGCTTCCGCGACGTCAGCGCTTCCATGATGCGGGCGACATCGACGTGGCGATCGCGATGGAAGACACGATTATGAATGACGATGTTCTGCCGGGCGCGAGGCAATGCGAGGAGTTGCGGCTCATCAAAGCATTTCTCCGCCTCACCGATTCCGGCGGACGGAAGAGGGTGCTCGAACTGGCCGAGCAACTGGCGGAGGACGCGGAGTGCACCGCGCCAGGGTCGGTGCTTGCCGTGACCGTCACACCATCGGTCGACCCGGCCAGAGACTTCCCTCCCCTGGCCGAATGAAATGTCTGGCGAACAAAGCCAGCCCCAATCAGGGGTATTATGGTACTTTGGTCTGAAGTCAGAGCGTGACCTGTTTCCTTGCCCTGTCTCAGGCGGCCCACGCTCCCGGTTCGTTAAGCGATTGATCCTTTGGAGGTCGAAACCCCTTTCGGGCCATGCTAAGGGCTGCGCCAATTCGCCTCCTGCCCCTGCCCGGTTCCGCCGGGACGATGGACCCCTCTATGACCGCCACTGCCACCTCAAATGCTGCCGGCTCCGCCGCCTGGGCGGATACGCTGCTCTTGTCGTTCGCGCAGGCCGGCTATGTCAGGGCCGAGCCCGCCATCCTGCAACCGGCTGAGCCGTTCCTGGACCTCTCCGGCGAAGACATCCGCAAGAGCCTGTATCTCACCACCGACCTCTCCGGCGAGGAACTCTGCCTGCGCCCGGACCTGACCATTCCCGTGGCGCGCGATTACCTGGCCTCCAGCCGCGCCGGCCAGCCGGCCGGGTTCAGCTATCTGGGCCCAGTGTTTCGTTACCGCAGTGGCCGGGCCAGCGAATTCCTGCAAGCCGGGATCGAATCATTCGGCCGCCAGGACCGTGCCGCGGCTGATGCCGAGATGCTCGCGCTGGCTCTGGAGGCGACGAGCGCCTTCGGCGTCCGCGATGTCGAGATCCGCACCGGCGATGTCGGGCTGTTCAACTCCCTGCTCGACGCCCTCAACCTCTATCCGGTGTGGCGCCGCCGCCTGGTCAAGGATTTCAACCGCAAGATCAGCCTGGAGCAGGACCTGGAGCGGCTGGCGGCTGCGACGACCGCGACCCGCAGCGAGTATGAGGGCGTGCTCGCCGCCCTCGCCGGCTCCGACCGCAAGGCGGCGCTGGCCTTCGTCACCGACCTGATGTCGATCGCCGGCACCACCAATGTCGGCGGCCGCACCACCGCCGAGATCGCCGATCGCTTCCTCGAGCAATCGACCCTGAAGGGCGGCGCGCTGCCGCGCGAAGCCATCGTTGTGCTCAGGCGCTTCCTGTCGATATCAGGCAATCCCGACGATGCCATTGCCGAGCTGCGCAGGCTCACCACTGACGCCAAACTCGACCTTGCTGCGGCCATCGACCAGTTCGAAAGCCGGGTCGGCTTCATGGCCGCGCGCGGCATCGACGTGAAGCAGACGCGCTTCTCGACCGCCTTCGGTCGCGGGCTCGATTATTACACCGGCTTCGAATTCGAGCTGCATCACAGGGGCAACGGCACCGAGCCGCTGGTCGCCGGCGGCCGCTATGACCGACTGATGACCCAACTCGGATCGGTGGAGCCAAGTCCCGCGGTCGGCTTCTCGGTCTGGGTGGACGCGCTGAACCGGATCGGCCGCAAGGTGGGAGCTCAAGCATGAGCGCGCCGTTCGTTCTGGCCGTTCCCTCCAAGGGCCGCCTGCAGGAGAATACCGAGGCCTTCTTCGCCCGTGCCGGTCTCAAGCTGTCGAAGGCGGGTGGCGCCCGCGATTATCGCGGCATCATTGCGGGCCTCGACAATGTCGAGGTCGCCTACCTCTCGGCGAGCGAGATTGCCGCGCAGCTGTCGCGCGGCTTCGCGCATCTCGGCGTCACCGGCGAGGATCTGGTGCGCGAGAACATCGCCGATCCAGACAAGCGGGTGTCGCTGATCGAGGGGCTCGGCTTCGGCTATGCCGACGTCGTGGTCGCAGTGCCGCAGGCCTGGATCGACGTCCGCACCATGGCCGATCTCGACGACGTCACCACCGGCTTCCGCGAGCAGCATCACATGCGGATGCGGGTCGCGACCAAGTTCGTCAACCTCACCCGCGGCTTCTTTCAGGCTCAAGGCATCACCGATTACCGCATCGTCGAAAGCGCCGGCGCGACCGAGGGCGCGCCTGCCGCCGGCAGCGCCGAGCTGATCGTCGATATCACCACCACGGGCGCGACGCTGGCCGCCAACGGCCTGCGGGTGCTCGACGACGGCGTGATCCTGCGCAGCCAGGCCAATTTGGTGGCGTCGAAGGACGCCGACTGGTCGCCGCAGGCGCGCGAGACCGCGCGCGTCATCCTCGATCACATCGCGGCACGGGCGCGCGCCAACAAATACCGCGAGGTCCGCACCCGCTTCCGGCAATGCGATGCCGCCCTGCTCGACGAGGCGCACAGCCGGTTCGGCGTCGAAGCTCCGTTCGGCGGGCCGACCTCGTCAGGCATGCTGACGTTGCACTGCCCGCCGGGGCAGCTCTATGCGCTGGCGAGCTTCCTGCGCGAACATGGCGCCGAGACCGTGTCGGTGGTCTCGCTCGACTACGTGTTCGACCGGGAAAACCCGCTGTTCGCCAAGCTCGAGGCGTTCCTGCGGCGGTGATCCCCGGTTTTGTTCAGCGTAGCGACAGCAAACGGCAGCTACCATATGCGGTTGAGAAGACCCAAACACCTCTGGAACCTTGATCGATGACGCTGGGCTCTGACGTATCCGGCATGACGACCACCGCAGCCAGCGCAGCCGCGAAGGGGCTGTCGATCGTCGTCCCCGTCTACAACGAGGCGGCCGGCCTCGCCGGCCTGCATCAGCGCATCTGCGATCTCGCAAGGACCCTGCGACAGCGCTATCGCCTGCCTTGCGAGGTCGTCTATGTCGACGACGGCAGCAAGGATGCGACGCTGGCGATCGCGCGTTCGCTGCCGGCCGAGGCGATCGACGTCCAGGTGGTGTCGCTGTCGCGCAATTTCGGCAAGGAGGCCGCGCTGATGGCGGGCCTCGACCATGCCCGGCTCGGCGCCGTCATGTTCATGGACGGCGACGGCCAGCATCCGCCGGCGCTCGTCGAGCAGCTGGTGCGGCACTGGATCGAGGACGGCTATGACGTCGTCTATACCGCCAAGGCGCATCGCGACAACGAGCCCTTCCTGCGAAGGGTCGCGGTGCACGGCTTCTACGCGCTGATCAATTGGGGCGCCCGCCAGAAGATTCCCGAGGATGCCGGCGAC
>NZ_JAEMSD010000418.1 GCF_016462955.1 Bradyrhizobium sp. | reverse complement strand
CGCAGGCGCGAGGTGTTCTCGAGCTGCCCGGTGGCGCGCTGGAAGCGCAGGTTGAAGCGCTCCTTCTTCAGGTTCAGGATGGCGTCATCCTGCTGGTCGGGGCTCATCGCGCGGATGTCTTCGATCTTCATCTGGGCCATGGCCATTACTCCGCAATGCGCTCGACGAAGCGCGTCTTGATCGGCAGCTTGGCGGCCGCCAGCGTCAGCGCCTCACGCGCCGTCTGGGTGTTGACGCCGTCGATCTCGAACAGCACCCTGCCCGGCTTGACGCGCGCGACCCACAATTCCGGCGAGCCCTTGCCGGAGCCCATGCGGACTTCGGCCGGCTTCTTCGACACCGGAACGTCCGGGAACACGCGGATCCAGACGCGGCCGGCGCGCTTCATGTGACGGGTCAGCGCGCGGCGCGCGGCTTCGATCTGGCGCGCGGTGACGCGCTCAGGCTCGGTCGCCTTCAGGCCGAACTGGCCGAACGCCAACGTCGCGCCCGAAGACGCAACGCCGTGGATGCGGCCCTTATGCGCCTTCCGGAACTTCGTTTTCTTAGGTTGCATCATGGCTTTGAGCCCTCAAATTCCTGTGCGGCGTTAGGCTGCAGCCGTGTCGCGGCGCTGACGGCCACCACGATCGCCACTGCCACCCGTCTCGCCTTCGGCCATTCTCTTGTCCTGGGCCATCGGATCGTGCTCGAGGATCTCGCCCTTGAAGATCCAGACCTTGACGCCACAGGTGCCGAAGGTCGTGAACGCGGTCGCAACGCCGTAGTCGATATCCGCGCGCAGCGTGTGCAGCGGCACGCGGCCTTCGCGGTACCACTCCATGCGCGCGATTTCCGCACCGCCGAGGCGTCCTGAGCAGTTGATCCGGATGCCTTCCGCGCCGAGACGCATCGCCGACTGAACGGCGCGCTTCATGGCACGGCGGAACGCCACGCGGCGCTCGAGTTGCTGGGCGATCGACTCGGCCACCAGCGTCGCATCGAGCTCCGGCTTGCGGATCTCGACGATGTTGATGACGACGTCGGACGAGGTGATGTCCGCGACCTTCTTGCGCAGCTTGTCGATGTCGGCGCCCTTCTTGCCGATCACAACGCCCGGACGGGCCGAGTGGATGGTGACGCGGCACTTCTTGTGCGGACGCTCGATCACAATGCGGGCGACGGCAGCCTGCTTGAGCTCCTTGTGCAGGATCTCGCGGATCTTGACGTCCTCGTGCAGCAGCTTGCCGTATTCCTGCTTGCCGGCGAACCAGCGGGAATCCCAGGTCCGGTTGATGCCGAGGCGCAGACCGATCGGATTGATCTTTTGACCCATCGTGTTCTCCTGCGCCCTTAAGCGGCTTCAGCTTCGACCTGACGAACGATGATCGTCAGCTGCGAAAACGGTTTGTAGACACGGCCCGAGCGACCGCGACCGCGGGCGGCGAAGCGCTTCATCACGAGGCCGTTGCCGACGAAGGCCTGCGCAACGACGAGATCGTCGACGTCGAGGTCGTGGTTGTTCTCGGCGTTGGCGATAGCCGATTCCAGGCACTTCTTCACGTCGACCGCGATCCGCTTGCGCGAAAACTGCAGGTCGGCGAGCGCGGCAGACGCCTTCCGGCCGCGAATGAGCTGGGCGACCAGGTTGAGCTTCTGCGGGCTCACCCGCAGCATCCGGGCGACCGCCTTGGCCTCGTTCTCGGCGAGGCTCCGTTCGCGCTTTGGTTTGCTCATCGTTTAATCCTCAAGCCTTCTTGGCTTTCTTGTCGCCGGAGTGGCCATGGAAGGTCCGGGTCGGCGAAAACTCGCCGAACTTGTGGCCGACCATTTCCTCGTTGACGGCCACCGGCACGTGCTTTTGACCGTTGTAGACGCCGAAGGTCAGGCCGACGAACTGCGGCAGGATCGTCGAGCGACGGCTCCAGATCTTGATGACGTCGTGACGGCCGGACGCGCGCGCGGCATCTGCCTTCTTGAGCAGAGAACCCTCGACGAACGGGCCTTTCCAGACTGAACGAACCATGTCCGGCGTTCCTTACTTCTTCCGCTTGTGGCGGCTTAGGAGAATGAATTTGTTGGTCGACTTGTTGGTGCGGGTCTTCTTGCCCTTGGTCGGCTTACCCCACGGTGTGACCGGATGACGGCCGCCCGAGGTACGACCTTCACCACCGCCGTGCGGATGGTCGATCGGGTTCATCGAAACACCACGGTTATGCGGCTTGCGGCCAAGCCAACGGTTGCGGCCGGCCTTGCCGATCGAGGTGTTCATGTGATCCGGGTTCGACACCGCACCGATCGTGCCGCGGCAACGGCCGTGCACCAGGCGCTGCTCGCCCGAGTTCAGGCGGATGATGACGTAGTCCTGGTCGCGGCCGACGAGCTGGGCGTAGGTGCCGGCGGAACGGGCGAGCTGGCCGCCCTTCCCGATCTTGAGCTCGATGTTGTGGATGATCGTGCCAACCGGCATGTTGCCGAGCGGCATGACGTTGCCCGGCTTCACGTCGACGTAGTTGCCGGCGATGATGGTGTCACCCACGGCGAGGCGCTGCGGCGCCAGGATGTAGGCCTGCTCGCCATCCTGATACTTGATCAGCGCGATGAAGCCGCTGCGGTTCGGATCGTATTCCAGCCGCTCGACGGTCGCGGGAACGTCGATCTTCTCACGCTTGAAATCGACGGTGCGCAGCGTCCGCTTGTGACCGCCGCCACGGAAGCGCACGGTAATGCGACCGGTACTGTTGCGACCGCCCGAGGAGTGCTTGCCTTCGGTGAGCGCCTTGACCGGCTTGCCCTTGTACAGGGCCGAACGATCGACCATGACCAGCTGGCGCTGGCCCGGCGTCGTGGGATTGAATGTCTTCAGTGCCATCGTCGTACGACCTTACAGACCGGTGGTCACGTCGATCCGGTGTCCCTCTTCGAGGGTCACGATCGCGCGCTTGGAATTCGACTGCGAGCCGAGATTGCCGCGGAAGACTTTCGTCTTGCCCTTGCGGACCAGCGTGTTGACGCTCTTCACCTTGACGTCGAACAGCTTCTCGATCGCTTCCTTGATCTGCGGCTTGGTCGCCTTCGCGGCCACCTTGAACAGGACCTTGTTGTGCTCCGACGCGATCGTGGCCTTCTCGGTCACGACCGGCGACAGGATCACGTCGTAATGGCGAGGCTCGATGTTCTTCGTCATTTGAAGCGCGCCTCCAGCGCATCGATGGCGGCCTTGGTCAGAACGAGCTTCTGACGGCGCAGGATGTCATAGACGTTGATGCCCTGGATCGGCAGCACGTCCATGTTCGGGATGTTGCGGGCCGCGGCGGCAAAGCCGTTGTGGAGCTCGGCGCCGTCGATGATCAGCGCGTTGGTGAGCCCGAGACCGGAGAAGTGGCCGAGCAGCGCCTTGGTCTTGGCGGCCTCAAGCGCGGCCTTCTCAATCACGACGAGATCGCCGTCCTTGGCCTTGGCCGAGAGCGCATGCTTGAGGGCGAGCGCGCGGACCTTCTTCGGCAGGTCGGTGGCGTGCGAACGCACCACCGGACCGAAGGCACGGCCGCCGCCGCGGAACTGCGGCACGCGGGCCGAGCCGTGACGGGCACCGCCGGTGCCCTTCTGCTTGTACATCTTCTTGCCGGTGCGCCAGATCTCGGCGCGACCCTTGGCCTTGTGCGTGCCGGCCTGCCGCTTGTTGAGCTGCCACTGCACGCAGCGCGCGATGATGTCCTCGCGCGGCTCGAGGCCGAAAATGGCGTCGGACAGCTGGACGGAGCCCGCTTCCTTACCTTCGAGGGTGGTGACCTTCAATTCCATCTCACGCCTCCTGCGCAGCCGGAGCGGCTTCCGCATCGCCAGCGACCTTGAACTTGCCGGGCTTCGGAGCTTCCTTCGGCAGCGGCTTCTTGACGGCGTCGCGCACGCGGATCCAGCCGCCCTTGGAGCCGGGAACGGCGCCTTCGACGAGGATCAGGCCGCGCTCGACATCGGTCTGGACGACGCGAAGGTTGAGCGTGGTGATGCGGTCGACACCCATGTGGCCGGGCATCTTCTTGTTCTTCCAGGTCTTGCCGGGGTCCTGACGGCCACCGGTCGAACCGATCGAGCGGTGCGAGATCGACACACCGTGAGTGGCGCGCAGACCGCCAAAGTTCCAGCGCTTCATGCCGCCGGCGAAGCCCTTACCGACCGAGGTGCCGGTGACGTCGACGAACTGGCCGACGACGAAATGATCGGCCTGGATCTCGGCGCCAACCGGGATCATGGCGTCCGCGGTGACGCGGAATTCCTCGACCCGGCGCTTCGGCTCGACCTTGGCGACCGCGAACTGGCCGCGCTCGGCCTTGGGCATGTAAACGGTCTTGCGGCTGCCCGAACCGAGCTGGAGCGCGACGTAACCGTTCTTGTCTTCGGTGCGGTGGCCTACGACCTGGCAATTGCCGAGCTTCAGCACGGTCACGGGAATATGTTCGCCGGCCTCCGTGAAGACCCGCGTCATCCCGACCTTTTGTGCGATCACTCCGGAGCGCATCGGCTTGCTTCCTGTTCTTTCTGTCCTTGCGGACTAGCTAATCTTCGTAGTGAGCAAAGACCCGGTCCGAGAACCGGTGCCCACTTCGCGGGGTCTTGCTCAGAGCTTGATCTCGACGTCGACACCGGCGGCCAGGTCGAGCTTCATCAAAGCATCGACGGTCTGCGGGGTCGGATCGACGATGTCGAGCAGGCGCTTGTGAGTGCGCATCTCGAACTGTTCGCGGCTCTTCTTGTCGACGTGGGGCGAACGGTTGACGGTGAACTTCTCGATGCGGGTGGGCAGCGGGATGGGCCCGCGGACCTGCGCGCCGGTGCGCTTCGCCGTGTTCACGATCTCGCGGGTCGACGTATCGAGGATACGATGGTCGAACGCCTTGAGACGGATACGAATGTTTTGGCCGTTCATTGCCGTGCTTTCTTTGAGTAGAGTGGCGAGTAGCGAGTAGCGACTAGGAAATCCCTATTCGCCACTCACCATTCCCTATTCGCTTGTTACTCGATGATCGAGGCGACGACGCCGGCGCCGACGGTGCGGCCACCTTCGCGGATCGCGAAGCGGAGCTTCTCTTCCATCGCGATCGGCACGATCAGGTGCACTTCCATCGCGATGTTGTCGCCCGGCATCACCATCTCGGTGCCTTCCGGCAGGTGCACGACACCGGTCACGTCGGTGGTGCGGAAGTAGAACTGCGGACGGTAGTTGGTGAAGAACGGGGTGTGGCGGCCGCCCTCTTCCTTGGTGAGGATGTAGGCCTCAGCCTTGAACTTGGTGTGCGGCTTGACCGAACCCGGCTTGGCCAGAACCTGGCCGCGCTCGACGTCCTCGCGCTTGGTGCCGCGGAGCAGCGCGCCGATGTTGTCGCCGGCCTGACCCTGGTCGAGCAGCTTGCGGAACATTTCGACGCCGGTGACGGTGGTCTTCTGGGTGGCCCGGAGACCGACGATCTCGATTTCCTCGCCGACCTTGACGATGCCGCGCTCGACACGGCCGGTCACGACGGTGCCGCGGCCCGAGATCGAGAACACGTCTTCGACCGGCATCAGGAACGGCTGGTCGATCGGACGCTCCGGCTGCGGGATGTATTCGTCGACGTTGCGCATCAGCTCGAGGATGGCGTCGTGGCCGAGCTTCTTGTCGGAGTCTTCGAGAGCGGCCAGCGCCGAGCCCTTGATGATCGGGATCTTGTCGCCGGGGAATTCGTACTTCGAGAGCAGTTCGCGGACTTCGAGCTCGACGAGCTCGAGCAGCTCCGGATCGTCGACCATGTCGCACTTGTTGAGGAACACGACGAGCGCAGGCACGCCGACCTGGCGGGCGAGCAAGATGTGCTCGCGAGTCTGCGGCATCGGGCCGTCAGCGGCCGACACGACCAGGATCGCACCGTCCATCTGGGCGGCGCCGGTGATCATGTTCTTGACGTAGTCGGCGTGGCCGGGGCAGTCGACGTGGGCGTAGTGGCGGTTCTGCGTCTCGTACTCGACGTGCGCGGTCGAGATGGTGATGCCGCGGGCCTTCTCTTCCGGCGCCTTGTCGATCTGGTCGTACGCGGTGAACGTCGCACCGCCGGTCTCGGCGAGGATCTTGGTGATCGCCGCGGTCAGCGACGTCT
Organism: Bradyrhizobium sp.; assembly: GCF_016462955.1. Lineage (GTDB taxonomy): Bacteria > Pseudomonadota > Alphaproteobacteria > Rhizobiales > Xanthobacteraceae > Bradyrhizobium. Next base: position 33 of record NZ_JAEMSD010000418.1, on the reverse strand, counting down.
TGCCATGGTCGACGTGACCGATGGTGCCGATGT
>NZ_JAEMSD010000417.1 GCF_016462955.1 Bradyrhizobium sp. | reverse complement strand
GCCGCCGACGGCGACGTTCATCTCCTGGAGGCCGCGGCAGATGCCGAACAGCGGAATGCCGCGGGCGACGCACGCCACCGAGAGCGCAAGCGCCACTTCGTCGCGGTGGATGTCGTAGGGTTCGTGCTTCTCGCAGGGATCGACGTTGAAGCGGGTCGGATGCACGTTGGCCCGGGCCCCCGTGAGGATGATGCCGTCCACGGTATCGAGCAGCGCCGCGATATCGGTGATGTCAGGGGCGCCCGCGAACATCAGCGGCAAGCCGCCGGAGACTTCGGCCACGGCGCGCAGGTTTCGCTCGCCGACCATCTGGACCTGAAATCGATTTTCGACGCGATGGCAATTCCCGATCACGCCGACGACCGGCTTTCTCATCTGTCGTTCCGAGCCTCCCGATACGAAGATTCTCCGAACATGCCCCTCGGATGGAACAAATTTAACAGAGGGGATTGCGGGACGGCAATGCTATTTTCGCGCAAAGGCTTCCCGGGCCGCGGCCGGCTCCACCGCCGGCAGCCCAGCAGCCTGCAGGGCGGTCGCCGCAGGGGCGTCCGGCCGGGCCAGCCAGGACAGTTTCGAGTGGAGTCCGCGCGTCACGGGTTCTCCAAGAGGCCCCCCGAAATCGATCGGCCAGAATCCATTGGGCACGACCTCGGCGGAGAAACCGCGGATCGCGTAGCCGTCGCCGAGGACAACCTCTGAGTGGCCGCTGTCGACGAGGCGCGCGCTCGCGGGGTCCTTGAGATCACCGAAGCTCACGAGCACGGGAATCAACTCCCCCTGCACCGGGACGATTCCGGTCTGCCGGCTCATGTCCTTGAACGACACGCGGCTGCCGCGTGCGGCGCTGTAGGCGCGGAGCGCCAAATAGTTGATGTCGTCGAGGTCAAGCTTGTCGCCTTGCTGGTGCGCCAGCAAGGCCACGAGGTTCTTGCCTCGGCCGAGGTCGACGAACACAGCCTCCCCGCGCATCGTGGTGCGGCCGCTGCGGTTATAATTGCGATCGGGCACGACCGCGAGAACGCCCGACCCGGTCTTGATACCGTCAGGCGTCGTGACTTCGACCGTCAGGCGATATTTGTGGTCCGGCCGGTTGATCCGGATCTGGTCGCCGCCCACGATCAAAGCCAGAAGCCCGAGCAGACCTGCCCATTTGCTGATGAAACCCAAGCGCTCGCATCCTTCCAACCCCACCGCTCTGCACCCTTCGCGCGGCAGCGTCAAACCGGCCCGTTGCCGCTCTTGATCGGAGGCGCGTTTGTGGAAAGAGTGCCGGACGCAGGCCCGCGCGAAAGGACACGACGTGACGATTCTCAGAGATGAACGCCCCCCGACCCGCGGTGACCTCGCCCGGGATCAGGCCTGGGCGATCGCGGTCGGGGGCATCGGCGTCGTGTTGTTCACCGCGCTGCTCGCCTTCACCTGGTATTTTGCGGCCACCCTGCTGTTGATCTTCACCGGCATGCTGCTCGGCCTCGGTCTCACCGCCCTGGTCAATGCGCTCGGTCGCCGGGTTCACCTGCCCCACACGGTCCGGCTCGGAATCGTCTGCGTCGCGCTCGCTTTGCTTCTCGCAGGGATCGCCTATCTCGGCGGCGCCACCATCGCCGAACAGGCTTCGCTGCTGAGCAAGACCATCAAGTCGCAGATCGCCAATGTCCGGTCGATGCTCGAGAACCACGGCATCGACACCAGCTTCTTCGATTTCGGCAGCGCTGCGTCGGATGCCTCTGCCGACGCAGCGTCGGAGGCGACACCCGCGCCGCCGGCGCCATCGCGCACTCCCTTGCCCAGCGCCGGGGCGCTCGCCTCCAGCGGCGGAGCGATCGTGAGCCAGACCCTCAAGCTGTTGGTCGGCACCATTCACGGCGTCGGCAACATCTTCATCGTGCTGTTCCTGGGCCTCGCCTTCGCGGCCCAGCCCGCCGTCTATCATGACGGCCTGCTGTTCCTCGCACCGGCGAGGCACCGTACCCGTGTCGCCCTTGTGATCGACCGCATCGCCGAGACGCTGGAGCGCTGGCTGATCGCCCAGATCATCGTCATGGTCGCTGTCGGCGTCGTGACCTGGATCGGACTTGCGATCATCGGCATTCCCAGCGCATTCATCCTGGGAATCCAGGCGGGCCTGCTTGCCTTCATCCCGACCGTCGGCGCCATCATCGCCGGCGTCGTCGTGGTGCTGGCGAGCCTTGCTTCAGGCTGGATCGCGGCGCTGTCGGCCTTTCTGCTCTTCATGGGCGTGCACGCGATGGAGAGCTATGTGCTGACGCCGATCCTGCAGCGGCAGGCGCTCGACATCCCACCGGCCACGCTGTTTGCGTTCCAGATCCTGCTCGGAGTCGTGTTCGGCATCTGGGGCCTTGCGCTGGCGCTCCCGCTGGTCGCCATCGCCAAGGTCATGATCGACCATTTCAAGACCTATGAGGCGCCCGCCCGCGCCGAGGCGGCCTGACTCCAATCAGGTCGTCAGCACCGTCTCGGTGTGCTCGACCTCTGGAGGCGAAGCAAAATACTGACCGACAAGGCCGCGCCATTCCGTGAAATTTTCCGAGCCGCGGAAGTCGACGGTGTGGTTCTCCAGCGTCGCCCATTTCACCATCAGGCGGTAGCGCTGCGGCTTCTCGATCGACTTGTGCAGCTCGAAGCCGTGAAAGCCCTTGGAGCGCCCGAAGGCGGCCTTGGCCTTGGCGACGGCCGCCTCGAAGTCCTTCTCGCTGCCCGGCTTGACGTCGATCTGCGCGATCTCGGTGATCATCGGTTTCCACCCTTTTTTGTTCGATGAGCGTCTGTAGCGCAGCCGGCAGAAAAGAAAAAGGCGCCGGAACGGCGCCTTTTTCTGCTCATGCCGTGGCCGGCCGTGGCGACGGCGCGCGCGCCGCGGTCTGGCGGCGCCAGTTCTCCAGCGACAGCGGCAGTTCCTCGGCGGCTTCGACGCGGTTGCGGCCGCCGCGCTTGGCCTGGTAGAGCGCGGTGTCGGCCGAGGCCAGCAGCACCTCGAGTTCGGTGCCGGCCGGGCCACCAGCGACGCCGATGCTGACGGTGGTGTCGACCGGGCCTTCGTCGACCACGACGCCCGAGGTCTCGAAGGCCTCGCGCACGCGCTCGGCAACCAGCACGCCCTCCTCCAGCGAGCACGGCAACAGCGCGGCAAACTCCTCGCCGCCGATGCGGCCCGAGAGGTCGGTGATGCGTAAACTGCTGACCACCACGGTTGAGAACAGCTTCAGCATCTCGTCGCCGGCGGGATGACCGAAGCGGTCATTGATCGACTTGAAGTGGTCGATGTCGAAGATCATCACGGTCACGGGACGGCCGGCCTTGGCCTCGCGCTCGATCACGCGCGCGCAGGCCTCCGAGAAGCCGCGGCGGTTGAGCATGCCGGTCAGGGGATCGGTGGATGCGGCGGTCCGGTGCGCGGTCACCGTGCGTTCGGACACAAGCATGAAGATGACGAACACGGTGCCGACGGCGTAGAGGATGAGCTCGACCGCGAACACGGTCACCCAGATGCTCTGGGAGAAGCCGGCATCGTGCGGACGCAGGAAGCTGCCGAGCACGATCGGCAGCATCAGCACGCAACCGTGCATCACCGGCACCACGATCGCCGGCCAGCGCCGTTGCAGGCTCTTGCGCCGCTCGACCCAGAGCTCACTTGCGGTCAACGCTGCATATACCGAGACGATGCCTGCACCGACGAGCATACGCAGCATGGATGCAGCGGGGTCGAGCAGCGTCGCGGCAGCGACCCAGGCCAGCGCGCCGAGCACGAGGCCGGGCCAGTTCGGCTTGCGGCCGTGGAAGACGCGCGCCGCGTTCCACACCATGCCGCAGGCGACGAAGCCGACGGCATTCAGAGCAAGGTAGATGTGCGGGCCGAGCCCCTCGCCCGCCGCCGTCCACAGCGCGACGGAGGCGGCGCCGAGGAGATAGGCGGTCCCCCACCATTTCAGCGCCGGGCTGTTCTCCTGCTTGCCGAAAAACACCATCATGGCGCCGAGCAGTGCGGCGACCATGGTGGCGACCAAATAGAGCGTGATGCTATCGAGCGACATCATGTCGGCCCCCTCTGAAACATAGCAGCTACGCGATCGGCACATCCGATTTGCGCGCCCTTCCGAAAGGCGACGCTAGGTCTGGCGAGTTCTATTCAGGTTTTCACGGACGCCCAAGTTTTCAGGAAACACGCCACCAATTTGCATACAAACGAACAGCAAAAAGGGCGCTGAAATCAGCGCCCTTTTGCATCTCATTGAAGCCGCTTTCGCGGCGAATGCGACGAAAGCGATTAACGCTTCGAGAACTGGAAGGACCGGCGGGCCTTGGCCTTGCCGTACTTCTTGCGCTCGACCACGCGGGAGTCGCGGGTCAGGAAGCCGCCCTTCTTGAGCACGCCGCGCAGCTCCGGCTCGAAATAGGTGAGCGCCTTGGAGATGCCGTGACGGACCGCGCCGGCCTGGCCGGACAGGCCGCCGCCGGCAACGGTGCAAATCACGTCGTACTGGCCCGAACGCTGGGCGACCGAGAACGGCTGCTCGATCATCATGCGCAGCACGGGACGGGCGAAATAGACCTCGACCTCGCGCGAGTTAACGGTGACCTTGCCGGCGCCCGGCTTGATCCAGACGCGGGCGACCGCGTCCTTGCGCTTGCCGGTGGCATAGGCACGATTGAACTTGTCGACCTTCTTCTCGTGCTTGGGCGCCTCGGGGGCGACCGCGGTCTTGAGCTGCGAGAGCTGGTCGAGCGACTGGATGGATTCGGCCATGTTATGCGGCCCTCGTGTTCTTGCGGTTCAACTTGGCGATATCGATCTTCTCGGGCTGCTGCGCCTCGTGCGGATGATCGGCCCCGCCATAGACACGGAGGTTGCCCATCTGGACGCGACCGAGCGGACCACGCGGGATCATGCGCTCGACGGCCTTCTCGAGCACACGCTCGGGATGCTTGCCTTCGAGGATCTGGCGCGCGGTGCGCTCCTTGACGTGGCCGACGTAACCGGTGTGCTTGTAATAGGTCTTCTGCTCGCGCTTGCGGCCGGTGAGAACCGCATGCTGCGCATTGATGATGATGACGTTGTCGCCGCAATCAACGTGCGGGGTGTAGGTCGGGAGGTGCTTGCCGCGCAGGCGCATGGCGACGATGGTGGCGAGGCGGCCGACGACCAGACCCTTGGCGTCGATCAGCACCCACTTCTTCGTCACCTCAGCCGGCTTTGCCGAAAAGGTTTTCATATCGGAGTTTCCGTGGACGGGAGATATCGGCGCGAACACCGCACCGGACTGCGCGGGTTTCTAGAGAAGAGACGCGCTACGGTCAATGCCCACGGGCATAAATTACATTCGTGAAATCAATTGCTTACAATTACGGTGTTATATTACCTGCAAAAAGCTCAAACATTTGGAATGGAATAGGTCGAGGTGACATGAGCGATCGGATCGGGGGAGGTCCCGGACAGCAGCTTCACTTCCCCCACTGCCAACCGCTTGCCGAGCTTGAGCAGCCGCGCCTCGGCCAGCACGTCCTGCCCAGGCTGGCCCTTGCGCAAGAAGTTGATGTTGAGATTGGTGGTCACCGCGAGGCCGACCGGCCCGATCGCGGACAGCAGCACCACGTACATCGCGAAATCGGCCAGCGCCATCAGCGTCGGGCCCGACACGGTGCCGCCAGGCCGCAGCATCTTTTCGCTGTAGCGCTGGCGCAAAAGGCAGGTCTGGCCGTCGGCGCTCTCGATCGTGATGTCGTCGCCGCTGAAGGCCTGGGGAAACTCGTGACGAAGGAACCGCTCGACCTCCGCCACACTCATTTTCGCTGACGCCATGCTGTTCCTACTCTCGCTTCACTTGCCCTGTTACATTAAGTTATGGGTGTCATCCAACTGCAATCATTTAGCGGAAATCGCGTCAATGTCCGTCACCGCTGCGCGCGCCCCCTCCCCGCAACTGCCGATCCTGCTGAGCGAAACAGCGGGTTCCATCGCTATCCTGACGCTGAACCGCCCGGCCGCGCGTAACAGCCTGTCAGCTGCGATGATCGCGCGCCTGCATGCGGAGCTCGACAGGATCCGCGACGACAAGTCCGTCCGTGGCGTCGTGATCGCCGCCAACGGCCCCGCGTTCTCCGCCGGCCACGACATGAAGGAGC
>NZ_JAEMSD010000416.1:3484-6152 GCF_016462955.1 Bradyrhizobium sp. | reverse complement strand
GTTCGTCACCTTCCCGGTGCTTGTCTGGCTGATCGACGGCGCCGGCGCCGGCCGCCATGGCGGCGTCCCCGCCGCCGCTTTGACCGGCTACTGGTTCGGGCTCGGCTATTTCGTCCCGGGTCTCTACTGGATCGGCTACGCCTTCTTCGTCGACGCCGACGTGTTCGCCTGGCTAACGCCGTTCGCCGTGCTGGGCCTGCCGGCGTATCTGTCTATATTCACGGCAATGGGCTTTGCGCTGGCGCGCCTGCTCTGGACCAAGAACGCCACGCGCGTGCTGGCGCTCGCAGCAAGCCTCACCATCAGCGAATGGCTGCGCGGTCATGCGCTGACAGGGTTTCCCTGGAACGCGTTCGGCTATGCGCTCTCCGAGCCGCTGGTGCTGGCGCAGACGGCGTCGCTGATCGGGCTGTGGGGCATGACGTTCCTGACGGTGGCGATCTTCGCAAGCCCCGCGACGCTGATCGACCGAACGCCCGATCGCCGCCTGCAATGGCGCGTGCCGGCCGCCGCCATCGGGCTTCTGATCGTCATGGGCGTCTTCGGTGCGATCCGCCTGTCGCTGCATCCGACCACGACGATATCGGGCGCCAAGCTGCGCCTGATGCAGCCCAACCTGCAGCAGGATGCGAAATTCAACTACGCCGCCAAGGCGGAGGTGATGAAGAAATATTTGGCGCTGTCCGACCGAGCCTCCGGCCCGCAATCGACCGGCGTGCGCGATGCCACCATCCTGGTCTGGCCGGAATCCGCCTTTCCGTTCTTCCTGACCCGCGAAGCCGACGCGATGGCGCAAATCGCCGATCTGCTGCCGAAGGGCACCGTGCTGATCACGGGCTCGGTCCGCGCGCCCGACCTGCCGCGCGGCACGCCGATCACACGCGCCTATAATTCGATCTACGTGATCGATCACGAAGGCAGCGTCCTCGCCGTCTACGACAAGCTGCACCTGGTACCGTTCGGAGAATTTCTGCCCTATCAGTCGTTGATGGAGAAGCTTGGTTTCGAGCAACTGACGCGTGTGCGCGGCGGCTTCATTGCAGGTACCGTGCGGCATGCGCTGCCGGTCGCGGGCGCGCCGCCGGCACTGCCGCTGATCTGCTACGAGGCGATCTTCCCCGGCGAAGTGGCCGGACGCAACGAACGTCCGGGCTGGATCGTGAACCTCACCAATGACGGCTGGTTCGGCATCTCGACCGGCCCCTATCAGCACCTGGAGCAGTCGCGGATGCGCGCGATCGAGCTCGGATTGCCGCTGGTCCGCTCGGCCAATACCGGCATCTCCGCAGTGATCGATCCGGTCGGACGCACGGTCGCGAGCCTCGGTCTCGGCATCGAAGGCATTTTGGATGCAAACCTGCCGGCTGCGATCCCGCCGACGATCTATGCGCGCGTGGGTGACGTACCGGCGATCATGCTCGTCGCGCTCGCCGTGATTGTGGCCGTCCGCCGCCGCGTCGCCAAACGACATCCATGATCACTCTCATGGGCGTAGCCGGAATCCTTTGACAACCGTAGTCCCACGGTTGACAGACTGCACGCGGGCTCCCCATTCTGCACCGGCTGCGAAAGACAGCGCTGCGTTGCTAAATTTCTCCGCAATGTTTCCCAATAACAGGGTTCGATTTTGACGATGTTGCACCCGAGGCATGCTTGATGATTGCGCCGAAGGTGATGTTTGGAGGGCTGAGGAAATGTCGAAAGCGCCCAACCCTGTTGACAAATATGTCGGCAGTCGCGTGCGCATGCGCCGCATCATGTTGGGCATGAGTCAGGAAAAGCTCGGTGAAGCTTTGGGCCTGACTTTCCAACAGATCCAGAAATACGAGAAGGGCACAAACCGCGTGGGCGCGAGCCGCATCCAGCAAATCGCCGAGATTTTGCAGGTGCCGGTGTCGTTCCTGTTCGAAGGCGGCCCGAGCGGCGTGCCAGGACCGGATGGCTTCAGCGAAGGCGCCTCGCCCTCTTACGTCTCGGACTTTCTGGCGACCTCCGAAGGGCTCGCCCTGACCAAGGCGTTCACGCGAATCACCGATTCGAAGATGCGCCGTTCGATCGTCGACCTCGTCGAGCAGATTGCGGCGCGCGAAGGCCCCGACAAGCGCTGACGCGCCATTCTCGACGGCGATTTGAGACTGCGTCAAATCTGGCCTATGTCGTGATTTGCGGCGCGCTTCAGTGCGCGTCCGCTTCGATGATACGATTCAAGGACACAGATGCATCGATGGCCAGCTCCAATTGGTTCGATTCTCAAACCATCCTCGATGGTATCCGCCGCTGGGTGGAGATCGAGACGCCGACGGAAGCGCCTGAACAGGTCAACAAGCTGATCTCCATGGTGACGGAGCAATACCGCGACCTGCCTGCCAAGCTCGAGCGCATCGCCGGCGTGGATGGCTGCGGCGATCATCTCATCGTGCGCACCAATTGGGGCCAGGACCGGCCGGGCATCCTGGTGCTGAGCCACCTCGACACCGTTCATCCCATGGGCTTCATCGAGCGCCTGCCGTTCAAGGTCGAAGGTGACGTCGCGTTCGGTCCCGGCATCTACGACATGAAGGGCGGCGCCTATATCGCCCGTCACGCCTTTGGCGCGCTCTGCGCCGGCGGCGAGCGCTCGCCGCTCGGCATCACGGCCACGTGCGTCCCTTGCGGGCACCCGTCGAGA
>NZ_JAEMSD010000416.1:0-3474 GCF_016462955.1 Bradyrhizobium sp. | reverse complement strand
GCATCACGCACCTGTTCACCTCGGACGAGGAGATCGGCAGCCCGACATCGCGTGCGCTGATTGAGAAGGAAGGGCGCAACGCCAAATACGTGCTGGTCACCGAGCCGGCACGCGACGGCGGCAGGATCGTCACCGCACGCAAGGGCGTCGGGCGTTTCAAGGTCTTCATCAAGGGCGTGCCCGCCCATGCCGGCTCGCGGCCCGAAGACGGCCGCAGCGCCGTCCGCGAGCTCGGCAACTTCATCCTGGCCCTGGAAGGGATGAACGATTACGCGCGCGGCGTCACCGTCAATGTCGGCGTGGTGCGCGGCGGCACGCGTCCCAACGTCACGCCGGAGGAGGCTTACGCCGAAGTCGATCTGCGCGTCATGAGCCTCGAGGACGCCGACGAGTTCGTCGGCAGGATTCTCGCTTTGACATCGAAGACCGACGGCGTCACCGTCAAGGTCAGTGGCGAGCTCAATCGGCCGCCTTACGAGAAGAGCAGCGCAGGCGCCGCGTTGTACGAGCATGCCAAGGCGCTCGCTGGCGAGATCGGCTTCGAGCTGATCGACACCCACACCGGCGGCGGCTCGGACGGCAATTTCACGGCCGCGCACACCGCGACGCTCGACGGGCTCGGCGTCGACGGCAAGGGCGCGCACACCCATTATGAGCAGCTCTACGTTTCCTCGCTCGCGCCGCGCGCCCGGCTGCTCCATCGCCTGTACCAGACACTGCGATGAGCGACCGCAAATCAGATCCCGATCGCGACGACGGCGAGCGCGCCTTCTTCGGGCGCCGCAAGGGCCACAAGCTCCGGCAGCACCAGGCCGGGTTGATCGAGCAGTTGCTGCCCCATCTTGCGCTCGACATCGACGCCGAGGCGCCGGCGGACGCGCGCGACATCTTCGACCCCGCGGCCGAAGATGTCAGGCTCGAAATCGGCTTCGGCGGCGGTGAGCATCTTGCCGCCGAGGCCCAGAACTTCCCGACGACCGGCTTCATCGGCTGCGAGCCCTATGTCAACGGAATGGCGAAAATCCTCGCGCAGATCGAGGCCGCCAATATCGGCAACATCCGCCTGTTCGCGGGCGATGCCGCCGAGCTCCTGGCCTGGCTGCCCAAGGACTCGCTGTCGCGCATCGACCTGATTCATCCCGATCCATGGCCGAAGCGGCGGCACTGGAAGCGGCGCTTCGTGCAGGACCGGACGATCGCGGCGATGGCGCGCGTGCTGAAGCCGAATGGTGAATTCCGCTTTGTCTGCGACATCGACGATTATTGCGCCTGGACGCTGTCTCATCTGGCACGCTCGCAGGACTTCGTCTGGCTTGCGGAACGCGCCGACGATTTCCGGCAGCCATGGCCCGGCTACACCATGACGCGCTATGGAAGGAAGGCCGCGCGCGAGGGGCGCAAGGCGGCTTATCTGCGGTTTCGGCGGGTGTAGATTTCGCGTGCACTCCATCCGCGTTCGTCACGCCCGGTCTTGTCCCGCCTGCGCGGCCATGACGGCGAAGTCGCGAACTTCGATTAGATCGTCTGCCGGTTGCGCCAGAAATTCACGACGCGTTCGGCGGTGGCCGGCATCAGGCGCGTGAAGTTCAGACGCGCGGCCTCGATGTCGGCGTCGGCCGGCATGCGGTTCGGCCCGTACCAGAGCAGGATGAGCGCGCGCACCGTGGGCCAACCGAGGTTCAGCACGCGGCCAAGGATCAGAAGCGGATCGTAGCGGTCGCCCGCAATCAGGCGGTCGAGCACCGGGAGCCGAACGCCTGAAAGCGCCGAGAGCGCGGCGATCGATTCCTCGTATTTCTGCGCCTTGGCGAAGCCGAGCAGCGCGCTCTCGCCGAGATGGCCTCCGCGATGCAATGTCAGCACGGTGTGCTGTGCCGCAGAGTAGTCGCGGCGCGGGCCGGGCGGCAGCGCGGCCTCGTCGATCGCCGCCATCGCACGCTTGATCTCGGCCTGGCGCGCGGGATTCACCACGGTGGAGAGGCGGCGGCGGATGACGTCGAGGGTACCGTCGAGCAGTTGCTTCAGGTGCTCGCCGGAAAGGTCGTTGCGCTGACCGATCTTCAGCGTCAGCACCCCGTCCTGCGCCGCGCGCTTGATCAGCTCGGAATAGCTGCCGGGCGAGAACGCCGCACCGGCATTGGCCGCGGCACGGCGCACCACGTCGCGATCGCCGCGCTCGACCAGCACGTCGGTGATCACAGGCGACAAAGCGGGACGCTCCGTCATCGCCAGCAGATGACCCTGGCCCTTCAGGCGCGCGATCTCGACCAGAGCCGCGTCGTCGAGCACGGGCGAGCGGCGCAGCACGGGGCCGGCCACCGCGATCTCGTTTTCGCGCGCGAGCTGATTGACGAGGTGCGGCGGCGCATTGTTCAGGTGCGAAAAGCGCTCGGCCAGATCGGCTCGCGACGCCAGTTCGGCATGCGGGACGAGATCGACCAGGAGATTGTCGAAGAGATCGATCAGTTCGGGGCGGAGCTTCTCCGCATCCTGGAAGAACAGCTGGGAAATGGCGCGCGCGATATCGCCACGGCGCCGGGGATCGCCACGCTTGACGATATCCTCCAGTCCAGGAATGAGCGACGTGGCAACGGTCATGAAAACGCAACTCGAACGGGGCACGCCGCGGGTGCGCCCTTGGTTCAAGCCGCCCCACAATCCGGGAATCTAGGCCGGCTAGATGAAGGAAGCGTTGCGCGGCGCCGCGGGCCGGCGCAAAAAGGGCCGTCACCGCTGCAATGGGCCTTGTCCGAGAGGGTGGAAAGCGCTATATCAGCGCCAATTCATCTTCTCATACGATCCGCGTAGGAGAGTGGGCCCGAAAGGACCCGCTCTTTTTTATTACCTGAATGCGGCTCGGTGGAGGATGCGGCCCGACGCGTCGTCGGGAGAGTTCCGAAGCGAGCTTTGGATTAACCAAGCCTTAACCCAAGCCCTAACCAACGAGCGCCTTGACCCCTGCCATGACCGAACCGACCTCAGGTTCCCCGGATGCCGAGTTGCTGGCCGAGCCGCGGCTCGTGGTCGAGCCGGGCGCCGCGGCACGGGTGTCGGCAGTCGCAGCCCCCGTGCTCCAGGGCATGGGCTATCGGCTGGTGCGGATCCGCATTTCCGGGGAAGCCGGCTGCACCGTGCAGATCATGGCCGAGCGACCGGACGGCTCGATGCAGATCGAGGATTGCGAGGCGATCTCGCGGGCGCTGTCGCCCGTGCTCGACGTCGCCGATCCCATCGATCGCGCCTATCGGCTGGAGATCTCCTCGCCGGGCATCGACCGCCCGCTGGTGCGCCGTTCCGATTTCGAGCGCTATTCCGGGCATATGGTGAAGATCGAGATGGCCGTGGCACATGAGGGGCGCAAGCGCTTCCGCGGCACGCTCGGTCCGGTCGAAGGCGACCGCGTGCATCTGCATCGCGACGACGTCAAGCCGGGCGACGATGCCGACGTTCTCCTGACCATGGAGGATATCGGCG
>NZ_JAEMSD010000415.1 GCF_016462955.1 Bradyrhizobium sp. | reverse complement strand
AAGGGTCCGGTATCCTGGCCCGCGTTTCGGGGGTCGCGAACGCCTTGAAGTACGAAAACTCCCTGCGCCGGCCTTCCCGCGTCAATTCGGCAGCTTCGCCGGTCCAGTCCGCGAAGAACAGGAAAGGCGTCTCCGCTGCCGCTTCCTCACCCATGAACAGCATCGGAATATGCGGACTCAGCAGCACCAAGGCGAGCGCCAGATTCAGCTTGTCGGGACTGACCAGCCGGGACAGCCGTTCCCCGAACGCGCGGTTGCCGACCTGGTCGTGGTTCTGGGCGAAGAAGACCGTCGCTTCCGGAGGCAGATGCGCGCTCGGCTCGCCGCGCGGCGCCTCGTGCAGGGGAAATACCTCGCCCTGATAGGCAAAGCCTTCGGTCAGCGACCGCGCCAGATGTTCAAGCGGCTTGTCGGCGAAGGCGCGATAATAGCCTTCGTCCTCGCCCGTGAGCAGGACATGAAGCGCGTTGTGGAAATCGTCGCCCCATTGCGCGTCGTAGTACTTCGCCCGGCCCTGTGAACGCGTGAGCAGATGCGCCAGATTGGCCTCGTTCTCCAACATCAGATGAACGCGTCGGCCCACCAGCTGACTGCGCACGGTCTCGGCGAGCTCAACCAGGAAATGACGCTCGGAATCGTCCTTCAGCGCATGGACCGCATCGAAGCGCAGCCCGTCGAAGCCATAGTCGCGCAGCCACATCAGGGCATTCTCGATCAGAAACTCGCGCACGAATGCGCCATCGGGCCCTTCGAGATTGACGGCAGGTCCCCAGCCGGTGGCGTGGCGCGGGTTGAAGAAGTTTTCCGCATAGAGATGCAGGTAGTTCAGCTGCGGGCCGAAATGATTATAGACGACGTCGAGATAGACCATGATGTCGAGCGCATGCGCGGCCCGCACCAGCCGCTTGAGATCTTCCGGTCGGCCGTAGCGGGCATTCGGCGCGTTCAGGAGCACGCCGTCATAGCCCCAATTGTGCCGACCAGGGACGTCGTTGAGCGGCATCAGCTCGATGGCGGTGATGCCGAGATCGCGAAGATAGGCCAACTTCTTCTCGACGCCGGCATAGGTCCCCTCCTCGCTGAAGGTGCCGACATGCAGCTCGTAGATGACGGCTTCCGCCCAGGGACGGCCGGGATACAGCACCGGGTCCCTCAAGGCCGCGGTATCGATCACCTCGCTCGGGCCGCCGACGTCGTCCGGCTGGAAAAACGAGGCAGGATCGGGAACGACGAGGTCCTCGTTGATCCTGAACTGATAGCGCGTGCCGGCGCGCGCGGTCTCGCTGAGCAGTTGATACCAACCCTCATCATCGCGCGGCATCCTGCGCGGCGGCTGACCAACTTCGAGCAGCTCGACCGATCGAGCCGTGGGCGCCCACAGATTGAACGAGACCCCATGATCGACGATCTGAGGGCCGTGGCGTCGGCTCTGCTCGGCCGTTCCCAGTCTTTGAATCAAGGCTATTCCCCTTTCGCGCCCGCATGCTCGGAATTGGACATGCTTCAGCCGGGCGCGTCGCTACCGAGCTAGATTACGCCTCGCTTCATCATGTCTCGGACGAGAAAGCTGCCGTCGCAGCATTCGTTCCTTACGGAAAACGTGAGCACCGGCTGCTGCGTCCGGAGCCTCGAAATGCCGCTGCCCGCCCGGTATGTACACTTTTGCACTCAGCGTAAAAAAGCGCGCTTGTTTTATCGCCCTCGGGAACCTTTGCTGCGCCGCAGAATTTAAGGACAGCGCTTCGCTGGGGGAGCGTCCTTGGAAATGCAAAGATGGTTGGCAAAGACCACTGTCGTCTCGATTGGCGGGCGTAGCGATGCGTATCCTGTTCGCGACGCCCGAAGTATCAGACTTTATTCAAGTTGGCGGCCTTGCCGCCGTTTCGGCGGCTCTGCCGCGTGCCTTGCGAGAATTTGCTGACGTACGCGTCATCATCCCGGGCTACCCGGCTGTGCTGCGGGGGTTGCAAGAACTCAAGACCGTGGGGCGTTGCCCGCCCTTCGCCGCTCTGCCGGCCTTCGAGGTCGACCTCGGGCACGCCGCGGATGGCCTGACCTATTATGTCGTCCGCTGTCCGGAACTGTACGAGCGGGATGGCACGCCCTATGCCGACGGCCTTGGCGCCGATTGGGGCGACAACAATGTGCGGTTCGCAACCTTTTCCTACGCCGCGGCACAGCTCGCCAGGGGACTGATCGACACGGATTGGAGCGCCGACCTGGTCCACGCCAATGACTGGCAATGCGCGCTGATCCCGGGTTATCTGGAGTGGCACTATGCGCACGTTCCGACCGTCTTCACGATCCACAATCTCGCCTATCAAGGTGTATTCGACCGGAGCTCGCTGGCACCGCTCGGCATTCCCGAGGCGAGCTTCAACATCGACGGCGTTGAATTCTACAATCGCCTGTCGTTCATCAAGGCCGGTCTCGTTTATGCCTCGCACCTGACGACCGTCAGCCAGACTTACGCACGCGAGATTACCACCGCAGAATTCGGCTGTGGTCTCGAAGGCCTGCTGAAGCAGCGGGCCGACCGGAACCAGTTGTCGGGCATTCTGAACGGGATCGACGAGAGCTGGGATCCACGGACGTGCTCCTCGCTGCTCCAGCCATTCGGCGCAGGCGACTGGGCCGAGCGCTCGCTGAACGCCGACGATGTCAGGGATCAGTTCGGCCTCGCGGTGTCGCGAGGTCCCCTGTTCGCGCTCGTCGCGCGGCTGGTTCATCAGAAGGGCGTCGACCTCGTGATCGAGAGCGCGCAGGCGATCGTCGATGCCGGCGGCCAGATCGTCGTCACCGGCAAGGGCGAACCGCAGTTCGAAGAGGCTCTGCTGAAGGCGCAAGCCGGTGCGCCGCGATCGATTGCCGTAAAAATCGGCTTCGATGACGCGGAGGCGCGGAAGATCTTCGCCGGTAGCGACTTCACGCTGATGCCGTCCCGGTTCGAACCATGCGGGCTCAGCCAGATGTACGCCCAGCGCTTCGGCTCGTTGCCGATCGGTCATCGCACCGGCGGGCTTGCCGAGACCATCGTCGACGGCGAGACCGGCTTCCTGTTTGACCGCGCATCGGCGCCGGGCTTCCTCGGAGGCCTGTGCCGGGCCTTCTCGACCTTCGGCATGAAGGACCGGCTCGATCACATGCGCAGGGCTGCCATGGCGCAGGCCTTCAGCTGGACCCAGTCGGCCAAATCCTACGCTGAACTCTACAAGGCATCGATCTAGAAAGGCAGTTGGGGACAGACATGAAGATCGCGCAAATCGCTCCACTGGCGGAGAGCTGCCCCCCGCGGCTTTACGGAGGGACCGAGCGCATCGTCTCCTACCTGACGGAAGAGCTGGTGCGCCAGGGGCACGAGGTCACCCTGTTTGCGAGCGGAGATTCGATCACGTCAGCCGAGCTTGTGCCATGCTCGAAGATGGCCCTGCGCCTCGATCCCTCCGTCAAGGACGTCACACCCCATCACGTCATGATGCTGGACCAGGTCGCGCGGCGCGCCGACGAGTTCGACGTCCTTCATTTCCACATTGATCAACTGCACTATCCCTTGATGCGACCGTATCGCGACCGGATCCTCACCACATTGCATGGGCGTCTCGATCTGCCCGATCTGATGCCATTCTTCTCCGCTTTTCCTGAACCTCCCCTGGTGTCCATCTCGGACGCACAACGCCGCCCGATGCCGCCCGTCAACTGGCTCGCAACGGTGCTCCACGGCTTGCCCGAGAACATCCTGCCTTATCAGGAAGCACCGACCGGCGACTATTTTGCGTTCCTCGGGCGCATCTCTCCGGAAAAGGGGCCGGACAAGGCGATCGAAATTGCGGCTAGAACCGGCGTGCCCCTGAAGATGGCGGCCAAGATCGACACCGCCGATCAAGCCTATTGGGAGCAGGTCATCAAGCCGATGATCGCAGCTCATCCCAACGTCGAGTTCATCGGCGAGATCAACGAATTCCAGAAGGCCGACTTCCTCGGCAATGCCCTGGCCCTGCTGTTTCCGATCTGCTGGCCGGAGCCGTTCGGCCTCGTCATGATCGAAGCCATGGCTTGCGGCACGCCGGTGATCGCCCTGGCCCATGGCTCGGTGCCCGAAGTGATCGATCACGGTATCAGCGGGTTTGTGGTGAACTCCATCGAGGAGGCCGTCGCGGCCGCGAATTCGATCGACGCATTGGAGCGGCAAGGGATCCGCAAGCGGTTCGAACAACGCTTTACGGCCGAGCGGATGGCGCGCGACTACCTCGCCGCTTATCGTCGGCTGCCAGCGTTGCGGCAAGGACCGCAGCTCGACCTGCTCGCGATCGCCGAAAGCGAGAACGAGATCCGGATTTCGATACCTTCTGTTGGCTTGGACATGAATGCGGCAAGCCCGGCCTAACGAGTCTTTGAGGCAAAGGAACCGAACGATCGGGGGACGGTTACGACCACACACAGGAGCTGTCGACATGCGTCGCCCGAAACCACCGGCAATTCGTAACAAACTCGACCTGGCAGACCGCGCCCAGGTACGCCTCGTCAAGAAGCGTCTTGGGCTGTCGGATACGGAGCTTGCCGCAATCGTCGGGCGCATCGGCAATTCGATTTCGGCCATCAGCAAGGAGGCGGCCTTGCAGAGGGCAAAGGTGCTGAACAAGACCTCCGACGTTCCTGCCGCCGCCGTGATCGCCTCGACGGCGGTGGGTGAACAGGCAACGACCGAACTCGCGGCAAATTCGCCGACATCCTGACGGAATCATTGGGGGCAAAAAATGGATCAAAAAGTACACCCGGACGACGCCCTCACCCGGGCGGCCTCGAGCCTGCGCCGCACCCGGATCACCGAGGGCAGACCATTCCCGCTCGGCGCCACCTGGGACGGGCTCGGCGTCAATTTCGCGCTGTTCTCGGCCCACGCTACCAAGGTCGAGCTCTGCCTGTTCGACGACACCGGCGAAACCGAGCTCGAGCGCATCGAACTGCCCGAATACACCGACGAGGTCTGGCACGGCTATCTACCCTCCGCGCGCCCCGGCACCGTCTACGGCTATCGCGTCCACGGCCCTTACGAACCCGACGCCGGCCACCGCTTCAATCCCAACAAGCTGGTGCTCGATCCCTACGCGCGTCAGCTGGTCGGCAAGCTCCGCTGGGGGCCGGAGCTGTTCGGGTATCAGCTCGACCATGCCGACAAGGACCTCTCCTATGACGAGCGCGACAGCGCGCCCCTGATGCAGAAATGCCGCGTCATCGACCCCGCCTTCACCTGGGGCGTGGCGCGCAAGCCGGAAGTGCCGTGGGAGCGCACGATCGTCTACGAGATGCACGTCAAGGGATTTACCCAGCTGCACCCGCTTGTGCCCGAAGCCGACCGCGGCACCTTCTCCGGCCTCGCCCATTCGGACGTCCCGTCCTACTTGCGCTCGCTCGGCATCACCAGCGCCGAGCTGCTGCCGATCCATGCCTTCGTCGACGACAGCTATCTGGTCGAAAAGGGCCTGCGCAATTACTGGGGCTACAATTCCATTGCCTTCTTCGCGCCGGATCCGCGCTACCTCAAGGCGTCATCCCCCAACGAGTTCAAGGCCATGGTGAACCAGTTTCACGCCCATGGCATCGAGGTCATTCTTGACGTCGTTTACAATCACACCGCGGAAGGCAACGAGCTCGGCCCGACCCTGTCGTTCAAGGGCATCGACAATGCCAGCTATTATCGCCTGCTGCCGGACCAGAAGCGCTACTACATCAACGACACCGGCACCGGAAACACCGTCAACCTGTCGCATCAGCGCGTGCTTCAGCTCGTCGCCGATTCCCTGCGCTATTGGGCAACGGAAATGCGGATCGACGGCTTCCGCTTTGACCTCGCCACCATCCTGGCGCGCGAACCCTATGGGTTCGATGAAGGCGGCGGATTCCTCGACGCCTGCCGGCAGGATCCCGTGCTCTCCAGCGTCAAGCTGATCGCAGAGCCCTGGGACATCGGGCCCGGCGGCTACCAGGTCGGTCAATTTCCCCCCGGCTGGGCCGAGTGGAACGACAAGTTCCGGGACACGGTGCGCGCGTTCTGGAAAGGCGATCCGGGCACGCTTGCCGACTTCGCCAAGCGCATCTCGGGATCGGGCGACCTCTTCAACAAGCGCGGACGCCGGCCCTGGGCCAGCGTCAATTTCGTC
>NZ_JAEMSD010000865.1 GCF_016462955.1 Bradyrhizobium sp. | reverse complement strand
TCGCGCTTCTTCGACCAGTCCGTCGCCATCTTCGCGAACCGGTCGATCTCCTTCTTCGAATACCCGGCCTTCTCGTTCGCCTGCGACTGCATCAGCCGCGCCACGACAAAGTCCGAGCCCAGCTGCGCAAGCTTCGGAAACTCATCGTCTTCGGCGTACACCACCGTCGCGCCATGCTTGTCCAGCAGCTCGAAGAACGCCGGATCATCATAGCCCGTCCCGCGTACCTCCAGCGCATGACGCAGTTCGACCCCGTCCTTCTCCTTCGGCAGCACAGACAGGAAGTTCGCAAAGTGCTCGCGGTCGAACTTGCGATTGCCGGGAAACTGCCAGTTGATCGGCCCCAGCTTGTCCTTCAGCTGCGTGATGCCCTGGTCGAGGAACAGACCGGTCGAGGTCTTCATGTCCTCCTTCGTCTTGCGCACTGTTGAAAACCGGTGCGCCTTCAGGCTGAACACGAACCCGTCCGGCGTCTCGTCGCGCCATTTCGCGAACGTGTCCGGCTTGAACGACGAGTAATACGTCCCGTTGACCTCCACGGCGGTCAGCGTGCGACTCATGTGCTGCAGCTGCTTCGCCTTGGACAGCCCTGACGGATAAAACGTCTCGTCCCACGGCTCGAATGTCCAGCCGCCAACGCCCACGCGTATCGGATACGCCACCCACGTCTCCTCTTGATAGCCGGACAGTCTAGACTGAGGGCGTTCGCGCCGCCAACGCAGCCTTTCCTTCTCTCGCGCGTTCTGGCCTATTGCTGTGGCATTCGAGGGAGACAGGACATGCGTTGGAAAGGCGGCCGCTCGGGCGGCGGTACCGAGGACCGGCGCGGTCTCGGCGCAGGGGCAGTCGCGGGCGGCGGCGGCATTGTCGGCATCATCGCTGTGCTCGCCTACGTTTTTCTAGGCGTTGACCCCAACACGACGCAATCCGTCGCCGGGCTCTTCATCGGCCAGGGCGCACAGGAACGGGGCACGATGGGCACGCCTGCAGACGACGCCGGCCGCTTCGTCGACGTCGTCGGCGCCAATGTGAACGATGTCTGGGCGCAGGCGATGCGCGGGTACACCCCGCCCAAAGTCGTCCTCTACGACACCGGCACAGGCACGGGATGCGGCTACGGCCAGGCAGCGATGGGCCCGTTCTATTGCCCCACCGACCAGACCGTCTATCTCGACCTCTCCTTCTGGCAGACGATGAGCGAGCAACTCGGCGCGTCCGACGCGGACTTCGCCAAGGCCTATGTCATCGCCCACGAATTCGGCCACCACGTGCAGACGCTCAGCGGCGCCTCGCAAAAGGTGCAGCGAGCGCAGCAATCCCTCGGCAAGGAAGAAGGCAACCGCTACTCCGTCGCCCTCGAACTTCAGGCAGACTGCTATGCGGGCGTATGGGCGGCCAATGCCGCGAAGGTTTCCGGCGGCAATGTCGCGATGGAACCCGGCGACCTCGAGGCCGGCCTCACGACCGCCAAGGCCATCGGCGACGACACGCTGCAGAAGCGCCAGGGCGGGCGCGTGACGCCGGAAAACTTCACTCACGGCTCATCTGTTGAGCGCATGCGGTGGCTGAAATCCGGCTACACGTCTGGCGATCCCACGACGTGCGACGGTCCCTTCCAGGACCTATGATCATGGCCGCGACGCCAGACGACGCGCAGGCGGTCCTTGCCT
>NZ_JAEMSD010000864.1:415-1670 GCF_016462955.1 Bradyrhizobium sp. | reverse complement strand
CTTCGTCACGGCGCATGACGGCTTCAACCTCAACGACCTCGTCTCGTACAATGATAAGCACAACGAGGCGAACGGTGAGGACAACCGCGACGGTCACAGCAACAACCATTCCTGGAACTGTGGCGCCGAAGGACCGACGGACGACCCGGAGATCATCGGCTTGCGAGAGCGCCAGAAGCGGAATCTTCTGGCGACGATGCTGCTGTCCCACGGCACGCCGATGCTGCTCGCGGGCGACGAGTTCGGCCACACCCAGAACGGCAACAACAATGCCTACGCCCAGGACAACGAGACCACCTGGCTCAACTGGATGGGCATCACCGCGAACGGGCGCGGCCTTCGCGAGTTCACGCGCAAGCTGATCGCCACCCGCAAGTCCTTTCCCATCCTCTACCGCAGCCGCTTTCTGGTCGGTTCGCAAAACGAGGAACTCGACGTCAAGGACGTGACCTGGCTGTCGCCGTCCGGCGAGGAGATGACGACGGAGCAATGGCACGATGGCAACGCCAAATGCTTCGGGATGCTGCTTGACGGCCGCGCACAGGAGACCGGGATCAAGCGCCGCGGCTCGGATGCGACCATACTGCTGGTCTACAATGCACACCACGACGTCGTGAATTTCACCCTGCCGGAGGTCACCGATGGACGCAGCTGGCTGGGGCTGATCGACACCAACAGGCCCGACGCGCCCATGGCGGAGTTCGAGTTCGGACACACGTACGCGATGACCGCGCGCTCGCTCGTGGTGTTTGGCCTGGCGAACGACAGCATCGCGACGCGACGCCTCCGCCAAGGCCTCGGCGCGCTGCTGGACATCGCCGACACGCCTTTACCCGAGTAGCTGCGTGCCGTCCGCTCGCGATCAGCGATCGATCTCGCCGAACACGGGGTCCGGGGAGACCAGCCTCGCCAGCGCGGCAACCCGGAGCTCGCGACGATGCGAACATTGTCAGGACGCCGGACAAAGCCGGCGTCCTGACGGCGCTCAGCATCCCCGGCAGATGCTTTTGATCTTTCGATCCGCCTCGGAATTATTCGAGGTCTCCGAGCGAATCTGGTCGTCGCCCGGAAGCGAGGGCCCGGGCGTCACCGTCCCGTCAATACGTCCGATATTGGTTCCGCCTGCGGGATTGCCGGGTCGCCCGACTGTCGTCGATCCCCTTGGGCCACCGCTCGATTGAGCCGTTCCGGCCGAATTAGTTCCGGGAGCCGACGACGTGCCGGCCCCGGCCGCCGCGCCGCCGCTTCCTCCGGC
>NZ_JAEMSD010000864.1:0-405 GCF_016462955.1 Bradyrhizobium sp. | reverse complement strand
TACTGAGTCATTTCCTGCGGTACCAACTCCAGTTGATGCACTTTGTCCACTTCCGCCAGCGCCAACCGTAACAGTTAGTGCTACACCTGAAGATACTGCAAATCCTGTTGCAGTCCTATATCCTCCGGCGCCGCCTCCACCTGCCTGCCCCAATGCGGGTTCGGCGGCGGCGGTCGCCAGCATGGTGACCAGCACGAGGCCCGTCATGCGCATCGCGCGTCTTTCACTGCATGTGTCGAGGTCGAGCATCATCGATCCTGCTGGTATCCCTGATGGGTCGTGTTCTGCTTGATGTTGCCGTGGCGGCCCTGGGTTTCGAAATTCTCGCGGCCCGGCACCCGTTCCGCCGTTTCGACGGCCGGATCGGAACCGGGTCCCTTGTGGCTGCGCTGTTCTTCGGGAACG
>NZ_JAEMSD010000414.1:1022-6194 GCF_016462955.1 Bradyrhizobium sp. | reverse complement strand
GGCCTGGGGTGCGTCATGCGCCATGGAATGGGCTCCTTGTTCCTAATTGCAACGCTTCCGATCTTGGGCAGCCTTGACCGCGGGATCAAGCCGGATTATTCATTAGTATACGAATGATCGTGTACAAACGACGCATAGCTGCCGGCCTCGGAACCGCATTGACGCGACAGGGAAGGTGAGATGAGCAATTTCAATCAGGAAAGCGTTTTGAGCGTCCACCACTGGACCGACACGCTGTTCTCCTTCAAGACCACCCGCAGCCCGACCTTCCGCTTCCGTAACGGCGAATTCACCATGATCGGCCTCAAGGTCGGCGAGAAGCCGCTGCTGCGGGCCTACAGCGTCGCCAGCGCCAATTACGAGGACACGCTGGAGTTCTTCTCGATCAAGGTGCCGGACGGACCGCTGACCTCGCGGCTTCAGCACCTGAAGGAAGGCGACGAGATCATCGTCAGCCGCAAGGCCACCGGCACGCTGGTCATCGACAACCTGGAAGACGGGCGCAACCTCTATCTGATCGGCACCGGCACCGGCCTTGCGCCGTTCCTCAGCGTGATCAAGGACCCCGAGACCTACGAGCGGTTCGAGAAGGTGGTGCTGCTGCACGGCTGCCGCCACGTCAAGGAGCTTGCCTATGGCGAGATGATCACCGAGCATTTGCCGAAGGACGAGCTGCTCGGCGAGTACATTCGCAATCAGCTGATCTACTATCCGACCGTGACCCGCGATCCCTTCCGCAACCGCGGCCGCATCACCGACCTCATCACCTCGGGCAAGCTGTTCGCCGACATCGGCCTGCCGGCGCTCGAAGCCGCCCATGACCGCGTCATGATCTGCGGCAGCCCCGCCCTGGTCGCGGACACCCGTGTGCTGCTTGGTGAACGCGGCCTCGCCGAGGGCAATCACGGCGAACCGGCCCAGTTTGTGGTCGAAAAGGCCTTTGCCGAGCGCTGATTACGGGATTTTCCCGCAATAAGACCGCATTTTCGCCGCGCGCGGCATGTTGCGGCGCCGATTCGGCGCTTGATACACTGTGGGAGCGAATCAGCGGAGTTCCCACATGGTTGCGGACAGCGACAGCAACATCGCCTGGCACCGGGTCCAGTTGAAGCGGAATCGCGCCGAGTTGAAGGCGCTGGAGACCGCGCGCTTCACGATGGGCGAGATCGCCTCCTCGAAGCGCATTGGGCAGACCGAGAAGACGATCGCGGAACTCAAGCGCAAGATCACGCAGTCGGAACGCGTGATCGCCGATCACGACAAGCGTACGCGCCGTCCGCTCGCGACGGACCTGCACAGCCTCAGCAATGGTAGCTGGAGCCATTGGGACGCCTACACCCAGCAGCAGCGCAAGAGCGGCCAGCGTTCGCCCGGCGGCTAGGCACCTCGACCGAGGGGTTCGCTCCCTTGCGCCGGCGGCCCGGCGGACCATCTGCGTGAGACGCCAGCAATCAGTCCGGTGATCCCATGACAGTGCGCCTCGATTTCACCAGCGAGGCCTACCTTCGCGATCCGCCCAAGGCGATTGCGACGCTGCGCATGTCCGGTCCCGTGGTCGCGACACGGTTTCCTCTCATCGGCGACGTCTGGATTACCACGACCCATGACGCTACCGCGCAGATCCTGAAAGACGGCGCGACCTTCACGTTGAGAAGGGAGGATGGCGACGTCGCCGGCTTGCGCTGGTGGATGCCGCGATACGTCAGGACCATCGCCAACAACATGCTGACGATGGACGAGCCTGATCATACCAGGCTGCGCAGCATCGTGGACGAGGCGTTTCGGCGCCGCGCGATCGTCGCGATGGAGCCGCGCATCCGCGCCATCGCCGACGGTCTGGCTGACGAAGTGTTCGTGAATGGTCGTCCGGCGGATCTCGTCCAGCGCTATGCGCGCATCCTGCCGCTCGCGGTGATCTCCGAGCTGCTCGGCTTGCCGCCCGCAGACCGTCCGAAATTCATTGCCTGGGCCAACGAGATGTCCTCGCTGACGAACGTCGTCAGCTTCTTTCGTCTGCTGTTCGCGTTCCGCAAGATGCGCGCTTATCTCGAACAGCAGCTGCAGATCGCGCGTGTGCAGGGCGGCGAGGGCCTGATCGCCGAATTGATCCAGGTCGAGCGTGAGGGCGGCCAGATCACGCCGGACGAGATGGTCTCGATGGTGTTTCTCTTGCTCGCGGCGGGATCGGAGACCACCACGCATCTCATCAGCGGTTCCGCCTACGAACTGCTCAGAAGTCCTGGCCTGCGCGACTGGCTGGAACAGGACTGGAGCCGTATCGGGCTTGCGGTGGAGGAGTTCCTGCGCTTCGTCTCGCCGGTGCAGTTCTCCAAGCCGCGTTATGTCCGGCGGGATGTCGAGGTCGACGGCGTGCGCCTGAAGAAGGGCGATCGCGTCATGGTGATGCTTGCCGCCGCGAACATGGATCCGGCGATGCATGACCGCGCTGAAAGCCTCGATCTCGAACGCAAGCCGAACCGTCATCTTTCGTTCGGGACGGGAATCCATTTCTGCCTCGGCCATCAACTCGCGCGCATCGAGACCGCCTGCGCGCTGGAAGCACTGTTCGAGCGCTGGCCGAAACTCGGGTTGGCCGTCGATCCCGCCGAGATCCGCTGGCGCAAGCGGCCGGGCTTGCGAGCGATCGCGTCGCTTCCCGTCACGGCCCAAAGCCGCGCTGCGCGCGCGGTTGCGAGCAGCGACCGTTCTCCCGCCGGCGCGAGCTGACAACGAGCCTTCCTTCGGAAATCGTCGTCGCGTGCGATCGATCAGGAACGGCGTGCCGGTCGGCCTGTTGTCACCTCACACGTCGGACGCGGCGATGGTTCCGCAGCCGCGGGCAGACGTCCGAACGGGAGACAAGATTGATGAGCAGCAAGACAGCCTAACGAGCGGCAGGCGCGCATCGGCCAAAGCGGCATAAGTCGCTCGGGCCTGCAGAAGCACAGACGTTCACTGTAAGAGAAGATCACAAGAGGAGAGACTGATGCCAGGTGGTCACGGCAGCAAGACGCACTTCAGATCAGGCTTGCACGGCAAGGGCGACGGCACCGGAGGCATGACCGATGTGCCCAAGGACATGATCGGCGACAACATGGTTCTGTCCAACCGCGACAAGAAACAGCATTCGGATATTCGCGGCATGGACGGCAAGACGATCCAGACCGAGCAATACCAGGACCACTCGGCGAACCGGCTCGACCCGAAGCCGGAGGCCGACGAGACCTGAGAACATTCCTCCCGCCAACTCGCGGACCGGTGTTCAGCCGGTCCGCTTTTTTGTGGGCGCAAGGTCACGCTCCCAGCCGAACACCGAGCGGCCATCGAGATCGGGCGAGGCGACACGTTCACCAGCAATGAACGAGTCCACCGACGGACCTTTCGCGGTGCGCTCCAGCCGCCGCGCCTGGTCGTCGAGGCGCTTGATCGCCTGCATCTCCTCCTCGCGTCCGAGCTTCGCGTTCTGGATCGCGCCCTTCAGCACCCGGATGGTCTCGTCATAAACCTTGATCGGAACGGGGTAAGGATGCCGGTCCTTGCCGCCATGGGCGAGCGAGAAGCGCGCGGGGTCGGTGAAGCGATAGGGGGCGCCGTGCACGACCTCGGCGACCATCGCGAGCGAACGCACGGTGCGCGCGCCGACGCCTGGCGTCAGCAAGAGGTCCGGAAAATCGACCGGGCCGCGCTCGGCTGCGGCCGCCAGCGTGCCGTGCAGGCGGCGCGCGAACACGTCCTTGGGCCTGACGTCGTGATGCGCAGGCATGATCAGATGTGGTAGCATGGCCTGTGCCGGCTCGGGCGCGGTGCCGATCAGCTGCTCGAATTCGCAGACGATGCGATCGGGTCCGAGATCGTTCAACAGCTCGAGCTGGGCCGTCCGAGATATTTCGGCGCGATGATCGGTGAGATTGACGATCTCACCCTGCTGCGGCCCGTCGATCGCGCTGTGCGGCGTATCGACAAAGCTCTTCAGCGCCTCGGAATGCCAATGGTAACGACGCGCCTGCCGCTTGTCGCCGTTCATGCCCTGCTGCACCACCGTCCATTTGCCGTCGGCGGTCACGAAGAATCCGTGCAGATAGAGGTCGAAGCCATCCTGGACCGCGGCGCTGTCGACCTTGGCCACCAGACGGCTGGCACGGGTCAGCTCGATGCCGTCGAAGCCGACGCGCTCGCCGAGCTGCATCAACTCGTCCGGCGTCTTGCGGGAATGCTGGCCCCGGCCGCCGCAGACGTAGATCCCGAGCTCGTCCTGAAGCGGCCCGAGGCCGCGCTTCAGCGCGCCGATCACCGAGGTGGTGATTCCGGAGGAGTGCCAGTCCATGCCCATCACGGCACCGAACGATTGGAACCAGAACGGATGTGACAGGCGCTGCAGGAACGCATCGCGGCCGTAATGCAGCACGATGGCCTGGGTGACGATCGCGCCCAGCGAGGACATGCGACTGGCGAGCCACGGGGGAACCCGTCCGGTGTGGAGAGGAAGATCGGCGCTGCCGGTACGTCTGGTCATGAGCGCCCCGAAACTAGCCGAATTCTGCAACGGTTGCATCAGGGGAATGCTGCGTTGCACTGAACGGGGGAGCCAAGCTGGCCGGCAAGCGTTGAGGGGGCTGCGCGAACGGATGACGGGGACAGCAATGAATTGGGAGACCCTCATCGCCGAGATCGACAGCAAGCTCGACTGGATCCCCACTTGGTTCGTCGGCCTCAGTCTGGTTGCCGGCGCGATCCTGCTGGCGCTTGCCTTCTATCGATTCGTGACCTGGCTGCTCAATCGTTCCTTCGGAATTCGCCTCCCGCTGTTGCGCGTGTTCATCGACCGGACCGCCGGTCCGGCCCGGCTCGCGCTCTGCCTCGCCGCCGTCGCCTTGGTGCTGCCCCTTGCGCCGCTGGATGACGAGATTCGAACGCCGCTGACGCGCTTGTTCGTCGTGGCGTTCATCGCGCTGATCGGCTGGATCTCGATCCGGATCGTCGACATGAGTGCGGCGCGATACCTGCAGAATTTCCGCGATGTCACCGAGAACTTCATCGCGCGCAAGCATGTCACGCAGGTCCGCGTGTTCAAGCGCGTCACCGATACGATCATCGTCATCATCACCGTCTCCGCCGCGCTGATGACGTTCGACTCGGTGAGGCAGTATGGCGTCAGCCTGTTCGCCTCCGCCG
>NZ_JAEMSD010000414.1:0-1012 GCF_016462955.1 Bradyrhizobium sp. | reverse complement strand
GAGCAATCTGATCGCCGGCCTGCAGATCGCGATCACCCAGCCGATCCGCATCGAGGACGCCGTGATCATCGAGAATGAATGGGGCTGGGTCGAGGACATCGCCTCGACCTATGTCGTGATCCGGCTGTGGGACTGGCGCCGGATGGTGGTGCCGCTGTCCTACTTCATCGAGAAGCCATTCCAGAACTGGACCCGCGATACCGCATCTCTGATCGGCGTCATCGCGCTCCATGTCGACTATCGTGCCGACGTGGCCCGCATCCGTCGCTGGCTGGAAGGTGCGGTCAAGGAGTCGAAGCTCTGGGACGGGGAAGTGGTCAATCTCCAGGTGATCGACGCGGATTCCCGCACCATCGAGCTTCGCGCGCTGGTCAGTGCGCGCAACGCGCCGCAATCCTGGGACCTGCGCTGCGAAATGCGAGAGAAGCTGATTGCCTTCATCCGCGACGAGATGCCGGAAGCCCTGCCGCGCGAGCGCGCGATTCTGATCCCGTCGGGAGATGACGGCGACTTCCCCGCCCGCTCCACGCGGCCGCAGAAGATGCAGGCCGGAGCCAACAACTGAACGGCGCGGCCAGAGGCCGTCGCGAGCGTCATTTTTCCACGGACGCAACTTCCGACGAGAGGGGCTGCGGACGTCGCCCGAGTTGTTGACGAGACCTGATCTTTTGTACGATAGTACAAATGAGATGGTACGCAAGCCCACCAGCAAGGAAACGGCCCGCAAGCCGAACATGCGCGAGGCGATCCTCGCCGCAGCCGAGGAGCTGTTCGCCACCCACGGCTTCAATGCCGTGTCGGTGCGCGACATCGCGCTGGCCGCAGGGGCCAACCCAGGTAGCGTGACCTATCATTTCAAGACCAAGGATGGCCTGCTGCTGGAGATCTACCGCCGCCATTGCGGGCCGATGAATCTGCGCCGCTCCGAACTGCTCGCTGCCGCCAGGCGCGTACGCGATCTCCAGGACCGGCTGGAGGCGATCGTTCGCGCCTATGTGGTGCCGGCCTTCAC
>NZ_JAEMSD010000413.1 GCF_016462955.1 Bradyrhizobium sp. | reverse complement strand
GCGCAACCAGAAGATCGGCTTCATCTTCCAGGGCTTCAACCTGATCCCCGACCTCTCGGTGCAAGACAACATCGAGGTGCCGCTGCGCTACCGGGGCTTCAATGCGGCGGAGCGCAAGCGCCGGGCGCTGGGCGCGCTGGAACGTGTGGGCCTGCAGGCCCGCGCTGGGCACCTGCCCAACCAGCTCAGCGGCGGCCAGCAGCAGCGCGTGGCCATTGCCCGGGCACTGGCGGGCGAACCCAAGATCCTGCTGGCCGACGAACCCACTGGCAACCTCGACACCGCCATGGCGCGCGCCGTGTCGCCAAGCTCGTCGCGCCGCTCGGCGTACGGCTCGGCGAGCAGGACCGCGTTCAGCCAGTAATTGCTCGTGGTGTCCTCGGGCTCGCACGAGAAGCGCACGCCGGGCACGTCCGCAAAGACGCGTTCATAGGCGGCCGCCAGCCGGCGCTTGCTCGCCAGGAAGCCGTCGAGCTGTTCGAGCTGCGCGCAGCCGAGCGCGGCGTTCAGATTGGGCAGGCGGTAGTTGAAGCCGATCTCGTCGTGCACGAAGGCCCATTTGTGCGGCAGCTTCGCTGTGGTGGTGAGATGCTTGGCGCGGCGTCCCAGTTCCTCGTCATTGGTGAGGATGGCGCCGCCGCCGCCCGTGGTGACGATCTTGTTGCCGTTGAAGCTCAGCGCCGCGAGCCGCGCCCGCGATCCGACGGCGTGGCCCTTATAGGTCGAGCCGAGCGATTCCGCGGCATCCTCCACCAGCGCAATGCCCCAGTCGTGCGCGATTGCAGCGATCTCGTCGAGCGCGACGGGATGACCGAACGTGTGCATCGGCGAGATCGCCGCGATGCGGCGTCCGGTCTCGCGGTTGATCGTGCCTCTCGCGGTCCGCTCTGCGATCGCCTCGAGGCGCAGCGCAAGGGCGGCCGGGTCCATGCCGAGCGTTGCAAGCGAGCTGTCGACGAAATGCGGAGTAGCGCCGCAATAGGCGATCGCGTTCGTCGTCGCGATGAAGGTCAGCGCCGGCGAGATGACCTCGTCGCCCGGCTCGACGCCGGCGAGCCTGAAGCAGGCATGCAACGCGGCCGTACCATTGACCACAGCGACTGCGCGTTTTGCGCCGGTGACCTGCTCCAGCATGCGCTCGAACCGATCGACAAAGGGGCCGACAGAGGAAACGAAGGTGCTCTTGATGCACTCTTCCAGGTAGGCAATCTCCTTTCCCGCGAACACCGGTTCGTGCAGGCCGAGAACGCCGTTCGGCGTTCCCACCGCGCGCCGCACGGCATCGACAATCGTCTCGGGCTTGAAGTCCGAACTGGTCACGACACTGTCCATCGCCTCAGACATTGTAGACATCTGCCTTGTAGCGGTTGAGGTTTGCCGGATCGGTGAACCAGCTGACGGTCCTCACCATGCCGCGGCGCATGCCCTCGACGCCGCCGAATTCAGGGCTCCAGCCAAGCTGTTGGCGTGCCCTGGAATTGTCGGCCCAGAGCCGCTCGACCTCGCTGTTCGCGGGACGCAGGCGCGCCTCGTCGGTCTCGATCTCGATCGTCGTGCCCATCACGTCGGCGATCATCTCGACGGTCGCACCGACCGAGATCTCGAAGCCGCTGCCGAGATTGATGGTCTGGCCGACGCATTGCTCGGGCGGCGCGGTGAGGCCTGCGATGAGCCCGCGCGCAGTGTCGGTAACGAAGGAGAAGTCGCGGGTCGGGCTGACGGCGCCGAGGCGGATCTTGCGCTTGCCGGTCGCGATCTGGCTGATGATGGTGGGAATCACCGCGCGTGCCGACTGGCGCGGACCGAAGGTGTTGAAAGGGCGGATCACGACCACCGGCATGTCGAACGAGGCGTGGAAGGACAGCGCCATCTGATCCGATGCGATCTTCGAGGCCGAGTAGGGCGATTGGCCGACCAGCGGATGGTTTTCCTTGATCGGGACGCTCTGCGCCGTGCCGTAGACCTCGCTTGTCGAGGTCTGCACGAAGCGGCGCACGCCGGCCATCCGCGCGGCCTGGAGCACGTTCACGGTGCCCTTCACGTTGGTGTCGACATAGGAGTCAGGCGCGACGTAGGAGAAGGGGATCGCGATCAGCGCCGCCAGATGCAGCACGTCGGTGCAGCCGGTGGCCGCCTGGATCATGAAATGTGGATCACGGATGTCGCCGGCGACGACTTCCACGGACTTCATGATGTCGGCGGGAACCGTGTCCAGCCAGCCCCAGGAGTTGAAGGAGTTGTAATAGACGATCGCCTTGACGCGAGCCCCGGCTTTCACCAGTTCCTCGACGACATGCGAACCGATGAAGCCGTCGCTGCCGGTAACGAGGACGCGGGCGTCCCTCAGATCTGCCATTCCGGCCCCCAAAAGGCGATTAAGCCAGTGTTCGCAACAAGATGGCGCTATAGCACACTGGCGGTTGCGTGCAACAGAGCAGAGCCTGATAGTGCCAAATGCCGGGCGATGCAGCGGATTTCGTGATGTGTGCCTAGGGATGCCCGGCAGGGATGAGGCGCTCTCTGACGTACGTCTCCAGATTGCCGCCCTCGAACAAATGGCCGGGGAGACCAGCGGCCCGGGCTGCCTCGATGTCGCTCGGCTTGTCTCCGATCACCATGCTGCGCGTCATGTCGACAGGAAAACGCTGGGCAAGGTCGGTGATCATGCCCGGCGCCGGCTTGCGTCGGTCACTGACGCGGCAATAGCGTGCGACGCTTCCATCGGGGTGATCGGGGCAATATTCGAATGCATCGATATGCGCACCGATCAGCGCCATCTGGTCCGCCATCCAGCGATGCAGCGCGACCACGTGATGCTCCTCGTAGTAGCCGCGTGCGACGCCGGATTGGTTGGTGATGACGAAAGCGAAGTAGCCGGCGTCGTTGACCGCTTTCACGGCCTCGCGCGCGCCTTCGATCCATGCGAGCCTGTGGCTCTCGAAGGTGTATCCTGAATCATGGTTGAGCACGCCGTCCCGATCGAAAAACACCGCCGGCCGCCGTAGCTTGTCGCGCAATTCGCGGTCGGCGCGCGCGAAATCATCGGGGATGCCGATGTCGATGAAGTAGCCGCGATAGGCAGTGCCGCGCAGCGCGCCGGACTTCACAAGGCCGGGGAATACATCCTGCTCGAGCGAGGCGGGGAGGGTCTCGATCTCGTGGAGAACGGTCTTGTCGACGACGTAGATGCCGGCATTGACCGGCCCGGTGGCACCCGCACCCGGGGCGATGAAGTCACGAACA
The DNA here is from genome assembly GCF_016462955.1 of Bradyrhizobium sp. Lineage (GTDB taxonomy): Bacteria > Pseudomonadota > Alphaproteobacteria > Rhizobiales > Xanthobacteraceae > Bradyrhizobium. The sequence continues at coordinate 2,953 of NZ_JAEMSD010000413.1, read as the reverse complement.
ATGTCACCGTCGAGGACAACGCGCCCATAGCGATCCCCGACGACGCCGTCGCGCAATGCCATGTGGACGCGCCCGCCGCGCGCGCGGGCGATGAGATCGAGCAGGTTGAAGTCGAACAGTGAATCTCCGTTGAGGAGGAGGAAACGGTCGTGCAACACCTCCCGCGCATGCACGAGTGCACCGCCGGTACCGAGTGGCTCGGTCTCGCGCGACACCAAGATCTTCGCCCGGCCTGTCGCCGCGCCGGCATAATGGCTTTCGACGATGTCAGCCTTGTGACCGGCGAGCAACAGGATTTCATCAAAGACGTGATAGCGGGCGAGTTCATCGATCAGAGTGTCGAGAAACGGTCGGCCACCGATCTCGAGCATCGGCTTCGGAACGGATTTGGTGCGTTCGCCGAGGCGGGTGCCGAGCCCACCGACGAGGATGACGGCCTGTCTCAGCATGAGAACTTGTCTCTAGGCGTATCAGTCGAAGGTGAACAGTGCAAATTCCGTCTCGATGCTCTCGGCTGCTCGACCAACGGAACCTTCCCCCGGCCGCGCTCGGCGCCGGATCAAGCCCTGGAGCAACGCTACTGACGGCGCCCCATACCACAGCAGGAACAATCGCGCTGCGCGTTTAGATCGGATGCAGGGTATGTGCTTAGCAGCGGCCGGAAGCAACGAGCAAGGGAAAACTCCTGCATCGTTTCGTGGATCGCCCGGGTCCAAAGCCGCTCGTCAAACTCGACCATTGCCGAGCGGAGAGTGCTTGGGTAAGGGGCGATTGATGAACCCTAGATCGCCAAGTATGATGTCTTCGGGTGCGCCCCATTCGCATTCTGGAATTCCCATTCATATCCTTTCGGGGACGAGAGTACATGCCGATGGTTGAGCGTACGCCGCAGGCTGCGGTTCTTTTTGCTATCCGAATGGTACGGAGGCATTGGGTTCTTTCGCTCGCGATCGGCGCGATGCTGTTGGCTGCTCTGGGGTCTCTGGGCGTCGGCCGAAAGGTGGAGTCCTGGACTGCGACCGCGACGGTTGCGATCGGTACGATGCCTAGCGTCGAAGGCATCCTCGGGCAGCCTGGGCCGCCCGTCGAGCGCGTCGAGAGTGCCCGTGATCTGGTGGTCAGGATCGGGGAGAGCCAGTTTCAAGACAATGTTCTGGCCGATGCTCGGAAAGCGCTCAACGATCCGCGCGGAGCGTTTGCCGGCGCCTCCCTGCGGGGGATCGTCATAGACGACAACGCCATCCGCCTGGAGGCTAGTTCCGCCTCCAAGGAGGAGGCGCTGACCCTGCTTCAACAAACCGTCCTTGCGATCCAGGCTGCCCATCAGAAGCGTTTCGAGCCGAGAATGGAATTATTGCGTTCGGTCCGCGCTAGTCTGCAAGATGCAAGGGGCCGCCTGAGCGATTCCCTCAGAAAGGGCGACATCTACGTGACGCCGTCGCGGCCGGATGGAACGCCTGCCGGCCCTATCCTGATGGCGAGCCCTGGCGGTTCAGTCGATGGCCTTCTCAATGTCGATACACGCATCGCGTTGCTGGCCTATACCGAGCGCACCGCGAGGATGACGGGTCTGCAGAATGGGTACTCTCCTGCGACGCAGGGGCCGAGGGAGGTCAATCTGGTGCAAAGGGCCATCCTCGCGGGGCTAGGCATGGTTCTCTTCATTGGCCTTTTGACTTTCTTCCTGAAGCGACCCGCCCGGGTGAGATAGAACTGCAATGGCCCTTCTCGCCGGAGTGTCCATACTTCTCTTCATTGTTTGGCTGGGCTTCCGCAGGCCGGCGATCTTCGTCTGCCTCGCCTTTCTGCTATTTACCTTCGCATGGCGGACAGTCTCGTCGTTGTATATCGACGTTGCGGGGCCGGTCTTTTCATCCCAGCTTCAGATGTTCGTTGGTCCTGGCGTCATGACGGTGTTCCAATCGATCGCATACTTCCTGACGCTTCTTCCCTTTCTGTGGGTCTTCAATGCGCGCGCGCTGGACGATTGGGCGCGCACCGCTCCCACGCCCGAACTGACGGCGAGCCGAGCCCAGCTGACACTCTCGGATGCCACGTTCTACGCATCGGTGCTCTTTTTGATTTTGCTTTTTGGCGCCCTGATCCACGGCGGCGTCATTCCACTGTTCGCCAAGATCGAACGTTGGACCTTCAACGAGCAGGCCAACATCCTCCATCGCTTCGTGATCGAGCGCGGCGACATGATCTGCTTCTGGTGGGGGACGATGTTCGCCGCGGAACGGCTGCGACGCCAGAGATACGATTACCGTTTCCTCGGCTTGCTCGCCGCCCTCATCTTTTACATGTTTCTGGTAGGCGGGCGATTCTCGCCCTTCTACCGGTCTTGTGCATTCTTCGTCATACCGTTCTCGGCCGCCTTGCTGGTGCAGGCCCGATCCCCCGGAGCCGGAAGCTTGTTCAGCTTGATGCCCCGCATCGCGGATCGGCGCATGATACTCGCCGGCACCGGCGTCATGGCGGTGACGGTCGCGATGATCGGGTTCGCACTCTATTGGAATTTGACGAAGGTCAGAGGGTTCGAGGGCGAGGCCGCTCGGGGAGCGTTTGTAGAGCGCGCCCTCGTGCAGCCGTCGGAGATCGGATGGGCGTCCTACCAGCGCGTTCTGGTCAACGGAGTTTGGGATGCTCGCCATGCCTTCGATGCCTTGTTCGAGCGCCCCATCGTTGCGGGGCGTAACACCACGCCGCAGTTCCTGATGTCCGCGACGATAGGCGAGCCTCGGACGACGGAGCACATTACGGGTGGCTTTCAATTCGCCGGCGGATTTCCGGAGATCTTCTTCGAACTGCTCGGTCCGTATTTGAGCTGGTTCTTTCTGCTAGGGGTCGCGTGGCTCGCCGCCCTTCTTTCCGCAATCATGGTTCGCTCAATCGTTGCCGGGCGATATCTGACTGCGGTTTTGTCGTTCTACGTGCTGTATGGCTTCTACGT
>NZ_JAEMSD010000412.1:692-6200 GCF_016462955.1 Bradyrhizobium sp. | reverse complement strand
TGATCGCACCGGCGCGGATCGCGCTGGTCCAGGCCTCGCAAGCGACCGTCAGCTCAAATTCGCTGCCGTCCGTGCTGGTGATGCTCGGCCTCGCGGAACCGCTTTCGCGCGCGCTTGCCGCTGCCGCGATCGTTGTCGCGCTGATTCCGTTCGCGTTCGCGCACGCCGGGTTTCGTCGTTCGCCGGGACAGATCGCGGCAGGTGTCATTGTGGGCTTGCTGGTGGCCGGAGGTTGGTACGTCACCGGCTATCTCGGCGCTGACGACTTCAACCCCGTCCCGGTGACTTCGCTCACCTTCATCGCGCCGATCGCGGATGCCCTGCAATATGCCATGCTTTCGACCGGCCTGACGCTGAATTTCGGCATCGCGACGGTGGCCGGCGTCTTCGTCGGCAGTCTGGTGACGGCACTCGCAACTGGCCGGTTCAAGCTCGAAGGCTATTCCTCGCCGCGCCACATGCTGCGCTCAGGCGGCGGCGCGGCGCTGATGGGCATCGGGGGTGTGATGGCGTTCGGCTGCTCGATTGGGCAGGGGCTGACAGGCGTCTCGACGCTCGCGCTGGGGTCGTTCGTGGCGCTCGCCGGCATTCTGCTCGGCACCGCCGCAGGCTTGCGCGGCGCGCTGCGGGTTCAGCCGCTCGCAGTGGCCTGACCGCGAAGCAGTCGATCGCCGAGCGTCGCAAGGCCGATACCAGTGACGATCAGTCCGGCCGCAACGGCAAGGCTCGCGTAGATCGGCTCGCCCAGCAAGATCGCGGCACTGGCGATGCCGACAAGCGGCGTCGCAGTAGTCCCGAGCGAGGTTGTCAGCGCCGAGATGCTCTTGTTGACCATCGACATCGCCCAATAGGCCAGCGCCGTCCCGATCAGGCCTGAATACAGGAACAGCGACACGAGCCTCCACGACCAATCGACGTGCGGCAGCCCGTCGATGATTATCGCCAGTGTCGACAGCACGGCCGTGGCCACGAGTACCTGCCAGAGCAGGAGTTGGAGCGGAGACGCGATCCAGCGGTGCGCGCGGAGATAGATGATGTTCGCGGCCCAGGAGATCGCGGCGAGGATGATCATGCCGGCGCCGAGCAAGACACCGGCACTGGTCCAGTCGATCGAGGATGGGTTCAGGATGACGGCAAGCCCGATCAGTCCGAGCAGAGCGCCGGCAAGCTTGGGCGCGGTCAGCACCTCCTTTCCGAGCATGGGCGCGGCGAGCGCGACCCAGAGTGGCGTGGTGTAACCGAGCACGACGCCCTTGCTCGCCGGCAGGAAGCGCAGGCCCGCCGCGACGAGGATCGAGAACAGCGTCATGTGCAGCAGCGCGACGCTGAGGATGACGGGTATATCGCGCCGTTCCGGGATCACCAGATTCTTGCTCAGTCCGAGGATCACGATGAGGCCGACCAGCGCGATCCAACTCCGGATCGCGCTGGTCCACAGCGGCGAGACGAATTCCACGAGTTGCTTCGTCACCGACCAGTTCACACCCCAGGCCAGCACGACAATGAGGAATAGGCCGACGGCCGCGCGGGGTGAAGGTGAGTTCATCTCGGAGTCCTTGAAGCATTCCAGTTCGCGGGATAGCATCGCCACTGGCACCTAAAAAAGCGCCAGATTGGATAATAGTACGATGCCAGTTTCGGAAGAGGTGATCTCCGCTCTGATCGACTTGAAGCGGACGGACGACGCGGGGCTGGTGACGCAGCTGACGAGCCAGCTTAGAGACCTGATCGCGAGCGGGCGTCTCGGGAAGGGTCGTATGCTGCCGTCGAGCCGTCGGCTTGCGAGCGATCTCGGGGTCTCCCGGAACACCGCCACTTATGCGTACGAGCAGCTTGCCGCCGAGGGATATGTTGCGGCATCGCACGGCCGCCGTCCGGTGGTTACGGTCGATGGAGGCGGACGTCGTTTAGGAGCGCGTGCCGCGGCGGCGCGCGGTCGTTCCGGAGAGCTGCGACTTTCGCCCTGGGCACTGAACCTCAAGCAGACCGACTGGCCGATGTCCTATCAGGGATCACTGAGGCCGTTGCGCCCGGGGCATGGCGATTTCAGAGAGTTTCCGGACGAGGTCTGGGCGCGTTGCTTGCGCCGCAGTGCCGTGCGTGCAGCCAGGCGGGAGCTCGGCCCGGTTAACCGGACGCGCCTGCGCGAGGCGCTCGCGGATTATCTGGCGACCAGCCGGGGTGTCCGGGCCACCGCAGACCAGATCATGATCCTGCCGAGCGCGCAGGCTGCCTTGACCTTGATTGCCGCGACCGTGGTCACGCCGGGCGATGAGGTCTGGGTTGAGGATCCCGGTTATCCCGGTGCCGCGGCTGCCTTCCGGGCGTCCGGTGCAAGCGTGACCGGTATCGGACTGGACGAGCAGGGCATGCAGCGGATGCCGGGGCTTGAAGCACCAAAGCTGATCTTCATGACGCCGTCGCACCAGCATCCGACCGGGCGGCTGATGTCGCTGGCCCGCCGCGCCGAATTTCTCAGCCTGAGCAGGCCCGGCAAGACCTGGATCGTGGAGGACGATTACGACGGCGAGTTCCATTATGACAGCAGGCCGGTGCCGGCCTTGCAGGGGCTCGATGCCCATGGCCGCGTGTTCTATGTCGGCACCTTCTCGAAGGCGATGACGCCGGACATCCGGCTTGGCTATCTCGTGGCGCCGCCGGCACTGGCCAGCACCCTGGAAATCGCGCAGCGGCATAGCGGGCTGCTCGCTTCGAGTCACATTCAGGAAGGACTCGCCGAGTTCATCGCCGATGGGCATTTCCTCGCGCATCTGCGCCGGGTGCGCCGGCTCTATCACGCGCGCCGCGACCACCTCGTCGACGAACTGGAACGACAGCTCGGCGGGATGCTCTCGGTCGAAGTGCCCCCTGGAGGCATTCAACTTGTCGCTCGTGTCAAGCGCGGTCGCACTGATCAGGCGGCAGTGAGGCGGCTGCTTGCGGCGGGGGTCGAGACGCGCGCCCTGTCAAGCCTGGCGGTCGGGAGGCCCCGCGATCACGGCCTGCTGCTCGGCTTTGCGGCCTGGCGCGAGAGCGAGATCAGCGCGGCCGTGCGGACGATGGCATCGTGCTTGTAGTGCAGGTGCCTAGTCCACCGCCGTCGTCACAATGCGGATCTCCGACGTCAGGGTCCGGTGCACCGGGCACTTGTCGGCGATCTCCATCAGCTTCTTGCGCTGCTCGGCATCGAGTGCGCCCTCCATCGCGATGTCGCGCTCGATCTGGTCGAGCATGCCTTCGCGCGTTTCGCATTCCGCGCAGTCCTTGGCGTGGATCTTGGAATGCTTCAGCCTGACGGTGACGCGATCGAGCGGCAGCGACTTGCGGTCGGCATAGAGGCGCATGGTCATGGAGGTGCAGGCACCTAAGCCGGCGAGCAGGAAGTCATACGGGCCCGGCCCGGCATCTGCGCCGCCAGCCGCAACAGGCTCGTCCGCCACCAGATGATGCGGCCCGACGGTGATGGTCTGGTTGAACTTGCTCTTGCGGGTCTCCTGCACCACGACCTGCCGCGGCGCCTCGGGGAGGTCCATCGCTTTTGCCGGTGTCGCCGCGTCGACGTAGCGGCTGGCCCAGGCCGCGACCACATCGGCCGCGTAGAGCGCGTCGGCGGGCTTGCTCAGCAGATGATCGGCATGGTCGAGCGAGACGAAGCTCTTCGGATGCTTCGCCGCGACGAAGATCTTCGTCGCGTTGTCGATTCCGACGGTGTCGTCGACCGGCGAGTGCATCACCAGCAGCGCCTTGTGCAGGCCAGCGATACCCTTCATTAGTTCGTGCTCGGCGATGTCGTCGAGGAACTCACGCTTGATGCGGAACGGGCGGCCTGCAAGCGAAACTTCCACCTCGCCCTGCGAGCGGATGCTGTCGATATGCTCTTTGAACAGACCCGTGACGTGGGCGGGATCGGACGGCGCCGCAATGGTCACGACCGCCCTGGCTTCGCGGATTTGTCCTGCTGCAGCGAGGACCGCTGCGCCGCCGAGGCTGTGCCCGATCAGGATAGAGGGCGCCTTGCGGACCTCGCGCAGATGGTCCGCCGCGCGCACGAGGTCGGCGACGTTGGAGGAGAACGTCGAATTGGCGAAATCGCCTTGGCTGGAGCCGAGCCCGGTGAAGTCGAAGCGCAGCACCGCGATACCCTTGGCGGCGAGCGCAACCGAGATGCGCTTGGCCGCCAGCGTATCCTTGCCGCAGGTGAAGCAGTGCGCGAACAGTGCATAGGCCGCGGGCTCGCCGTCCGGCAACTCCAGCGCGGCCGCAAGCTGATGGCCCCCTTCGCCCGTGAACTGAAAGCGCTCCGTCGGCATGGGATTCCCCTCGTTCCTACTTGAAGACTAATCGTCCGAGTAGCGCTGCTCGGCCCAGGGATCGCCGCGGTTATGATAGCCGCGGACCTCCCAGAAGCCCGGTGCATCCTTGGTCAGGAATTCGATGGCCTGCAGCCATTTCGCACTCTTCCAGAAATAGAGGTGCGGCACCACCAGCCGAACCGGGCCGCCGTGCTCCTCCGTCAGCGGCTGGCCCGACCAGCTATGGGCCAGCAGCGCATCCTCGGCGGCGAAGTCTTCCAGCGCGAGATTGGTGGTGTAGCCGTCATAGGAATGAAGCACGACGAAGCGCGCATCCTCGCGTGGCTGGCAGGTCGCCAATAGCTCGCGCGTCGCGAGCCCGTCCCACTCGTTGTCATAGCGCGACCAGGTCGTCACGCAATGGATGTCGGAGGTGAACCGGTCCTGCTTCTGCGCGATGAACTCGTCGAAAGTCCAGAACACGGGGCTCTCGACCGCGCCGTAGACGTCGAGCCGCCAGCGCTCGCGCGACACCGGCGGCGTGACGCCGAGATCGAGCACCGGCCAATCTTTTGTGAGGTGCTGCCCCGGCGGCAGCCGCTGATCTTCCGGCCGGATCACCTTGCCGGTGAGGAAGCGGCCCTCGCGCGCCCATTTCTCCTTGGTGCGCGTCAGCTTGCTGTCGGGCGGCGTGTCGTCGTCAGCCATGGCCGTCCAGCTTCTCCGTACTGGGGTTGGAGAAGCCTACATCGCCTTTCCCAGCAGAAATGGCAACTGCCGGGGGCCTCGCACCGTGCCCTGTGACCAGGTCACGGTGCCTGCCGGATCGAGGCGGAAATCGGGAATCCGCTTCAGCCATTCTTCCAGCGCCACCTGCATTTCCATGCGCGCCAGGTTGGAACCGACACAGCGGTGGATGCCGAGACCGAAGGCGGCGTGACGGTTCTCGCGACGGTCGATCACGACTTTGTCAGCGTCCGGAAACATCTTGGGGTCGCGGTTCGCAGCCGGGAAGGACAACAGCACCATGTTGCCCGGCTTGACCGGGCAACCCGAGACCGTCGTCTCCTTGACCACCTCGCGCGCCATCGTCACCGGCGAATAGGCGCGCAGCAACTCCTCCACCGCGGTCGGGATCAGCTCCGGCTCGGCGATCAGCCGCTCGCGGTCGGCGGGTGTCTTCGCAAGATGCCAGAGCGAGGAGCCGATCGCGCTC
>NZ_JAEMSD010000412.1:0-682 GCF_016462955.1 Bradyrhizobium sp. | reverse complement strand
CGCGCTCCAGGTGGTGTCGATGCCGGCGATCAAGAGCAGGCGCAGCGAACCCAGCACATGGGAATCCTCGAGCGGATTGCCGTCCTTGCCCCTGGCGTTCATCAGGTACGAGATGAGATCGTCAGTGGGCTTGTTCTTGCGCGCTTCGATGTGGCCGCTGAAATAAGCCGTCATCTCCTGGACGGCCTGCAGCAGCTTGGTCTCGTCCTTGATGCCGAGCTCCAGGATCATGTGGATCCAGTTGATGAAGAGGTCGCTGTCGCTCTCGGGAATGCCGAGCATGTGCGCGATCGCCCGCACCGGGATGTATTTGCTGTAGCGTGCGGCAGCGTCGACCTTGCCGTCGGCGATGAACTCGTCGATCAGCTCGTTGCAGATCGCGCGAACCCGCGGCTCGAGCTTCTTCATCGCATCCGGGGTGAATGGCGGCAGCAGCAATTGCTTGGCGGGCTTATGCTCGGGCGGATCCGAGGTGATCGGCGGAGCTGCGTTCCTGGCGACCTCCGGACGCACATCGCGGACGATGATGCGGCGTGAGGAGAAGTGCTCGGTATCGTTGGCGATCTCGCGCACGGCCTCATAGGTCGTCGGCAGGTAGCAGCCGAGGAAGCGCTTCGTGTGCACCACGGGGCTTGTGGCGCGCAGCTGGTCCCAGATCGGGAAGGGGTCTTCCGTCCATTGC
>NZ_JAEMSD010000863.1 GCF_016462955.1 Bradyrhizobium sp. | reverse complement strand
CATGCCTTTCCAGCGAATGTACCCGGAAGGTGGATGGCTTCCCTCGACACCGTCAGCATCGCCATACTGCTCGGCGCCGTCCTCGTCATGGCCGGCATCCTCTCGAGCCTGCTCGCGTTGCGCTTCGGCGCGCCCTTGCTGCTCGTCTTTCTTGCGATCGGCATGCTCGCCGGCGATTCCGGCCCTGGCCAGCTCCAGTTCGACGACGTCCGCACCACCTATCTGGTCGGCTCCGTCGCGCTCGCCCTGATTTTGTTCGACGGCGGCCTGCGGACGCGCTTTGCCAGCATCCGTACTGTGCTCGCCCCGTCCGTGATGCTCGCGACCGTCGGCGTGCTGCTGACCGCCCTCGTCACTGCGCCGTTCGCGAAATACGCGCTCGATCTCAACTGGTCGGAATCGCTGCTGGTCGGCGCCGTGGTGGCCTCGACCGATGCGGCCGCGGTGTTCCTGCTGGTGCACACCCAGGGCCTGCGCCTGCGCCCGCGCGTCGGCGCGACGCTGGAGGCCGAATCCGGCACCAACGACCCGTTCGCGATCTTCCTGACGCTCATGCTGGTGGAATACATCTCGATCGGCTCGAGCTCGCCCGGCCATGTGCTGGTGGAGTTCATTCAGGAGGCGGTCCTGGGCGCCATCGTCGGTGTCATCGGCGGGCGCCTGGTCGTGGTCGCCCTCAACAAGGTGGCGCTGCCGCAGGGCCTGCATGCCCCGTTCGTGGCCACAGCTGCCCTCGTGATCTTCGGTGGCTCGCAGATCATGCACGCCTCCGGCTTCCTCTCGGTCTATCTCGCCGGCATCATCATCGGCAACCGGCCGACGCGTGCGCATAATTCGGTGGTGACGTTCCTCGACGCGGCGACCTGGCTGGCACAGATCGTGATGTTCGTTCTGCTCGGCCTTCTGGTCTCGCCGAGCCGGTTGGGTGACAGCATCGTGCCGGCCGTCGCCGTCGCGTTCGTCCTGATGCTGGTGGCGCGGCCGATCGCGGTGTTCGTGTGCCTTTGGCCATTCCGCTTCAACTGGCGCGAGCGAATCTTCATCGCCTGGACCGGCCTGCGCGGCGCGGTCGCGATCTTCCTCGCCTCGATCCCGATGCTGGTCGGCCTGTCCAAGGCCTATCTCTATTTCGATGTCGCCTTCGTCGTCGTCATCATCTCGCTGTTGCTGCAGGGCTGGACCCTGTCGGCCGCCGCGCGCAAGCTGCACGTGGCGCTGCCGCGCGCCGAGCGTGGCCCGCGCCGCGTCGAATTGGATCTGCCCGGCCAGCTCGAGCAGCAGCTGGTCGGCTATCCGGTGCGGCCCAAGAGCCTGTATTTCCGCCGCGGCCTGATCCCGTCCTGGTCCAAGCCGACGCTGGTCATCCGCAACGAGCACATCCTGACGCCGACGGAGGCCGATCCTGTCGCGCCCGGCGACTACATCTACCTGCTGGCGCCGCCGGAGAAGGCCGAGGCGCTCGACCGCTTCTTCGTCGACATGCAGCAGAGCTCTGCGCCCGATCCGCATCTGCTCGGCGACTTCGTGGTCTCCGGAGAGCACACGCTGGCCGAGCTCACCGCGATCTACGGCGTGGCGGTGAGCGAGGAAACGAGCAAGCTGACCCTGGCCGATTATTTCGACGTCCATCTCGACCACGCCCCGAAAGAGGGCGCCGAGCTGCCGCTGGACGAGAT
>NZ_JAEMSD010000411.1 GCF_016462955.1 Bradyrhizobium sp. | reverse complement strand
GGGAAAACGTGGCAGTCGCCCGATCGTTCCGTCTCAGCTCAACCCGTTGCGTTCAGCTGCGGCAACGGTTCTGAAACCATCCGGCCGCCGCCCTGTGGCTGGAACCGCGTCGTACAGCGGAACAAAATACGCTGTGTGCACTTTTAAACAGAACGGTAACGGGGGAAGCAATGGCGCCGGATCTACCAATCGTCCTGGTCATAGAAGACGAAGATGCCATCCTGGCTCTCGTTGAAGACGCCTTGGAAGAAGGGGGCTTTCAGATTGCGACCGCGAAAACGGGCGAAGAGGCCATCACGCTGTTGAAGGGTGATCTCTTGCCGTACCGTGCTCTCGTGACTGACGTCAATTTGCCGGGGCGCGTCGACGGCTGGGACATCGCGAGAGCCGCCCGTGAAGTCGATCCTCATTTTCCCGTGGTTTACATGACCGGCGGCGCCGCGGAAAAGTGGCCGGTTCTCGGCGTGCCAAACAGCATTCTGCTGCAAAAGCCGTTTGCGCCGGCCCAGGTCGTCGCGGCTGTTTCACAGCTCCTCAATGCGGGTTCTCAGCAGGCGGGTCCCGCCTGAAATACCGCACTCCGTGTTCTGCACGTCCGACAAACGAGCGGCCCGAGGAGACGCGCCGCGAGCCTATCGCGTCTCCACCACTTCGCCGTCTTCCTTCACGAACCGGCCGACCGGACTATCCAGGAGATCGATCACGACCTCCGAAGGCCGGCACAAGCGTGTGCCCTTCGGCGTCACCACGATCGGACGGTTGATCAGGATCGGATGCGCGAGCATCTGGTCAATCAGCTCGTCATCGGTCCATTTGGGATCGTCGAGGCCGAGCTCGCGATAGGGCGTCCCTTTCTCCCGCAGCAGCGCGCGAGCGGAAATTCCCATGGCCTTGACGAGCTCGACCAGCTTGTCGCGGGAGGGCGGCTTCTTCAAATATTCGATGACGTCAGGCTCGACGCCGCTTTGCCGGATCATCGCCAAGGTGTTGCGCGACGTGCCGCAAGCCGGGTTGTGATAGATCGTGACGCTCATCGACGTATCTCTCTATGACTGGCAGACCGGCGTGCTGCTCGGCCGCCCGCGCACGATGATTTTATTGGCGGGCCTCGGCAGCCGCGGGCACTTTACCCGCTCCCGCTTCGTACCACCCCCGCGTGGCCTTGACGATGCGGACGACCGACAGCATCACCGGCACCTCGACGAGCACGCCGACCACGGTGGCTAGCGCCGCGCCGGACTCCAGGCCGAACAGGCTGATCGCGGCGGCGACTGCCAGCTCGAAGAAATTGCTGGCGCCGATGAGTGCCGCTGGGGCCGCCACGCACCAGGCCACGCCGAACCGTCGGCTGAGCCAATAAGCCAGGCCCGCATTCAGGTAGACTTGAACGAGAATAGGGACGGCGAGGATCGCGATGACGCCGGGCTGCCTGACGATCTGCTCTCCCTGGAAGCCGAAGAGCAGCACCAGCGTCGCGAGCAGTGCGACAAGCGATACGGGCTGCAGCATGCGCATGACGCGGTTGAAGCCGTCCTGGCCGTCTCTCAGCAGGATTTTGCGCCACAGCTGGGCGACGACCACGGGAACCACGATGTAGAGCACGACGGACAGCAGCAATGTGTCCCAGGGCACGCTGATCGAGGCCACTCCGAGCAGCAACCCCACGAGGGGCGCAAACAGGAAGACCATGATGACGTCGTTCAGTGCGACCTGGCTCAGCGTGTAGTGGGGCTCTCCCTCGCAAAGATTGGACCACACGAACACCATTGCGGTGCAGGGTGCGGCGGCAAGCAGGATCAAGCCGGCGATGTAGGACGGGATCTGACCGGACGGCAGCCACGGTGCGAATAGGTGGCCGATGAAGAAGGACCCGAGCAGCGCCATCGAGAACGGCTTCACGGCCCAATTGATGAAGAGGGTCACGCCGACGCCACGCCAATGCTCCCGGACCTGACCCAGCGACCCGAAGTCGATCTTCAGCAACATCGGCACGATCATGAGCCAGATCAACATCGCGACCGGCAGGTTGACCTTGGCGACCTCGGCGGCCGCAACGGCACCGAAGAAGCCGGGCATCACGTGGCCCAGCGCAACGCCGACCACGATGCAAAGCGCGACCCACAGGGTAAGGTATCGTTCGAAAATGCCCATCGTCACGCCACATCGCTCTTGCCCGAGGTCGTTCCCTCGGAGCGGCCGATTTCCCGAAGCTTGGTCCCGAGCGAAAGCCGGTCGATGCCGCCGAGGGGCAGGTTCACGAACGCGCCAATGCGGTTCTTCAAGTAACGGAACGCCTTCGTGAAGGCCGCAGTTCTTTCGAGCTCGGTGCCCTCGACCGCCGCCGGATCTTCGATGCCCCAATGCGCCGTCGTCGGTTGGCCCGGCCAGACGGGACATGCTTCGCCGGCCGCGTTGTCGCAGACGGTAAAGACGAAATCCATCACCGGTGCGTCGGCGGCTGCGAATTCCAGCCAGCTCTTCGAGCGCATACCGTCGATCGGATAGTCCATGCTCTCGAGCGTGCGCAGCGCCAGCGGATGCACGGCGCCTTTCGGTGTGCTCCCTGCGGAGAAGGAGCGAAAGCGTCCGCCACCGTCCTTGCGAAGGATCGATTCGGCGAGCACGGAACGGGCCGAATTGCCCGTGCAAAGGAACAGCACATTGTAAATGCGATCAGACATGGACCTTTCCCTTTCGCTTGGGCGGAGAGCAGGGCTGCAAGCTCTCGAGGACCGGCATGCAGACCTCCGGTCGTCCGCCGCAGCAGTCCCGCAACAAGAAAACCGCGACGTCTCGAAAAGCGCCGAGGTTGGCGCGGTAGACAATCGAGCGGCTGTAGCGCTCGGATGTTACAAGACCGGAGCGAGACAGGACCGAGAGGTGAGCCGAAAGCGTATTGGCCGGGACTTCGAGGAGGCGCGCGAGGTCACCTGCAGCAAGCCCCTCGGGCTCGTGCTTCACCAGGATTTGGAAGGCCTGCAAGCGCGTGGATTGGGCAAGCGCAGCGAGCGCCAAGACAGCTTGTTCATTTTCCATACATCCAGAGTTATGGAAATTACGTATTCATGTCAAGACAGGGTTATTTTTTGGCCACCGCTTCGAGATCTCCATGTCGAATGAGACATCGCGATGCCGTCCGCAACGGCTCGAGTGAGGCTTGCAGCATAAAAGAGCTTGCTCAGCTGTCATCAAAACTTAAACTTGTGTTTCCATAATTCTATTATTAAAGAATTATGGACACGTTGTCCGGTCGCGAAAACTCAGCATCTGGTCGCTTGAAAACGGACGTTCAGCCGCCGAAGCGCCGAACCACATCCCGCTGCCTGCCAATCTGGTTCAGCAAGATCGAGAACGACTGGAAGGACGACCTCGGCGGCTGAGGCTTTGCAAGTGGGTGAGATTCGATGGGGCGAATTATGCCGACTGACAGCGAGCAACGCGGCGGTGGCCTTGCGAGTGACTGTGACTGCGGCTGCGGACGTGGACCCCGGTCACAGAATTCGACCAACCTCGCAGCGAGACCGGTTGAGATCGACGTATACGAAGCCGCGCGCCTCGCGGCGCTGGAAGAGAGGAATACGGAGCTGAAGCGCCGGCTCGCCGAGCAGAGGCGCGAGGCGAATGCACTCCGCGCTCAATTGGCGAGCAAGCGAAAGCGGCCGCCCGGCATCGATCCATGACGTCAGGGCGCAAGCCGCGTGGTGTCGCCGATTTCGTCAAGCCTTGTTTTCAGAGCCGCGCGGTCTAGGGACTGCAGCGGAAGATTGACGAAGGCTTCGACGCGCCGCCGGATCATCGCGTAGAGTTCATTGAGCAGGGTGGTCCGCTCGGACGCCGAACCGCTGAACCGTGCCGGATCCGGTAAAGGCCACGCCGCTGTGAGCCGATTGCCAAGTTGCTGGCAGATTTGCCCGTGCGGTACGTCGCAGAGGGCGACGACAAAGTCCATGCGCGGTGCATTCGGTCCCTTGAATTCGCTCCAGGCCTTGCAGCGCAACTGGGATGTCTCGTAGCCCAGTATCTCGAGCCGCCTGACGACCTCGGGGAGCGGCGCGTTCGCAGGCTCGGTGCCGGCGGAATAGGCCCGAAAACGCCCGCTACCAAGTCTTTCGAGCAGGGCTTCGGCCATAATGGAGCGCGCCGAATTCTGGGTGCAGAGGAACAGCACGTTGAAGGCGGGCACGATCGCATCGATCGGCAACCCGGCTTCCTCGCCCTCCTTCAACGCGGCCGCCGGGTGGAAGCCGCAGAGACCTGGCCGCCCCTTGCAGCATTCACGGGTGAGGAAGTCGACGAGTTGCTCGAAGGCTTTTGTATTTGCGCGGTAGTTCATGACCCGGCCGTCCCGTTCGACCTCAATGAGGCCCGCACGGGAGAGGATGCGAAGATGGGTCGACATGGTGTTGTGCGGCACGGCGCAGCGCCGGGCGATTTCGCCCGCTGGCAAGGTGTTGGGATGGACCGCAAGAAGTTGGCGGACGGCCGCAAGTCGGGTCGACTGCGCAATGGCGCCGAACCCCTCGATGGCTTTTGTGCTCGGCAAGGATCGCTTCATTAGGTTATTTGCTTCTGTCGACGATTGCCGACAGATACCCCGCAAGTTTTGCGGTAAAATGTCGGGAAGCAAAGTCAGTCGAGCGCAATCCCGGCGCGCTGTTGGGGCGGTAGGATAAAAGCGGCGCGGGGATCGCTGCGTTTGAGCTTGATAGGGTTGAGCACGACGCCGCTTGCCGAAAGGCTTTCCTGTGTTGCGATCAGTTCGTCATCGGCGACCGGCCCAAGGTCGACGTCCCTGTCCGGCAAGACGACGATCGCGCGCACGCCTATTTTTACAATGACTTGTCCGCGTCCGGCGACCGCACGCCGCGACCATTCCTTGAGCTTGGCGTAGTAAGGCGCGCGCGTCCAAGCATCAGACCGGGTGGGATCGACATGGACGAAGATGGTTCTGTGGCTGACATCCTCGAAGCCGATGAGAAGCCTGGCGGTGGACGGACGCCAACCTTCATCAAGCTCATGAAGCGTCAGAAAGCCGCAGAGAAAGTCCCGACATTCGGCAGGACGCAACTCGTATGCGCGGCAGCCGGTGCCAATCGCACATTGCTCGCACCATTTGCCGAGCGGTTTGTTCAAGGTTTGGACCTCCAGCAGCTTGCAGCAAAGCGTACAAGATCCGCATCCTCGCAGCGGGTGGGTCGACGAAACGCTAGGGCCTTTAATGTCCATAAGTCGAGATTTATGGACATATCTGTTTGCGCTTTCATGACGCTGCCAGGACACCCCGTCACTTATATTTCGAAATTGCTAGAATTACGGTTGACGCCAGTCAGCGGCTGGCCCATATTGGCCGGATGAAGATAGACGATGCGGCCGCCCGACTCGAAGCGCTGGGCAGCCCGACTAGGTTGAAGATCTACCGAGTGCTGGTGCGCGCGGGAAGCGTCGGCATGCCGGTTGGCCGTCTGCAGGAACGCCTGAAGATCCCGGCATCGACGCTATCGCATCACGTCAAGGCGCTCGTTTCCGTAGGGCTAATCACTCAGGTTCGCGAAGGCACCACGCTTGTTTGCCACGCCGAATACGACACGATGCGGGGCTTGGTGGATTTCCTCGTCGACGAATGCTGCGTCGATGAAAATCAATGCAAGGAAACCCAGACAGCGGCCTGAGCACTTTGCCCGCTTATTCGGTCATTCTAGAAGTATGGGATCAGAAATATGATTACAGGAAAGACGGTCGCTATCATCGGTGCCGGGCCAGTCGGGCTCGCAGCAGCCGCCCACATTCTGGAACGGGGTATGACTCCGGTCGTCCTAGAGGTGGGACCGCAAGCCGGCCACGCAGTGAGGCAATGGCAGCACGTGCAGCTTTTCTCGCCGTGGCAATACAACGTCGACAAGGCGGCCGCGCGCCTGCTCGCGCCGACCGGCTGGAATTCGCCGGACCCGAGCGCCTATCCGACCGGCGGCGAACTGATCGAGCGCTACCTCGAACCGCTCGCGACGCAAACGAAGCTGCGCGAGACGATCAGGACCTCGAGCCGCGTGACGGCGATCAGCCGCGAGGGCTTCGACAAGGCGAAGACGAAGGGGCGGGAGCAAGCGCCTTTCGAAATTCGCTATCAGAACGGCAAGGGCCCTGAGGTGCTGCGCGCCGATGCCGTCATCGACGTCTCAGGCACGTGGTTCTCGCCCAATCCCGCCGGCAGCAACGGCCTGCCTGCGATCGGCG
>NZ_JAEMSD010000862.1 GCF_016462955.1 Bradyrhizobium sp. | reverse complement strand
GCGTGGGTGTCGTCGAAATCGAGGGAATGGCCGAGCGCGCCGTTGAGCAGCGCCGCGACCGCCGGTGTCCAGGACTTGCTGTCGCCGAACACGGTGGACTCGCCCCTGGTGTCGAGCGCCAGCGCCTCCAGCATTTTCAGCATCGACGGGGTCGATTCGGCCTCGCGTCGCGCCCGGATCGCGCTGCCGAGAAAGTCCAGCGTCAGCACTTTTGCGCGATCCAGCACCTCCGCTGGAATATCCTGGTATTTCAGGTTGAAGACATAGGCGGCAAGCGTTGCGGTTTCGTGGGCCATCGTGTTTCCTCGTTTTGGCGCGCAAGTTAGGCGGGCTGATTTGGCCTTTCAAGCGGCCTTGCGGCCGCGGGCATCAGCCATGCTTTTGGTCGGCTCAAGAGGATCGGGATATTCCGCATGACGCGCGCAAGGCAGCTGCTCGACCGGCTCAGGTCGCGGCGGACGCAATTGGGATTGGCGATCCGGGTCACGGTCGCCGCGACCGCCGCCTATGCGATCGCGACCGCGCTGCACCTCTTGCTGCCGCTCTGGGCGGTGCTGACCGCGCTGATCGTGACCCAGATGAGCGTCGGCCGCTCGCTGAAGGCGACGCGCGACTATATGCTCGGCACCATCGGCGGCGCGATCTATGGCGGTGCCCTCGCGATCCTGATTCCGTACTCCACGGAGGCAGGCCTCCTCGGCCTGCTGGTGCTGTCCGTGGCTCCGCTCGCCTTCATCGCCGCGATCAATCCGAGCCTCAGCGCTGCCACGGTGACGGCCGTGATCGTGCTGCTGGTTCCGACCATGCATCATTCCGATCCCCTGGCGTCGGCGATCGACCGCGTCAGCGAGGTCGGCGTCGGCGCGGTCACCGGATTGCTGGTCTCCTTCCTGGTGCTGCCCTCGCGCGCGGTGCGGCAGATTCGCGCCAGCGCGGCGACGCTGCTCGAATTGATCGCCGACGCCTTCACCGAGCTGCTCGCGGGCCTGACGCGCGGCCGCGACAACGACGCGCTGCACCGGATCCAGGACGGCATCGGCAGCGCGATGGTCAACCTCAATGCGATCGGCTCCGAAGCCGAGCGCGAGCGCGCCGCGCGGCTGTCGAGCGGTCCGGATACCGGCCCGTTGCTGCGAACGATCCTGCGGCTGCGCCATGACGTCGTGATGATCGGCCGCGCCACCGTGGTCCCGCTGCCGATCGAGGTGCAGACGCGGCTGGCAGGCCCTCTGGCGGAGGTCTCCACCGTGATCGAGCGCTTTCTCCGCTCCGCCGCCGCGGCCTTGCGTGAAGGCGCCGGTGCGCCGCCGATCCATCCGGTCCACGTCGCGCTCCAGCATTACGCCGAGGCGGTGGCGTCTGTCCGCCAGGATGGCCTGATCCGCGGCCAGCCCGGCGACACTGCCGAGCGCTTCTTCGCGATCGGCTTCTCCCTGGAGCAGATGCACCAGAATCTCTGCGACCTCGACCGCGTCGTCGGCGAATGGTCGGAGGCGGCAAGCGCCAAGTCGGTGCGCGTGGCGGAGTGAGACGGGGCTACACTGATGACGGCATCGAAGCAAGAACTGTGTATTGACGGGTCGGAATTCGCGACGCTGGAGGAATTCTACGATCAGATCGGCCTTCGCATCATCCCAGGAGCCGAGTGGGGCCGAAATCTTGACGCGTTCAATGATATTCTAAGGGG
>NZ_JAEMSD010000861.1:984-1689 GCF_016462955.1 Bradyrhizobium sp. | reverse complement strand
CACCGGCTGAAGGAGCAAGGCGTCGCCGTGATGCTGATCTCGCACCGCATGCCCGATGTCTTCGCCGTGTGCGACCGCGTCATCGTCATGCGCCGCGGCGAGAAGCGGGCCGACAAGCCGATCCACGAGACCTCTCCGGAGGAAGTCACCGCCCTTATCACCGGCGCGAAGGAGGCGGCGTGATGGCCATGCCCATGGAGTCCCCGATCAGCTTCACCAATGTCGGCAAGATCAGGTGGTGGCAGCGCGGCATCTTCGCCTCGCAGACCGGCTACGTCCTGCTCGCGCTGGCGCTGCTGCTGGTGATCATGCATTTCGCCAGCCCCTATTTCTTCACCCAAGGCAACATGCAGAACGTGGCGAAGAACTTCTCCTTCATCGCCATTGCGACGCTCGGCGTCACCTTCGTGATCATCACCGGCGGCATCGATCTTTCGGTCGGCTCGATGATGTGCTTCTCGGCCATGATCACCTCGATGGTGATGACCGAGCTGTCGGCGCCTGGCTCGCCATTGGTGCACATGGCGGCCGACGGCAAGACCGTGCTCGCCAATGTACCAGGCCTGATCCTGCTGGTGTCGGTTGTCGCCGGTCTCGGCGTTGCGCTGATCGCGGGCCTCGTCAACGGCTTCTGCATCGCGGTGCTCGGCCTGTCCCCCTTCGTCACCACGCTCGGCATGCTCTCGATCGTGCGCGGGCTCGGCT
>NZ_JAEMSD010000861.1:0-974 GCF_016462955.1 Bradyrhizobium sp. | reverse complement strand
TTTCCGGGCGGGCCCGACGCCGATTATTTCTACGCAGCGACCTCGGGCGACGTGCTCGGCGTGCCGGTGCCGTTCATCTATCTCGTGATTCTCGCGCTGGCGATGGCCGTGGTGCTGCACCACACTTCGTTCGGCCGCCATGTCTTCGCGCTCGGCGGCAACGAGAAGGCGGCGGAGTTGACCGGCATCCCGGTGGTCCGCGTGAAGATAGAGGTCTATGTCATCTGCGCGCTCGCTGCCGGCCTGCAAGGCATCATCATCTCCGGCTGGCTCGGGTCGGCGCCGGCCAACATGGCGACGTCCTACGAGCTCAACGTGATCGCGGCGGCCGTGATCGGCGGCGCCAATCTCGCCGGCGGCATCGGCGGTCCGCTCGGGGCGATCGTCGGCTGCGTGCTGCTGGAGGTGATCCGCAACGGGCTCGTGCTGGCCCAGGTCAGCTCCTATTGGCAGCAGACGCTGGTGGGCGTGATCATCATCCTGGCCGTGCTGGTCGACCGCATCCGCTCGCGGATGAGCTGACGTAACGTCGCCTCGGGAAGGCAAATAAAACGCCGCCTGTCCGCTTCCCGGGCGCTTTCGAGAGGATAGGCACCAACAAGGGTGGAGGAGACCATGAGGAAACTGCTTCTTGCGGGCATCGCCGTGGCTATGATGGCAACGCCGGCATTCGCTGCGAACTACCGCTTCGTCATCGTGCCGAAGGCGATGAACAATCCGTTCTTCGATTTCGCGCGCGACGGCTGCCTGAAGCGCGCCAAGGAACTCGGCAACATCGAGTGCATCTACAAGGGCCCGGTGGAGCACGAGCCGGCGACGCAGGCCCAGATCATCCAGGACTTCATCACGCAGAAGGTCGACGGTCTCGCCATCTCGGTCGCCGACGTCGCGGCCATGACCAAGTCGATCGAGGCGGCGACCGCCGCCGGCATCCCGGTCACGACGAGCACGCGTTTCGACATCGCCTCGGTCTC
>NZ_JAEMSD010000860.1 GCF_016462955.1 Bradyrhizobium sp. | reverse complement strand
CCGTCACCCTGAGGTGGCCGCTTCTTCAGCGGCCCTCGAAGGGCGACGGCCCGGCTATCGCGGCATCTCGGCCCTGCATACTTCGAGGCTCCCGCGCGACGCGTTGCGTCGCGTGTGAGCACCTCAGGATGACGGGATTGATAGTGGATTTGCTTCGCAACAGGCGAAGCTCTCGTCTCAGGACAGCTGCGCGAGCTCGGCCTCGCGCAGCACGTCGAGCGGCGCCCAGGGCTTGGCCCAGAATTTGGCGCCATCTGGCAAGGGTTGCATCAGGGGGCGGCCGGAGGTGACAACGACGTCGAGCCTGGGATTGCGATCCTTGGCGACGTGAGCGAGCTCGACCCCGTTCATGCGGCCGGCAAGCTGCACGTCCGTCAGCATCAGGGAGAGCACGCCGGCGTTTTTGTCGAGGACGAGCTCGGCGGCCTCGGCGCTTTCGCACTGGATGACCTGATAACCGCTCTCTTCCAGGAGAACGCACAGCATCTCACGCTGCATGATGTCGTCTTCAACGATGAGCGCTGTCGCGCGAAATGGTTTCGATTGTCCCATCGGCGGCTCCCAATGCATGCCTCAGTAACGAATGTTAAAAACCTGGGGCGCCTGAGGTTCGGTTCCATTCTGAAAAAATGTAAAGCATAGTTCCCGCATCAAGGCTTGACGGGGAGCATCATGACGACGATTCGCGGCGCCGCCGCCATCACGGGAGCCGCCAGCGGCATCGGCCGCGCGCTGGCCATCGAACTTGCACAGCGCGGCTGCGATCTCGCGCTCGCCGACCGAGACGAGGCGGGGCTGAAGACGCTGGCCGCGGAGATCGGCCCGGCCCGCAAGGTCAGCGTCCACCGCGTCGACGTCGGTGAGGCTGATGACATCGCGCAGTTCGCGAGCGAGGCGGTCGCGGCCCATCCGGCGCTGAACATCGTCGTCAACAATGCCGGCGTGGCGCTGATGGGCTCGTTCGAGGAGATCGACCAGGCGCAGATGGACTGGCTGTTCGACGTCAATTTCTGGGGCGTCGTGCACGGCACGCGGGCCTTCCTGCCGCATCTGAAGACGAGGCCCGAGGCGCACATCGTCAACCTCTCCTCGATCTTCGGCATCGTCGCGCCGCCCGGCCAATCGGCCTATGCGGCGGCGAAATTTGCAGTGCGCGGTTTCTCCGAGAGCGTGCGGCACGAGCTCGGCGTCGCGGACAGCCCGGTCAAGCTATCGGTGGTGCATCCCGGCGGCGTGGCCACCGCGATCGCGCGCAACGCACGCACCGGCGTCGGCGTCACCGACAACGCGCGCCGCGTGCAATCGATCGAGCGGTTCGAGACCGCGGCGAAGACGACGCCGAAGCAAGCCGCGCTGCGTATCATCAGGGGCATCGAGCGAAACGAGCCGCGCATCCTGATCGGCAACGACGCCCGCTTCATCGACCTGTTGCAGCGCTTCCGCCCGGGGACGTACTGGGCGCCGCTGCAGCGGAGGTTGGAGAAGATGGCAAAGGGGACATAGGCGCGTGGCGCTCGCTTCACCCTCCCCTGAAGGGCAGGGCAATCGCATATGGCGCGATCTCGCCTGTGGCCATCCTTCGAGACGCCCGCCGTTGGCGGGCCCTCAAGATGAGGATCGAGGACGTTGAGCCTGTTTCAACGGGCTCCGATGCTGCTTAGCCTCATCCTGAGGAGACCGCGAAGCGGT
>NZ_JAEMSD010000859.1 GCF_016462955.1 Bradyrhizobium sp. | reverse complement strand
GCGCAGGCGCCTGCCGTCGGACCCGCGCCTGCAGGGCTGGTGACGGATCTGCGGGGCGATGCGATAGCCGAACTCAGGGATGCCCGGCGCAGGCTCCAGGCCGACGGCCCCGTCTTTGTCGGAGACCGCGTCGAGACCGGCGACGGCGAGAGTGCCATGCAGGCGGCGACCCGCCACGGCCTCGACGGCATTCTGGCCGAATGCGGCGGCAATGCCATGTGCGCCACGTGCCACGTCTATGTCGACGAGAGCTGGCTCACGCGCCTGCCCGATATGGCGGATGACGAGGACGCGCTGCTCGACGGCACCGCCGCCGAGCGGCGGCCGAACAGCCGGCTGTCCTGCCAGATCAAGATCACGCCCGCACTCGATGGGCTCGTGCTGAGGCTGCCCGAACGGCAGGTCTGATTTTCTTAGAACGCGCCGGCAAAGACCGGCAATCGAAACAGGGAGGGACAAGATGAAGTGTCTGAAGTGGACGTTTGCGCTGGCCGCCAGCCTGGTCACCGGCGCCGCGAATGCCGAGATATCCGACAACGTCGTTCGAGTCGGCGTGCTCAACGACATCTCCGGCATCTTCCAGGACACCAACGGCATGGGCTCGGTCGAGGCCGCGCGCATGGCGGCGGAGGATTTCAACGGCGGTGGCAAAGGCATCAAGGTCGAGATCGTCTATGCCGATCACCAGAACAAGGCCGATGTCGGCAACGCCATCGCGCGCAAATGGCTCGACGTCGAAGGCGTCGACGCCATCGTCGACGTGCCCAACTCGGCCGTCGGCCTCTCGATCAACGCGCTTCTGCGCGACAGCCGCATGACGTTCCTCGCATCCTCGACCGCGAGTTCGGATCTCACCGGCAAGGCCTGCTCGCCGAACACGATCCAATGGGTCAACGACGCCTGGGCGACCGGCAACACCACGGCAGCCGCGATGGTGTCGCGCGGCGGCAAGGACTGGTACTTCCTCACGGTCGACTACGCGCTCGGCAAGGGCATCGAGGCGGAAGCGCAGAAATACATCGAGTCGCACGGCGGAAAGGTGCTGGGCTCGTCCAAGCATCCGCTCGGCACCTCCGATTTCGCGTCCTTCCTGTTGCAGGCGCAGAGCTCCAAGGCGCAGGTGATCGGGCTTGCCAATGCCGGCGGCGACACCATCAACGCGGTGAAGCAGGCCGCCGAGTTCGGCATCCAGCAGAGCGGCCAGAAGCTCGTCGCCTTCCTGCTCTTCATCAACGACATCCACGGCATGGGCATCAAGGTCGCGCAGGGGCTCCAGCTCATGGAAGCCTTCTACTGGGACATGAACGACGACACCCGTGCGTTCGCCAAGCGGTTCGCCGCGCGGCCCGGCATGAACGGCAAGATGCCCAGCGGCAACCAGGCCGGCGTCTACGCATCGACGCTCGCTTATCTCAACGCGGTCGCCGCCACCGGCAGCGACAATGCCAAGCAGGTCGTGCCGGAGATGAAGAAGTTCAAAGGCAAGGACAAGCTGTTCGGCGACACCGCCATCCGCCAGGACGGCCGCGTCGTGCATCCGATGTACCTGTTCGAGGTGAAGAAACCGGAGGAGTCGAAATATCCGTATGATTACTACAAGCTGGTCTCGACGATTCCGGCGGAGCAGGCGTTCCGTCCGCTGGCGGAAGGCGGATGTGAGCTGGTGAAGTAGGAGCGCGGTCTGCTTTCACC